>NZ_JBIAXC010000038.1:0-101686 GCF_042896295.1 Kitasatospora sp. NPDC001309 | reverse complement strand
CGGCGATCACACCCCACCCACAGAGTCGGCGGTCCGAAAATCACCCAGCCGCCGGAGCACCCCCCCCCGGAACCGCCCCCGGACCCACCCACCCTCCCGAAAGCCCCCCCGCCCCACCCCAGCCCCGCGCAGCGGCCCCCTCACCCCCACAACGGCACCCGCTAGGGTGCCGAGGTGGATCTGGATCTGGCACAGGTAAGAGCCTTCACCGCAACCGCCGAAGAACTCCACTTCGGCCGCGCCGCCGGCCGCCTGGGCATCACCCAGCAGGGCCTGTCGAAGCGGGTGGCCCGCCTGGAGGCCGCCCTCGGCGTCCGCCTGCTGGAACGCGGCGCCCGCGGGGTGACCCTGACCGCCCCGGGCACCCGGTTCCTGGAGCCCGCCCGCCGCCTGCTGTCCCAGGGAGAGCGGGCCGTGGCGGCGGTGGCAGGTGCCGGGCGGCCCCTGCGGATCGACGTGTGGGGCCACCTGTACGCCCCGATGCGCACCCTCGCCCAGGCGGTGGACGCGGCGCCGGGCCTGGAGGTGGAGCCGGTGCCGGGCCGCGACCTGCCCTCCGTGGCGGCCGCGGTGCTGCGTGGCGAGTCGGATGCCGGGTTCGGCCGGGTGCACGCCCTCCCCGGCGGCACCGATGCCGGTCTGACGCACCGCCTGGTCCGCCTGGAGCCGGTGGACGCCCTGCTGAGCGCCGACCATCCGCTGGCGGGCCGCGACGCCCTGGCCCCGACGGATCTGCGCGGCAGCGTGCTGCGCTACCCGGCGGCGGTGGACCGCCTGGACTTCCTGACCCGTTTCGCCACCCGGTTCGGCATCGACGGCCGGGTCGGTTCGACCAACCTCGGCCTGGAGCACTTCCTGGACCAGGTCGCCGCGGATCCGACCTGCTTCTCGCTGGTGCCGGCCGACGGCCCGCTGCCCGGCCGCCCGGGCGTGCGGACCGTTCCCCTGGCCGGCCCGACCCCCCTCTACGCCTGGTCGCTGCTCTGGCGCTCCGACCGGGACGCCGACCGGGGCCGCCAACTGGACTTCCTGCTGAGGGCGTTCACCGCGGAGGCGGCCCGCAGCCGGTGGCTGGAGTACGACCCGGCCCGGGACTGGCTCCCGGACGCCGACGAGGCCGCGCTCCAGCCCTGAGCTCCGGCCCCGCTCACCACCAGGCCTTCTGGGTCCGCAGCACCGATCCGTCGGCCGCGTAGGAGACGACGGTGTTGTTGCCGGGTGCCGGGATGCGGATGACGGCGTACCAGCGGACCGGGGAGTCGCCGACCGCCACCGGCTCCGTCTCGATGACCATGCCGCTCTCCCACTTGACCACGACCCTCTCGACCTCGGGCCGGGCCTTGACGACCACCATCTGCGGGCTGCCCCCCGTGTCGACGACGCGGTTGAGCCCGCGGCTGCCGATCACGGCACCCTGATCGTCCTGCGCCGTCCCGCCCGGGCCGGGAACCGGGTCGACGAAGTCGCCCGGCTGCCGTTTGCCGTCCACGGTCAGATAGACCTCGGCCCGGTCGGTGTTCGGGGTCCAGGGCTGGAGGCCGCCCCCCTGGGGGTCGTCCGGCAGGCGCGGGTCGACGGTTCTCCGCTCCTGCTGGATCAGCCGGGCCTGGGCCAGGCCGTCCGCCGCGGTGGGCGCGGCCGGCCACAGGGCGATCCAGGCTTCCAGGGCGTGGCCGCTCACCGTGCCTTCGTTGATCTTGACCCGCAGCGGCGAGAACGGGTCCCGGGCCGGCCGGGACGGCGAGGGCGTCGCGGAGGCCGTCGGGGCGGCTCCGGCCGAGGAGACCGTCGGGGACACCGGGGCCACCCCGGGCCCCGGCAGCTCCGGCGCCGACGGGGCGCCCGGAGCCGCCGGGGAGACGGCCGCCGGCGGGACCGCCGCCACCGAGGCGCTGCCGGCGCCCCGCCCGTACCCGCCGAACACCGTGCCCGGGCCGCCGATCAGCGTCCCCGCCCCGCCGACCGCGACGACCAGCCCGGCGACCGCCGCCCCGGTCAGCAGCCGGCGCCGCCGCAGCCGCCGCCGCCCGCCGGCCAGCAGCCGGTCGTACGGCACCGGCCCGGCCTCGACGCTGTCCGCCAGCTCGCCCAGCTCCCACGAGACCACGGCCTCGGCCGCCTCCACGTCCTCGTCCCCGGGCATGGACTCCGTGCTCATCTGCTGCTACCTCCGATGCTGGCCAGTCCGTTGAGTGAGGAGGACTCCCGCAGTTTGGCCAGCCCCCGGGCGGCCTGGCTCTTCACCGTGCCGACCGAGCAGTTCATCGCGGCCGCGGTCTGGGACTCGCTGAGGTCCTCCCAGTACCGCAGGACGACGGCCTCCCGCTGGCGCGGCGGCAGGGCGGCGAGGGCGCCGAGCAGCACGGCCCGGTCGTCCGGGTCGGGGCCGGCCGGGGCGGGCCGGTCGGGGAAGGCCTCGACCAGGTACTCGACCGGTCTGCGCCGGTACCGCCGGGCGTGCTCGTTGATCAGGATGCGGCGCACGTAGGCGTTCGGGTCGTCGGCAGCCCGGACCTTGTTCCAGTGCACGTAGGCCCGTTCCAGCGCCTGCTGGACCAGGTCCTCGGCGCCGTGCCGGTCCCCCGCCAGCAGGTAGGCCGTCCGCAGCAGCCGTGACCACGCACTGCCGGTGAACGCCCGGAACTCCTCGTCCCGTGCGGTCTCGTGGGCTCCCATGAGCACCTCCTCCCCCTCCAGAGTCCGGAACCGCCGTGGATCGTTGCCCGGCCCGTCGAACGCGTTCCGCCCGGCCCGTCGGACGCGTTCCGCGCGGCCCGCGCGACCGGGGCGCCCGGCGTTCGCGATTGGGCACCGGCGGCTGTGACACTGGAGGGGCTCGAAAACCGAGGTGCGCTCCGCCGTGCCTCCTTGCGAACCTAGAGGGATGCCCGCAGTGAGTTCTCCCGCAGTCCAGTCCGCCTCCGTTCCCGCCGAGGGTCCCGGAATCGGTGAGCTGGCCGCCCGCCTGCCCGAGCTGACCCTTCGCGACGAGGTGCGGATCGGGCGCCGGCTGGAGGGGGCCCGCCGGGTCCGCAAGCCGGAGGCCCGTCAGCAGGTCGCCGCCGAGATCGCCGCCGAGATCGACCGCGCCGAGCTGCTGGTCGAGCAGCGCCGGGCCGCCGTGCCGAAGATCACCTATCCCGCCGAGCTCCCGGTCAGCCAGAAGAAGGACGACATCCTGGCGGCGATCCGGGACCACCAGGTGGTGATCGTCGCCGGTGAGACCGGTTCCGGCAAGACCACCCAGATCCCGAAGATCTGCCTGGAGCTGGGCCGCGGCGTCCGCGGTCTGGTCGGCCACACCCAGCCGCGCCGGATCGCCGCCCGCACGGTGGCGGAGCGCGTCGCGGAGGAGCTGGACACCCCGCTCGGCGAGGCGGTCGGCTGGAAGGTCCGGTTCACCGACCAGGTCGGCCGGGACACCCTGGTCAAGCTGATGACGGACGGCATCCTGCTGGCGGAGATCCAGACCGACCGGGACCTGCGCCAGTACGACACCCTGATCATCGACGAGGCGCACGAACGCAGCCTCAACATCGACTTCCTGCTCGGCTACCTCAAGCAGCTGCTCCCCCGCCGCCCCGACCTCAAGGTCGTGATCACCTCCGCGACCATCGACCCGGAGCGCTTCGCCCGGCACTTCGGCGACGCCCCGGTGATCGAGGTGTCCGGCCGCACCTACCCGGTCGAGGTCCGCTACCGCCCCGTCCTGGACGACGGCGACGACGAGGCCGACGAGGCGGACCGCGACCGCGACCAGATCCAGGCGATCTGCGAGGCCGCCCAGGAGCTCCAGGACGAGGGCCCGGGCGACATCCTGGTCTTCCTCTCCGGCGAGCGCGAGATCCGCGACACCGCCGACGCCCTCACCAAGCTGAAACTGCGCGGCACCGAGATCCTCCCGCTGTACGCCCGGCTCAGTTCGGCCGAGCAGCACCGGGTGTTCCAGCGCTCCAGCAGCCGCCGGATCGTGCTGGCCACCAACGTGGCCGAGACCTCGCTGACCGTCCCCGGCATCAAGTACGTGATCGACCCGGGCAACGCCCGGATCTCCCGCTACAGCCACCGCACCAAGGTGCAGCGGCTGCCGATCGAGGCGATCAGCCAGGCCAGCGCCAACCAGCGCAAGGGCCGCTGCGGCCGCACCTCGGACGGCATCTGCATCCGGCTCTACTCGGAGGAGGACTTCCTCTCCCGCCCGGAGTTCACCGACGCCGAGATCCTGCGCACCAACCTGGCCTCGGTGATCCTGCAGATGACCGCGGCGGGCCTGGGCGACATCTCCGCCTTCCCGTTCCTGGACCCGCCGGACTCGCGCAACATCAAGGACGGCGTCCACCTGCTGCACGAACTGGGCGCGCTGGACCCGGAGGAGAAAAACCCGCGCAAGCGGCTGACCGCGCTCGGCCGCAAGCTGGCCCAGCTCCCGGTCGACCCGCGGATGGCCCGCATGGTGCTGGAGGCGGACCGGAACGGCTGCGTCCGGGACGTCATGGTGATCGCCGCCGCGCTGTCCATCCAGGACCCGCGCGAGCGCCCGGCCGAGAAGCGCCAGGCCGCCGACGAACGGCACCGCCGGTTCACCTCGGAGACCTCCGACTTCCTGTCCTACCTGGCGATGTGGCGCTACGTCCGGGAGCAGCAGAAGGAGCTCTCCTCCTCGGCCTTCCGCCGGATGTGCAAGTCCGAGTTCCTCAACTACCTGCGGATACGGGAGTGGCAGGACGTCTACACCCAGCTGCGCACCGTGGCGAAGCAGTTGGGCGTGACGATCGAGGAGCCGCATCCCGACGCCGAGCCGGACGCGGACCGGATCCACCAGTCGCTGCTGGCCGGACTGCTCTCCCACATCGGCCTGTTCGACGTGGAGAAGCGCGAGTACGGCGGCGCCCGCGGCGCCCGTTTCGCGGTCTTCCCGGGCTCCGGCCTGTTCAAGAAGCCGCCGCGCTGGCTGATGTCGGCCGAGCTGGTGGAGACCTCCCGGCTGTGGGCCCGGATCAACGCGAAGATCGAGCCCGAGTGGGTCGAGCCGCTGGCCGGGCACCTGATCAAGCGCAGCTACAGCGAGCCGCACTGGGAGAAGAAGTCCGGTGCCGTGCTGGCCTACGAGAAAGTGACCCTCTACGGGGTGCCGATCGTCGCCCAGCGGAAGATCAACTACGGCCGGATCGACCCGGAGCTCTGTCGCGAGCTGTTCATCCGCAACGCGCTGGTCGAGGGCGACTGGGAGACCCACCACAGGTTCTTCGCCGAGAACCGCAAGCTGCTCGGCGAGGTCGAGGAGCTGGAGAACCGGGCCCGCCGCCGGGACATCATGGTGGACGACCAGACCCTGTTCGACTTCTACGACGCCCGGCTGCCCGAGGAGGTCGTCTCCACCCGGCACTTCGACTCCTGGTGGAAGAAGGCCCGGCACGAGCAGCCGGACCTGCTGAACTTCGAGAAGTCGATGCTGATCAACGACGCCGCGGACGGCGTCACCGAGGCCGACTACCCGGACCACTGGCAGCAGGGCAAGCTGCGCTTCCGGCTGACCTACCAGTTCGAGCCGGGCAGCGACGCGGACGGCGTGACCGTCCACATCCCGCTGCCGGTGCTCAACCAGGTCACCGCGGAGGGCTTCGACTGGCAGATCCCCGGTCTGCGGGAGGAGCTGGTCACCGCGTACATCAAGTCGCTGCCGAAGGCGATCCGGCGCAACTTCGTGCCGGCCCCGGACTTCGCCCGGGCGGCGCTGCGCGCGGTGAAGGACCGCCAGGAACCGCTGCTGCCGTCCCTGGAGCACGCCCTCAAGCGCCTGACGGCCGTCACGGTGCCCCCGGAGGCCTGGGACGACGAGCGGGTCCCGGAGCACCTCAAGGTGACCTTCCGGGTGGTGGACGGGAAGCGCCGGCTGGCCGAGTCCAAGGACCTGGAGGAGCTGCGGCTGAGGCTCAAGCCCAAGCTCAAGGAGACGCTCTCCTCGGCCGCCTCCGGGCAGGGCATCGAGCAGAGTGGGCTGACCGCCTGGCCGGCCGGGCTGCCGGTGCTCCAGCGCACCTTCGAGCAGCGCTCCCGCGGCCACTCGCTGCGCGCCTACCCGGCGCTGGTGGACGAGGGCGCCACGGTCGGCGTGAAGCTGTTCGACACCCCGCCGGCGCAGGCGCAGGCGATGTGGGCGGGCACCCGCCGGCTGCTGATGCTGACCACCACCTCCCCGGCCAAGTCGATCCAGGGCCGGCTGGGCAACCAGGCCAAGCTGGCGCTCTCGCACAGCCCGCACGGCTCGATCGCCGCCCTGTTCGAGGACGTGGTCGCCGCCGCGACGGACCGGCTGATGACGCTGTCCGGCGGCCCGGCCTGGGACGAGGCGGCCTTCGCCAAGCTGCACGACAAGGTGCGGACGGACCTGTACGACCTGTCCGCGGACACCACGCTCAAGACGGCCACCGCGCTGATCGCCTTCCACAAGGCCTCGACCCGGTTGAAGTCGGTGAGCAGCCCGGTGCTGCTGAACGCGGTGAACGACGTCCGGCTGCACCTGGCCTCGCTGGTGCACCCGGGCTTCGTGACCGCCACCGGCTGGCAGCGGCTGCCCGACCTCAAGCGCTACCTGCTGGCGGTGGACCGCCGGCTGGAGGCGCTGCCCAACCACCCGCAGCGGGACGCCCAGCAGCTACTGAAGGTCCAGCAGGTGCAGCAGGCGTACGGGGAGCTGCTGGCCGCCGTGCCGGCCGGGCAGCAGCCCTCCGCGGAGGTGCTGGCGATCCGCTGGATGATCGAGGAGCTGCGGGTCAGCTTCTTCGCCCAGGGGCTGGGCACGCCGAGCCCGGTCTCGGAGAAGCGGATCACCAAGGCGATGGAGGCGGCCCGGGCCACGCTGTGACCCGGGCGGCACCGCTGAGCTGCGGGTGCGCCGTGGGGCCCTCAGGAGCCAGTTCGACCTGGGGGCCCACCATGGGCTACAGTCTGTCTTGTTCGCAGCGCGGCAAGCGGGTGAACGAGATCAGAACACTCTGGTCCTGTGGAGCAGTTGGTTAGCTCGCCACCCTGTCAAGGTGGAGGTCGCGGGTTCAAGTCCCGTCAGGATCGCCGCAGTGCGAGAGGCCCGGAATCGTCAAGGTTCCGGGCCTCTTGCGTTTGGCCGTACGGCCCTTACTCCGCACCGGATCCGGACCACAAGTGGTTGAACGCGTGACGGTCGTCACCCGCACCCCCGTGAAACCGCCCTCGAAACGACCCGTTCCGGACTCCACTAATTTAATATGTAAAATTGCACTGTTATTCACTGTAAATCCCCCCCGCACCATGCGCACCGAATCGTTATCCGGAGTTCAGCATTCCGACCGTTGGGGGGCCGTCGCCGGGTATGACAAAGGGGCCGCTTACCGGACCCGGCGGAGTCCGGTAAGCGGCCCCTTCGAAAGAGCCTTTGGCCTATCAGGCCTCAGTGCGCTGAGCGGGAATCCCCGCCAGCAGAGCGCGCACCTCCGCCTCACGGTAGCGGCGGTGACCGCCGAGCGTGCGGATCGACGTGAGCTTGCCGGCCTTGGCCCAGCGGGTGACCGTCTTCGGGTCCACGCGGAACATGGTGGCAACCTCTGCCGGCGTCAGCAGCGGCTCAGCATCAGGGGTACGAGCGGTCATGAGCGGCCTCCTCGGGAGAACCGAACCAGGGCGGTTCTATCCTTCAAATTCTGCACCTTGGCCCGCGATGCCCGAAATGGCATAGACGGGCCGAGTCGGTTATAGGACGAACGGCTTGTCCTGGTGTCTACAACTACACCATCCGTCCAGCCCTATCGACCAAACCGCCAAAATTGACCCCTCACGGGTTCAAGGCCGACGGATGGCGATGGACCACCCCATAACGGACAGTCACACGGCCGTGACATCCGGTTACGAGGGGACCAGACCCTCCGTTTCCCCGCAAAGCACGCATCGACTCCAGAACCACCCAAAAGTGGGCACGCTCACGTGAAGTTGGGCTGGTTGTCCCATTTTTGCACATAGGGGTTAGTTCGCGTCAACGGTGAGTAGTGTCACGTTCGACAGCTATTGACCCGAACCGGGACCTTGGTCGGCACCGTTGTGGACCAAAGACCTCTGACAGTCATACACGGGAGGTCCGACGTCAGTTCGCGTGCCGCAGCGCCAGCACCCGCTGCCACCGCCCCGTCAGCTCCCCGTACGCCCGCAGCGCCTCCGCGGTGTCCCCGGCCCGCAGCGCGCGCAGCCCGTCCTCCAGCTCCCCCGCCGAACGGTCCGCCAACAACCGCTCCGGCCCCAACAGATGCACCAGCCCCCCGTAGTCCAGCTCCACCAGCGAGCGCGGATGGAACTCCTCCAGCCACCGCCCGACCCGCTCCGCCCCGCGCACCAGCTCCCCGTCCGGCACCGCCTCGCGCAGCGCCCGGTAGGCCCGTGCCACCCGGCGCCGCGCCTGGGCCATCGGCACCAGGTAGAACAGCGCCGCCGGCCTCCCCCGCTCCCCCTCCTCCGTGCCCGCTCCCCCCGGAACGAAGCACCGGTCCTCGTCCCCGAACGGCAGGAACCAGCGCACCGGGACCTCCCACCGGCTGGTGAGGATCCACGGCCGGGCGTCCGGGTGCCCGGCCAGCCAGCGCTCCCGGTCCGCCTCGGCGGCCGCCCGGGTCACCGGCGGCACCGCGGTGTCCACCAGCGCCACCGGGGCCCCCGCCCGCAGCTCCTCCAGCGCCTGCCAACTGCGCAGCCTGGTCGCCCACGGGCACACGTACAGTACGCCGTCCACGGTCCGCAGGTACGCCCGGCCGCTCTCCTGCTCCGGCAGCGCCCGGGGCGTGCGGGCGGCCAGCTCCACCAGGGCGGCCCGCTGCTCCTCCAGCACCGCCGCCGCGACCGACTGCTCCGCCGCGGCGGCGTCCGGCCCGTGCTCCGCGGCGTAGGCCTGCCAGTGCGCCCGCTCGGGCTCCGGATAGGCCGCCAGCGGCTCGTAGACCCGCAGGTGGGCCGCGTAGGGCGGCAGTACGGAGGTGCGCACGACGGTCACGTCCTGCATGGTCGCACGCGCCGCCCGGCCCCGGGAGGGCGCGACCCCGAACCGTTCGCGCCCGGACTCCGGCCCCCTCGCGTCTCACTCCTCGGACAATGGGCACAAGCTCGGACAAGAGGGCCGGTCGGGCCCGCGCGCGCGACTACGCTTTCGCCCCAGACGCCCGCACCACAGCAGCGGGCCCTCGATACTGGAGTCACCACAGTGACCGACGTACAGACCCCCGCCACGCACCCCGCACCCGGTGTGCTCAGCAGGATCTTCCGGACCGAGCAGGACGGCGCCCCCGGCGACGGCCACGAGCAGGTCGTCCTCTGCCACGACCGCAGCTCCGGTCTCAAGGCGATCATCGCCATCCACTCCACCGCGCTCGGCCCCGCCCTCGGCGGCACCCGCTTCTTCCCGTACGCCTCCGAGGAGGCGGCCCTGGAGGACGCGCTGAACCTGTCCCGCGGCATGTCCTACAAGAACGCGCTGGCAGGGCTCGACCTCGGCGGCGGCAAGGCCGTCATCATCGGCGACCCGAACAAGGACAAGAACGAGGCGATGCTCCGCGCCTACGGCCGCTTCGTCGAGTCGCTGCGCGGCCGCTACATCACCGCCTGCGACGTGGGCACCTACGTCCAGGACATGGACGTCGTCGCGCGCGAGACCGAGTTCGTGACCGGCCGCTCGCCCGAGCACGGCGGCGCCGGCGACTCCTCCATCCTGACCGCCTTCGGCGTCTTCCAGGGCATGCGCGCCAGCGCCCAGGCCCGCTGGGGCCAGCCGACCCTGCGCGGCAAGCGGGTCGGCGTCGCGGGCGTCGGCAAGGTCGGCCACTACCTGGTCGGCCACCTGGTCGCGGACGGCGCCACCGTCGTCGTCACCGACCCGTTCGAGGCGGCCGTCAACCGGGTGCGCGCCGCCCACCCCGAGGTGGAGGTGGTCGCCGACACCGCCGCCCTGCTCCGGGCCGAGCTGGACGTCTACGCCCCGTGCGCCCTCGGCGGCGCGCTGACCGACGACGTGGTCGCCGCGCTCGGCGGGTTCGGCACCTCGATCGTCTGCGGTGCGGCCAACAACCAGCTGTCCCACCCGGGCGTCGAGAAGGACCTGGCCGACCGCGGCATCCTCTACGCCCCCGACTACCTGGTGAACTCCGGCGGCGTGATCCAGGTCGCCGACGAGATCGACGGCTTCAACTTCGAGCGGGCCAAGAACAAGGCCACCAAGATCTTCGACACCACCCTGGAGATCTTCACCCGGGCCGCCTCCGACGGCATCCCGCCGGCCGTCGCCGCGGACCGCCTGGCCGAGAAGCGGATGCGCGAGATCAGCGCGCTGCGCACGGTCCTGCTGCCGGGCTCGCGCCGCGGCTGATCCGGCGGGCCGGTCCGGCTCCGCCCGGACCCCCTCCGGACCCCTCCCGGGCGCCTGACGCGCGGGGGGCCGCCACCTCCGGCCCCCCGCGCATCACGATGTGGAACCGGATTCTCACTTCTGCGTCCGATCAGGTGATCCAACGCCCCCGTAGGGGGGATAATCAGTCCTGGAACGACGGACCCGAGACACCTCTGGACAGCGTGCAAATCGCCGCAAAACCTCCCCTGACCTGGGAAGACCTGGTCTCGGGTGCGGTCAGTGCGCGCCACGTCACAACCACGACGTACCGTCCAGCGGCGGAAACAGGTACCGTTAATGCTCCAAGGGACGGTCCTCCCATTCGGGCAGGCCGGTCCTGATCATGAACACGTGTCAGACTCGGGGCCGTGAGCCCCATCGTTGAGGGGGTCGACCCATGGGGCGCGGCCGGGCCAAGGCCAAGCAGACGAAGGTCGCCCGCGAGCTGAAGTACAACAGCGGCGGGTTCGATGCTAACCGTCTGTCCAACGAGCTGGGCGCATCGCCGTCCACCGCTCCGATCGACCCTGAGCCGATCGAGGAGGTGGAGGACGACGACCCGTACGCGGAGTACGCCGCCCGCTACGCCGACCTCGACGACGAGGACGACAGCGAGCCGGGCACCGGGCCGTCGCAGGCCTCCCGCCGCTCGTAACCGCAGCTTCGCCTGACCGGTCCTGACGCCCCTGGGCGCCGGACCGGTCTTCGGCGTTGCTGTGTTGGTCGCCCCTCGCCTCCGGGGCGCTCCGACCCGGTGCCGACGGTCGGCGCTCCCTCGCTCGTTCCTCGCTCCCTCGCTTCTCCCTTTCGGCACCGGCGCGCCCCTTCGGCTCGGGGCGGATGGGGGCACCGCTACGTGCGAGAGGGCCCCTCCGGTGCTCCGGAGGGGCCCTCTGCGCGTCCGACCGGCCGTCAGGCCGTCGTGAAGCCCTCGTAGGCGTTGTACAGGGCCGCACCGGCCTCGTGCTCGTCCGTGCGGTCGACCACGTCGCCGAGCAGCCAGGCCTCGACGCCCCGGTCCTCCAGGATCGACAGCACCACGTCCACCGAGTGCGGCGGGACGACGGCGACCATGCCGACGCCCATGTTGAGCGTCTTCTCGATCTCCAGGGTGGCCACCTTGCCGACCTCGGCGACGGTCCGGAAGACCGGCAGCGGGGTCCAGGTGCCGCGGTCCAGGCGGGCGTGCAGGCCCTCCGGGATCACCCGGGCCAGGTTGGCCGCCAGGCCGCCGCCGGTGACGTGCGAGAAGGCGTGCACCTCGGTGGCCCGGGTGAGCGCCAGGCAGTCCAGCGAGTAGATCCGGGTCGGCTCCAGCAGCTCCTCGCCGAGGGTGCGGCCGAACTCCTCGACCTTGCGGTCCAGCTTCCAGCCGGCCTCGTTCAGCAGCACGTGGCGGACCAGCGAGTAGCCGTTGGAGTGCAGGCCGGAGGCGGCCATCGCGATCACCACGTCGCCGGCCCGGACCCGCTCGGCGCCCAGCAGCGCGTCGGCCTCGACCACGCCGGTGCCGGCGCCCGCGACGTCGTACTCGTCCGGGCCGAGCAGGCCCGGGTGCTCGGCGGTCTCGCCGCCCACCAGGGCGCAGCCGGCCAGCGCGCAGCCCTCGGCGATGCCCTTGACGATCGAGGCGACCCGCTCGGGGACGACCTTGCCGACGCAGATGTAGTCGGTCATGAAGAGCGGCTCGGCGCCGCACACCACGAGGTCGTCCACGACCATGCCGACCAGGTCGTGGCCGATGGTGTCGTGCTTGTCCATGGCGGCCGCGATGGCCACCTTGGTCCCCACGCCGTCGGTGGCCGAGGCCAGCAGCGGCCGCTCGTAGTTCTTGAGGGCGGACACGTCGAAGAGGCCGGCGAAGCCGCCGAGACCGCCGACCACCTCGGGGCGGCTGGCCTTCTTCACCCACTGCTTCATGAGCTCGACGGCGCGGTCGCCCGCCTCGATGTCGACACCGGCGGCGGCGTAGGTGGCGCCGTTCTGGTTGCTGGTCACTGCGTGCGGCCCTTTCGGGTCAGGTGGGGGTGGTTCGGAAACAGCGGTGGGGCCCCGGTTCGCGGGACCCCACCGTGGATTCGCTACGGGCGGCGCAGCGCGTCGGCCGCGCCCGCCCCGCCGAGCAGCGACTGGACGCCGTCCAGGTCGCTGCCGCTGGTCGGCTTGCCGCGGACGGCCGGCTGCTGCTGGCCGCCCTTGATCTCGGCCTCCAGCAGGAGCTTGCCGAGCAGCGCCGGGTCCGGCAGCTCCATCGGGTACTCGCCGTCGAAGCAGGCCCGGCAGAGCCTGTCCTTGGGCTGCTTGGTGGCCTCGATCATGCCGTCGATCGAGATGTACGAGAGCGAGTCGGCGCCGAGCGTGCGGCCGATCTCCTCGATGGTCATGCCGTTGGCGATCAGCTCCGCGCGGGTGGCGAAGTCGATGCCGAAGAAGCAGGGCCACTTCACCGGGGGCGAGGAGATCCGGATGTGCACCTCGGCGGCGCCCGCCTCGCGCAGCATCTTCACCAGCGCGCGCTGGGTGTTGCCGCGGACGATCGAGTCGTCCACCACCACCAGGCGCTTGCCGGCGATGACCTCGCGCAGCGGGTTCAGCTTGAGCCGGATGCCGAGCTGGCGGATCGTCTGGCTGGGCTGGATGAAGGTGCGGCCCACGTAGGCGTTCTTCACCAGGCCGGAGCCGTACGGGATGCCGCTGGCCTCGGCGTAGCCGATCGCGGCGGGGGTGCCGGACTCGGGCGTCGCTATCACCAGGTCGGCCTCGACCGGGGCCTCCACGGCCAGCCGACGGCCCATCTCCACCCGGGAGAGGTGCACGTTGCGGCCGGCGATGGAGGTGTCGGGGCGGGCCAGGTAGACGTACTCGAAGACGCAGCCCTTGGGCTTGGCCTCGGCGAAGCGCGAGGTGCGCATGCCGTTCTCGTCGATGGCGATGAGCTCGCCGGGCTCGACCTCGCGGATGAAGGAGGCGCCGCAGATGTCCAGCGCCGCCGTCTCGGAGGCGACCACCCAGCCGCGCTCCAGCCGGCCGAGCACCAGCGGGCGGATGCCCTGCGGGTCGCGGGCGGCGTAGAGGGTGTGCTCGTCCATGAAGACGAGCGAGAAGGCGCCCTTGACCTTCGGCAGCACGACCTTGGCCGTCTCCTCGATGGAGAGGTCCGGGTGGCCGGCCAGCAGCGCGGTCACCAGGTCGGTGTCGTTGGTCGCGGCGGTCCGGCCGGAGCGCGAGACGTGCTCCTCGCCGGGCAGTTCGGCGACCATGGCCGCCAGTTCGGCGGTGTTCACCAGGTTTCCGTTGTGCCCGAGGGCCAGCGAACCGTGGACGGTCGCCCGGAAGGTCGGCTGGGCGTTCTCCCAGACCGAGGAACCGGTGGTCGAGTAGCGGGCGTGTCCGACGGCGATATGCCCGTGCAACGACCCCAGGGAGGCCTCGTCGAAGACCTGGGAGACGAGTCCCATGTCCTTGAAGACGAGAATCTGGGAGCCATTGCTCACTGCGATGCCCGCGGATTCCTGACCGCGGTGCTGCAGGGCGTAAAGGCCGAAGAACGTGAGCTTGGCGACCTCCTCGCCGGGAGCCCAGACACCGAAGACGCCGCAAGCGTCCTGGGGGCCTTTCTCACCGGGAAGAAGATCGTGGTTGAGTCTTCCGTCACCACGTGGCACGCCTTCGAGTCTAGGGCAGTTGACCAGGGCTTCCGGTACCCGGGAGGTCCGCTCCGGGCGGAGATCGCGGAGTAACGCGCGTAGACAAAACCCCTTACGGAGCCGGGAATTCGGGTGGGGGAATTCCGGCGGGCGGCGGTTGGCCTTGCGGTTCGCGCCCGTTGGGGCTTTCCGTGTGCGCAGCGGTGGTCGCCGGGCGGCTCCGAACGTGAGCCTGCTCACCCGGGGTTCACCCGGAGGTCACGCGGCGGGCAGCAACAGGCCCCAGGCGCCCGGGTGCACCGTCCAGGTCCGGGCCCGGACCGGGCCGACCGGATGGCCGTCCGCCTCGTAGCCGAAGCCGCGCCCGACCACCGAGACGCTGGCCGCCCGCGCCCGCACCAGCGCGCCGGGCGCGCGGACCACCACCTCCAGCACGCCGGCGCCGTCCGCGCCGGCGCCGGTGAGGGTCAGCTCGACCAGCCGGACCGGGCGGTGCACGTCGGCCAGCAGCCGGCCGTCCGCCTCGACCCGGACCCGGGGGCTGTGGTCGACCGCGTCGGAGGTGAGTGCGTTCGCCTGCTCGGCCGCAGCCAGTTTCGCCCATAGCGAACGCCAACCACCCGGACGGCCCTCCGAGCGGGGCGCTCCGCCGCCGGTGATCCGCACCCCGCCGAGCGCCACCCCGCCACCGTCGTCCACCAGCAGGTCGAAGGTGCGCGGCGACCCCGACAGCACCGCCCGCGCGGCCCGCACCGGCTCCTCCGGCACACCCAGTGCGCGGGCCGCCGCCAGCTCCTCCGCGCGGCCGACCGGAACCATGCCCACCGGATCCGCGCCCAGCTCACGCTGGCGGTGCAGGGCCTGGAGCACCCGCTGCAGGGCGAGGTCGGAACCGATCACCACCGGTCGCCGCCGACCCCGGTGCGAAAGCATCCGGTCGAGTTCGGTCGGGTTGTCCGGATAGGCCACCTTGACGTCCGCACCCCCGCAGAGCACGTCCCTCGCGATCCGCACCGACTCCCCGTCGGTCCGCCGGGCCACCGGGTCGAGCAGCAGCAGAAGGGGCTCGGGACCGCCGGTTCCAGGCGTGGACAGGGACGACACGACCGGTCCTTCCTCAGGTAATCTCTCGGTGCAAGAGCCCCTTGCGCCATTGCGCCAGGGGCTTCGTCTATCTCGGGGCAGACTGCGGCCTACGCAGGATGCCCCAACCGGAAGGGGTGTACGCCTGTGCCGGCACTCGTGCTCGTTGGCGCTCAGTGGGGGGACGAGGGCAAGGGGAAGGCCACCGACCTCCTCGGCGGCTCCGTCGACTACGTCGTCCGCTACCAGGGCGGCAACAACGCCGGTCACACGGTGGTCATCGGCGACCAGAAGTACGCCCTGCACCTGCTCCCCTCCGGCATCCTCAGCCCGAACGTGACCCCGGTCATCGGCAACGGCGTCGTCATCGACCCGGGCGTGCTGCTCTCCGAGCTGGCCGGCCTGAACGAGCGCGGCATCGACACCTCGAAGCTGCTGGTCTCGGGCAACGCCCACCTGATCACCCCGTACCACCGGACCATCGACAAGGTCACCGAGCGCTTCCTCGGCAAGCGCCGGATCGGCACCACCGGCCGCGGCATCGGCCCGACCTACGCGGACAAGATCAACCGCGTCGGCATCCGGGTCCAGGACCTGTTCGACGAGTCGATCCTGCGCCAGAAGATCGAGGCGGCGCTGCACGACAAGAACCAGATCCTGGTCAAGCTCTACAACCGCCGCGCCATCCCGGCCGACCTGGTGGTCGAGGAGTACCTGGGCTACGCGGACAAGATCCGGCCCTTCCTCGCCGACACCACCCTCGTCCTGGACGAGGCGCTCAAGGCGAACAAGGTCGTCCTGCTGGAGGGCGGCCAGGGCACCCTGCTCGACGTCGACCACGGCACGTACCCCTTCGTGACCTCGTCGAACCCGACCGCGGGCGGCGCCTGCACCGGCGCCGGCATCGGCCCCACCAAGATCGACCGGGTCATCGGCATCCTCAAGGCCTACACCACCCGCGTCGGCTCCGGCCCGTTCCCGACCGAGCTGCTCGACGAGGACGGCGAGGCGCTGCGCCGGATCGGTGGCGAGCGCGGTGTCACCACCGGCCGCGACCGCCGCTGCGGCTGGTTCGACGCCGTCATCGCGCGCTACGCGACCCGGGTCAACGGCCTCACCGACTTCTTCCTCACCAAGCTCGACGTGCTGACCGGCTGGGAGCAGATCCCGGTCTGCGTCGCGTACGAGATCGACGGCCGGCGGGTCGAGGAACTCCCCTACAACCAGTCGGACTTCCACCACGCCAAGCCGATCTACGAGACGCTGCCGGGCTGGACCGAGGACATCAGCAAGGCGAAGACCTTCGCCGAGCTGCCGAAGAACGCCCAGGCCTACGTGAAGGCGCTGGAGGAGATGTCCGGCGCGCCGATCTCCGCCATCGGCGTCGGCCCGGGCCGGGACGAGACGATCCAGATCAACTCGTTCATCTGAGCCCGTTCCTCCGGAGGGCCCCGCGGGACGCACCGTCCCGCGGGGCCCTCCGCTTTGCCCTCGACTCATTGCACTAGTACGTAAATCCATTGCATCTAGTGCAGAGGCGCGCTACGTTCGGGGGCATGACCGCGAAGCCGCCCACCGCCATCACCCTCACCGGCCGCCACATCCGCCTGGAGCCGCTGGGGCGCCACCACCTCGCCGACCTGTGGGCCGCCATCGGCTCCGACCCCGAGGTCTGGCGCTGGACCATGGACCTCCCGCCGGCCTCCGAGGAGGAGCTCGGCCGCATCCTGGACCTCCGCATCGCCGGGGCCGAGCGGGGCGACTCGGTCTGGTTCGCCGCCGTCGACCTCGCGGCCGGCACCGCCGTCGGCATCACCGGCTACCACGACATCAACCCCACGGACGAGTCCGTCGAGATCGGCGGCACCCTGTACGCCCGCTCCGTCTGGCGCACCGCGGTCAACAGCGAGGCCAAGCTGCTGCTGCTCACCCACGCCTTCGAGGACCTCGGCACCGGCCGCGTCTACTGGAAGACCGACGCCCTCAACGAGCGCTCCCGCAACGCCATCCTGCGCCTCGGCGCCCGGTTCGAGGGCGTCCTGCGCCGCCACCGCCTCCGCCCCACCGGCACCTGGCGCGACAGCGCCTACTTCTCGATGCTCGCCGACGAGTGGCCCCCCGCCAAGGCCCGCCTGACCGCCCGCCTCGCCCGCGGCTGACGGCGGGCCCCGGGCCGGGGCTATTCGTGCTCGGCACGGGTGGAATGACGGGGGATCAACTCCCGTTTTGTCGAGCGGAGTTCCCGGGGCTGCATGTTGACCAGCCAGACCAGCCAGCCGACGAAAAGGACGGCGAGGAGGAGGGCGGACAATCCGGCGACCAGAAGGGCATTCACCGGGGTACGGAAATGCGCTGGGGGAGGTGGGGGCGGTGGGGGCGCGGGTGCGGGGGGCCGGGAGGGGGAGGAAGGGGCACGGCTGTCTCCGGTCGGTGATGCCGAACGCCCTGACCGTGCATCTGGGTGTATTTACGGCTGATTGGCAGGGCCGATAGGCGACTTGGCGACTGTTTAGGGGACAACAAGTCAGCGAGTGACACGGACGACCATAGGGTCAGGGTGCCAGAGTTGCTACCGAGGGACTGGACGTTCACTCCATCGTGGGGTATCCCCCAATTCGCTAGCTAGGGCCCGGTGTGCACGTCACACTTCACCGGAAGCATCGACCGAAGCCGCGATCCGGAGAAGAGAGTCATGCCACCCCGCTTGTCGCCGACCGTCCGCCAGCAGCGCCTGGGGATCGAGCTGCGCAAGATGCGCGAACGCGTGGGCGTGACGCCCAAGAGCCTGGCCGCCACGATCGGCACCGACCTGCCCAAGATCTCCCAGATGGAGAACGGGAAGTCGGGCATCAGCGCCGAACGGCTCCGGACCTGGGCGCGCACCTGCGGCTGCCCCGACGGCCCGTACCTGGACGCGCTGCTCGCCATGACCCAGGACCGCCGCAAGTACTGGTGGGACGGCTACCGGGGCCGGATGCCCGGCGGGATCATCGACATCGCCGAGATGGAGCACCACGCCGCGTCGCTCTCCATCCTCAACAGCACCTTCATCCCCGGGCTGCTGCAGACCCCGGACTACGCGGCCGCGGTGTTCGAGCGGCTCCCCGCCCAGCACCGCCAGGAGGCGCAGGTCCGGAAGGAATTCCGGATTCGGCGCCAGCAGATCTTCGTCGACCGCCCGAAGCCGTACACCGCGATCCTGCACGAATCCGCGCTGCGGATGCAGTTCGGCGGCCCCGCCGTGCTGCGCGACCAGTTGCACAGCCTGCTGCTGAATTCCGAGCGGCCCGGACTGGAGATCCGGGTGATCCCGTTCAGTGTGCCCACGTACACCGGCTCCTCGGAGAGCCCGTATCTCGCGCGCGGGCCCGTCCCGGAGCTGGACACCGTCCAGATCGAGCTCGTGCACGGGCCGAAGTTCGTGCACTCCGAGGCGGAATTGTCGTCCTACCGACGGATCAAGGAGAAGACCGCGGCGATCGCGCTGGGGGCGGCGGAGTCCCGGGAGTTCATCCGGGCCTTACTGAAAGACTTCTCATGAGTACGTGGCGCAAGGCGTCGACCAGCGGCGAGAGCACCGACTGCGTGGAGGTCAGAACCTACGCCGGGCAGGTGGAGATCCGCGAGTCGGACCTGCCCGAGGTGGTCGTGCGGACCACGCCGCGCAAGTGGGCGGCGTTCGTCCGCGGGGTCAAGGCCGGGGAGTTCGACCGGTACGCCGACTTCACCCGTCCGTGAGGCCGCGCTGCCCCCGTCGCGGGCCGGTCGGCGGAGCGGCCGACGGTAGGCTTGGCAGCCCACAGTGGACCCCTGCGCCTGGCACCGCACTCCGGGTGGGGTGCGCGTGCGGGAGAAATCGGAGCATCCGAGGATGGCTCGGCACCTGATCACCAGCGCCCTTCCGTACATCAACGGGATCAAGCACCTGGGCAACCTGGTCGGGTCGATGCTCCCGGCGGACGTCCACGCCCGCTACCTGCGCCAACGCGGCCACGAGGTGCTGTACATCTGCGCCACCGACGAGCACGGCACGCCCGCCGAACTGGCGGCGCAGGAGGCCGGGTTGCCGGTCGCCGAGTTCTGCGCCCGGGCGCACGACGCCCAGCGGGCGGTGTACGACGGCTTCGGGCTGTCCTTCGACCACTTCGGCCGCAGCTCCTCGCCGCAGAACCGGGAGATCACCCAGGAGATCGCCCGCGAGCTCCAGCGCAACGGCTTCGTCGAGGAGCGCGCGGTCCGCCAGGTGTACTCCAACGCCGACGGCCGCTTCCTGCCGGACCGCTACATCGTCGGCACCTGCCCGCACTGCGGCTACGACAAGGCGCGCGGCGACCAGTGCGAGAACTGCACCCGGGTGCTGGACCCGACCGACCTGCTGGAGCCGCGCTCGGCGATCAGCGGCAGCGCCGACCTCGAAGTCCGGGAGACCAGGCACCTGTTCCTGCTCCAGTCGAAGCTGACCGAGGAGGTCGAGGCCTGGATCGCCGCGCACGGCGACGACTGGCCGGTGCTGGCCTCCTCGATCGCCCGCAAGTGGCTGACCGAGGGCCTCCAGGACCGCTCGATCACCCGCGACCTGGAGTGGGGCGTCCCGGTGCCGGCCGACGTGTGGCCCGAACTGGCCGCCGAGGGCAAGGTGTTCTACGTCTGGTTCGACGCCCCGATCGAGTACATCGGCGCCACCAAGGAGTGGGCGGACGCCGCCCCGGCCGGGCAGCCGCGGGACTGGAGGTCCTGGTGGTACGAGGCCGACGACACCGTCCGCTACACCGAGTTCATGGCCAAGGACAACGTCCCGTTCCACACCGTGATGTTCCCGGCGACGATCCTCGGCTCGCGCCGCCCGTGGAAGAAGGTCGACTACGTCAAGGCCTTCAACTGGCTGACGTACTACGGCGGGAAGTTCTCCACCAGCCAGAAGCGCGGCATCTTCACCGACGTCGCGCTGGAGCTGCTGCCCGCCGACTACTGGCGCTACTTCCTGATGGCGCACGCCCCCGAGTCGGACGACTCCAGCTTCACCTGGGACCTCTTCGCCTCGGTGGTCAACAAGGACCTCGCCGACACCCTCGGCAACTTCGTGAACCGGGTGCTCTCGTTCAGCCGCAAGCGCTTCGGCGACGAAGTCCCGGCCGGGGCCGCGCCGGGCGGGGCCGAGGAGCGGCTCGGCGAGCAGACCGCCGGCCTGCTGGCCGAGTACGAGGCCCAGCTGGAGGCGCTCAACTTCCGCAAGGCGGCGCAGGCGCTGCGCGCGCTGTGGAGCGCCGGAAACGCCTACCTGGACGAGAAGGCGCCCTGGCTCCAGGTGAAGACCGACCCGGAGGCGGCGGCGCTGACCCTGCGGACGGCGATGAACCTGATCCACCTGTACGCGGTGGTGTCCGAGCCGTTCGTCCCGACCGCGGCGGCCGCGATGCGCGGCGCCTTCGCGCTGCCCGGGGACACCCGGACCTGGATCGACGGGGACGCGGCCCGGGCGCTGGACCTCGTCCCGGCCGGGACGCCGTTCACCGTGCCGCCGGTGCTGTTCGCGAAGGTCACCGACGAGGACCTGGCGGCCTGGGCGGCGCGCTTCGGCGGCGCGCAGGCCTGAGCACGCCACGAGGGCCCCGACCGCGGTCACGGCGGTCGGGGCCCTCGTCGGTGGTGCCGGGCCCTTCGTGGGGGGGCGGGCCCGGGGTCGGCGGGCCCGGTGGGGCGGGCCCGGGGTGGGGCTACCAGCGGGTGGTCTCCGCGAAGAAGCCGGGGATCTCGGTCGCCCGGCCGGCCGCCACCGCCTCGTCGTGCACCAGCGCGCCGACCGCCAGGTCGAGCACGCCGAGGCCGAAGGGCGAGAAGACCACCGGGCGGTCGGTGCCGACGGCGACCTCGCCCTCGATCACCTGGGCCAGCGTGCCGGTGACGAACTCCCGGTTGCCGTAGAGCTGTTCGGCCAGGTGCGGAGAGGTGTTCGCCTTCATGCAGTGCTCCACGTCGTCGAGCACGTTGTACGCGCCGCCGATGATCTCCGGCGCGAGGTCGCGCAGCGAGATGTTGAGCACCAGCTGCCCGGGGGCGAAGGTCTCCGGGTCGAGGATGTACGGCTCGCCCGCGGTGGTGGCCAGCACCACCACGTCGGCGCCCTTGAGCGCCTCGTGCAGGTCCTCCACCACCTGGGCCGGGTAGCCGAGTTCGGCGTCGGCGTGGTCGACCAGCGCCCGGGCGTACTCGGCCTTGCGGTCGTGCACCACCAGCTCGTCGATCTCCCACTGCTGGGCGCCGAAGAACTCCAGGATGTTGCGGGCGATGATGCCGGCGCCGACCACCGCCAGCCGGCCCGCCGTACGGCCGCCGCTGAGCACCTCGGCGGCGAGCACGGCGGAGGCCGCGGTGCGGGCCGCGCTGATCTGCGAGGCCTCCAGGACGGCGAACGGGTAGCCGGTCTCGTAGTCGTTCAGCAGCAGGGCGGCCGAGGCGCGCGGGAAGCCCCGCTCGACGTTGGCCGGGAAGCTGCTGATCCACTTGATCCCGGCCAGTCCGACGCCGCCGCCGAGGTAGGCCGGCAGGGCGATGATCCGGGCGTCCGGCTTGGCCGGGAACCGCAGGAAGTAGCTGTCGGGGTTCACGGACTCGCCGGCGCCGTGGGTCAGGTAGGTCTCCCGGACCTCCTGGACGATCCTCGGGCGGGCTCCCGCGATGAGCTCGCGGGCGGTGGTGCCGTCGATGACTCTGAACTCGAACACGGTGGTGGCTCCAGTCGGGTCCGCCCGGTGCGGGCGGGGGTCGGGCGGTGCTGAGGGGCGGGCGGGGCCGGGTCAGCCGACGTAGGCGGTGCCGGCCGGCTCGTGCTGGCCGGCGGCGTGGTGCGCCCCGGCGGCGTGCGCGGCGCGGGTGGTGCGGCCGCCGCCCAGCCAGCGCGGCAGGTACCAGTTGGCGTCGCCGAGCAGGGCCATCACCGCGGGCAGCAGCACCGCGCGGACCAGGGTGGCGTCCAGCAGGACCGCGACCGCCAGGCCGATGCCGAGCTGCTTGAAGTCCTGCATGCCCAGGGTGCCGAAGACCGCGAACACCGCGACCATGATCAGACCGGCGCTGGTGACCACCCCGGCGGTGTTGCGGATACCGAGGCCGACCGCCTCCCGGCTGGACCTGCCCGAGAGGTAGGCCTCGCGGATCCGGGAGACCACGAACACGTGGTAGTCCATCGAGAGGCCGAAGAGCACCACGAAGACGAACAGCGGCATCCAGGACTCGATCGCCCCCGGCGCCTTGGTGCCCACCAGCGAGGCGCCCCAGCCGTGCTGGAACACCGCGGTCATCACGCCGTACGCGGCCGCCACCGAGAGCAGGTTGAGCAGGATCGAGGTGATCGAGATGGTCAGCGAGCGGAAGGAGACCAGCATCAGCAGGAAGGTGACGCCCATGACGAAGGCGAACACCGGGACGATGCTGCGGTCCAGCTGGTTGTTGTAGTCGACCGAGAAGGCGAGGTCACCGGCGACCAGCGCGGTGGTGCCCGGAACGGTCTTGAGGGTCTGCGGGACGATCTGCCCGCGCAGCGCCGACAGGGCCGCCTTGGAGGTGGCGTCGGTGCCGTTGCCCGCCAGCGGAACGCTGATCTGGGCGATGTTCTTGTCCTTCCAGTACCGCACGTCGATCTGGTTGCCGGTCTTCCCGGAGGCCAGGGCGGCCTGCTTGAAGTCCTCGATGCTCTTGGCGACCTGCGGCGAGTCGATGGAGTCGGCCTTGACCACCACGGTGGCGGGCGAGGGCGACCCCGGGAACTCGCGGTCGATCCGCTGCGAGACCGAGACCAGCGGGTTGTCCGAGGGCAGCAGCTTGTCCATGCCGAGCTTCTCGGTCTTCATGCCGAGCGCCGGCAGGGCCAGCACCAGCAGCACGGCGGCGGACAGCAGGGCGAAGATCCCCGGGCGGGCCAGCACGCCGCGCAGCAGCGCGTTGGCGGGCTTCGGGCTCGCCGCGGCGGTCTGACGGCGCTTGCTGATCCACGGGATCCGGCCGGCCGCGACCTTGTCGCCGAGCATCGACATCAGGGCCGGCAGCACGGTCATCGAACCGACCACCGCGACCGCGACGACCTCGATGGTGGCCATCGCGAAGCCCTCGAAGACGGTCAGCCCGGAGAGGAACATGCCGGCCATCGCGACCATCACGGTGAGGCCGGAGACCATCACCGAGTGGCCCGAGGTGTGGGCGGCGATCCGCAGCGCGGTCGCCTTGTCCCGGCCGGCCGCCCGCTCCTCGCGCTCGCGGCGCAGGTAGAACAGGCAGTAGTCGACGCCGACGGCGAGGCCCATCAGGAACATCACCGAGTTGGTCATGCCGTCCACCGGCACCGCCTGGCTGCTCAGCGCGAGCAGCCCGAGCGCGCCGATGCAGGCGGTGACCGCCAGGGCCACCGGCAGCACGGCCGCCACGAAGGCGCCGAAGACCACCAGCAGGATGCCCAACGCGACCGGCAGGGCGGTCAGTTCGGCGCGGGTGAAGTCGTCGCCGAGGCTGTCGTTGATGCCCTTGAGGGCGGTCGCGCCGCCGAACTCGCCGAGGGTCACCTGGGGGTGGGCCTTGGCGGTGTCCTGGACGGCGGTGATCACCGGGTCGATCCGGTCGGCCGCGGTGTCCGGGTCGCCGGTGACGGCGAACATGATCAGCGCCGAGTGCTTGTCGGCCGAGAAGGCCTGGGTGGTGTACGGGTCCCGCAGGTTCTCCGCGAGACCGGTCTTGTTGACCGCGTCGGCGGTGGCCTGGACGGCGCCGCGGAACTCCGCGGAGTCCGCGGTCAGCGCGTCGCTGTGGACCAGGATCAGCTCGTTGACCGGGTCGTTGATCCCGGCGTCCTTGAGGATCTGGGCGGCCTTGCCGGACTCCCCGGTCCCGTAGTCGGCCTGGGTCAGGCTCTTCTGCCCGACCATGCCACCGAGCACGGTGACCAGGATGACCAGGATGATCCAGCCGAAGACGGCTGTCTTGCGGTGCTGGGCACTCCACTCGCCCAGCCGGGCCGCGAAATTGCTTTGACGTGCCATTACCTCTCCTGCGATCGGCGGCAATGATCAAGCCGCGGTGGCGACAGACGGGTTGGATGTGTCCTGACCGGCTCGAGGGGGACCGGCGGAATAACCATGACCGTAGGCCCTCGCGAACGGCTTTGGAGCCCCTGGGAGTTGCAGCATCCTGCGGTGGCAAGCTGCTGCCAGCGGAGGCGGGCCGGAGCCCCTTACCGGCCTCGTTTCCCCGGTGCTACGGTCGGTCCCCGTTGAGGGACAACCATTCGAGCGGACCACATTCGAGTGACGCCGGGCCGATGATTCGGGAAAGTCGGCCGGCCGCCCCGAGCGACCGACCGGTCGTCGAGTGCGCGAGTACCCGACCGGGCCCGCGGGCCGACCCGAACGATTCCACCGAATTTCACGATTCCGCGCCGGAATGTGCTCCGGCGTCTGCTTTCCGAACGATCCACAGACCTCCGTGGAAGGGGGAATGAATGATGGACACCGCAATCAGGGCGACCGGACTCGGCAAGAGATACGGCGATCACCACGCGCTCAAGGGCGTGGACCTCGAGGTCGCGGCCGGCACCGTGCTCGGCCTGCTGGGCCCCAACGGCGCCGGCAAGACCACCACCGTCCGACTGCTCGCGACCCTGCTCGAACCGGACCAGGGGCGGGCCGAGGTGGCCGGCTTCGACGTCGTGCGCCAGCAGCGCCAGGTGCGCCGGCGGATCGGCCTGGCCGGTCAGTACGCCGCCGTCGACGGGCTGCTCACCGGTCGCGAGAACCTCGAACTCCTGGGCCGGCTCCTGCACCTGGGGCGCAAGGGCGCCCGGGAGCGGGCGGCCGAGCTGCTCGCCCGGTTCGAGCTGGAGGACGCCGCCGAGAAGCCGGCCCAGACCTACTCCGGCGGCATGCGCCGCCGGCTGGACCTGGCCGCCGCGCTGATCGGCCGGCCCGAGGTGCTGTTCCTGGACGAGCCGACCACCGGGCTGGACCCGGCGAGCCGGCTGGTGCTCTGGGAGATGGTCCGCGAACAGGTCGCCCAGGGGGTGACCGTGCTGCTCACCACCCAGTACCTGGAGGAGGCCGACTTCCTGGCCGACCGGATCCTGGTCATCGACACCGGCACGGTGATCGCCGAGGGCACCCCGGACGAGCTCAAGCGCAAGGTCGGCGAGGAGTGGCTGGAGGTGGGCGTCGGCACCGACGCGGCCATCGCCCAGGCCCTGGCCGTGCTCGCCCCGGTGGCCGCCGCCCAACCCGAGGTGGACCGCACCGGGCGCCGGATCACCGTCCAACTGGCCGACGGCATCGGCACCATCGCCGCCGCCGCGGTCGCCCTGGAGACGGCCCGGGTGCCGGTGACGGACTTCGCGCTGCGCCGTCCCTCGCTGGACGACGTGTTCTTCCACCTGACCGGGCGCGGCACCCAGATCGGCCGGGCCCCCGAGGAGGGCGCACCCGCGCTCGCACCGGGCGCACCGCAGCCGCGGACCGGGCAGGGCGAAGGGCCCGGGCAGGGCGAAGAGGCCGAGCAGGGCGAACGGGAACCGGTGGCGGCCGCCGCCGGACGGACGGGAGACGAGCAGTGAGCGACATCGGCGCCTCGGCCGGCCTCGGCACGGCCATCGGAGACACCGCCGCGCTGATCGGCCGCCACCTGCGGCACCTGCGGCGCACTCCGGAGAAGATCATCGCGATCACCCTGACCCCGGTGACCATGGTGGTCGTGCTCGGCTACCTGTTCGCCAGCGTGGTGACCGTGACCGGCTCCGGCGAGTACCACGACTACGTGATGGCCGGGGTGTTCGCCCAGGTCGGCCTGACCTGCGTCGGCGTCGCCGCGCTGGGCGTGGCCACCGACCTGCGCACCGGGCTGATCGACCGCTTCCGCTCGCTGCCGATGGGCCGCTCCGCCGTGCTGGTCAGCCACACCGCGGCCGACCTGCTGACCGCCGCGGCCGCCACCTTCGCCGTCACCCTGGCCGGCCTGGGCGTCGGCTGGCGGATCCACAAGGACGTCGGCTCGGCGGCCCTGGGCTTCGTCCTGGTGCTGGCCTTCGCCTACGCGATGCTCTGGCTGGGCGCGCTGGTCGGCATGCTGATGCGCAACGCCGAGGCGATCAACGGCATCTCGGCGCTGTTCCTGGTCGTGCTGTCGTTCCTGTCCAACTCGTTCATGCCGCTGTCCGGGCTGCCCGCCTGGCTGCGCGCGGTGGCCGAGTGGAACCCGGTCAGCCTGGTGGCCGCGGCCTGCCGGGAGCTGTGGGGCAACGCCCCGTCGGTGGTCGGCAGCAGCCTGCCGGACCGGCACCCGGTGCTGCTCGCGGTGATCGTGGTGGCGGCCCTGATCGCGGTGCTGATCCCGGTCAACCTGCGGGTCTACCGCACCGCGGTGACGCGTTGACGCACCACCCGGCCGGCCGGTTCGCACGGGACGGCAGTCGTCCCGTGCGAACCGGCCGGCCGCGTCCGCGCGCCGCCGGGCAGCTGCCCTCAGTCGCCCTCGCGCGGCGGCGCGCCGCCCTGGAGCAGGCCGCGCTCGCCGGCGATCACCCCGGCCTGGAAGCGGCTGCGGCCGCCGAGCCAGGCCATCAGTTCCGCGGTGATCCGGCGCGAGGTGCGCACCGAGACGCCGAGCTTGCGGGCCACCACCTCGTCGGTGTGGCCCTGGGCGAGCAGGCTGAGCACGGCCATCGCCTGCGGGTTGAGGCCCTCGGCCCCCTTGGCCGGGGCCTTCCCGTACGGGGCGGCGTTCTCCCAGACGTACTCGAACAGCGCGCAGAGCGCGGAGACCAGTCCCGGACCGGACAGCACCAGGGCCCCCACGCTGGTGTCGTCCGGATCGGTCGGGACGACCGCGACCTTGCGGTCGAAGATCACCAGGCGCATCGGCAGCGACGGCGCTATCCGCACCCGGGCGCCCCGCTCGGTGAGCCACTCCAGGTGGGCGATGGTGCCGCCGTCGTTGGCGGCGCTCTCCAGGTAGATGCTGCGCATCTGCACGCCCCGGTCGAAGACCTCCTGGTCGGCGACCTGGCCGGCTCTTCGGGCGGCCGGCGACTGTCCGCCGCCGGTCGCGAAGCCCATGATCTCGCTGGCGCAGGAGTGCGAGAGCTCCTCCAGTCGGAGCCGGATCTGGTCGACGCCCTCCAACTGCTCGACGCCCAGGCCCCGTTCGCCCTTGCGGCTCTCGGCGTACTGGGCGACCAGCTTGGCCGCCTCCAGCCGGCTGTGCGCTATCTGGCGCTGCCGCTCGGCGAGTTCGACCTCCTGGCGGCCGATCAGCATGGCCAGGCTGACCTCGGGGTTGACCAGGAGGAGGTGTCCGGGCTCCAGCTCGGAGTGCCTGATCAGGGTGAGCCGGGCCAGTCCGTCCAGGGCGTCCCGGACCCGTTGTTCGGGCCAGTCGAGGTCCTGTGCCACTCCTGGGATTCCGAGTTCAGGCCTGGCCAGCACCGTCCGGTACACGGCCTCGGCGTCGGGATCCAGTCCTAACACTGACAGCACCGCCTGCCCCCCCGATATTGCGAACCTGATGACGCCACGTCATTGCCGGATCTCGGGGGCATGCTACGACACCCTGCCCACAACCACCCACCGTTCGGGCCCAGGCCCTTTCCTGCGGACTTCGAGCGGGTCCACCCACGAGAGGATTTGACATGTATATCACTGTCGGACGTCTGGTTCGGGGTATCGTCGAACCGGAACAGGTCACGCCCGACAAACTCGTCGAACTGCTCCGGAACGCCGCCGAGCCGGCCGACGGACTGGAGCACGTTTACGTCGAGATCGACCCCCTCGGTGCCGATCTGGTCTTCTTTCTCGGCCCTCCGAAATCCGGAGAGTCGGATTCCGCCGCTCACCGGATCACCCGCCGTTGCCTGCGGGACGCGCCTGAACTGCGCGGATGGCGGCTGGCGACCGAATTCAGCGACGACCGGCTGCCGTTGTTGGAGGAGTGACCCGCGGGGCGGGCGCTCTGCAGGGTGCTGCCAGGGCAGGACCCTGACATGGAGAACTGTGGCACGGAACGTGTGTGCGAGACAGACTTGGTCATGCCGAAGGGGGCCGGAACCCCCTCCCGCAGGATTCGAGAGCCGGTCCCGCGCGGTCATTCACCGCGGGAATTGAACCAGGCACAGCACTCATCCGTTTCGTCTGTCTCGCCGCCGCCGATTTAACGGCCCGCGGCTCCATTGCCACCGGGGGTTCACCATGAGCAGCATCACCCTTGTCGCCGCCCGCACCGCCGCCGTCCTCGGCCTGCTGGTCGCCGGCGCCGCCCTCACCGCGCCGGTCGCCGGCGCCGCCACCTCGGTGGCCGCCCCGGTCGCCAAGGGCGCCGGCTCCGTGCACGGCGACGACATCATCTGGGACGGCCCGGCCGCCAAGGCCGCCCCGGTCCACGTGACCACCGCCTCCGCCTCCGTGCACGGCGACGACATCATCTGGGACTCCCCGGTCGCCCACGCCCCGGTCGCCAAGGGCACCGGCTCCGTGCACGGCGACGACATCATCTGGGACTGACCTCCCGGCGGTCCGGCACGGGGACCGGGCCCAGCAGCACACCCATCCGCCCACGCCGTTCCCGCCGCCGCCGATTCCACGGCCCGCGGCTCCATCGCCACCGGGGGTTCACCATGACCAGCACCACCGCCACCACCGCCCGCACCGCCACCGGCCCGGCCGGCCCGGGCACCGGCTCCGCGCACGGCGACGACATCATCTGGGACTGACGTCCCGTCACTCTCCTGACACCGAAGGGGAACGGGCGATGCCCATCATCAGAACGCCGCAGGAGTTCAACGAGGACGAACTCTTCGTCGACCTCCGGGCGATGTTCGACTACCCGCTGTACCTCAAGTGCGAGGGCTTCAACTTCGCCGGCTCCGTCAAGCTCAAGGCGGCCCTCAGCATGGTCGACGCGGCCGAACGGGACGGCCGGCTGAACCGGGACTCCGTCCTGGTGGAGTCCTCCTCGGGGAACCTGGGGATGGCACTGAGCATGATCGCCTCCGTCCGGGGCTACCAGTTCATCTGCGTCGTCGACCCACGGACGAACCTGTCCACCCGTCAGCTCATCGAAACACTCGGCGGCAAAGTCCACATGATCACCGAGCCGTCGCCGGAGACCGGCTTCCTCGGTGCCCGACTGGACTTCGTCCGCGAGCTGTGCGCCTCCTCGCCGCGGTACGTCTGGCTCAACCAGCACGCCAACCCGGACAACTGGCGCGCCCACTACCGCACCACCGCGCCCTCGATCCACCGCCAGTTCCCGGACCTGGACCTGCTGTTCATCGGCGCCGGGACCACCGGAACGCTGATGGGCTGCGCCCGCTACTTCAAGGAGCACCGGCCGGACACCCGGATCGTCGCGGTGGACAGCGTCGGCTCGGTCACCTTCGGCGGCGAGCCCGGCCCGCGGATGCTCCCCGGCCTGGGCGCCGGCGTCCGGCCGGCCCTGCTGGACGAGAGCTTCGTCGACGACGTGGTGCACGTGCCCGAACTGGACACCGTCCGCACCTGCCACCGACTGGCCCGCGGCGGCTTCCTGTTCGGCGGCTCCACCGGGACGGTGGTCAGCGGAGCGGCCGCCTGGCTGGCGGAGCACCGCCTCGGCCAGGACGTGGTCGCCGTCGCCGTCTCGCCGGACCTGGGCGACCGATACCTCGACACCATTTACCAGAGCGCCTGGGTGCGCGACATCTACGGGGCCGACGCGCTTGACGCCGTCGACCGCCTCACGCCGCCCAACGCCATTGCCACGGGGGTAAGATGACGATGCGTCATGCCGCGCCATTTTCCGATTTTCCTGAACCGGGGCGGCCCGGAGAACTGCCGCTGTCCGACGCCCAGCGCGAGATGTGGTTCGCCCAGCAGCTCGACCCGGGCAACCCGGTGTTCACCATGGCGGACCTCCTGGAGCTGACCGGCCCGCTGGACCACGAGCGGCTGCGGGCCGCCTGGCAGCGCGTGCTGAACCGCACCGAGTGCCTGCGGGTGCGCTTCGCCGAGCGCGACGGCCTGCCGGTGCAGATCGTCGAACCGCCCAGGGAGCGCCCCCTCCCGGTGCTCGACCTGACCGGCGAGGCCGACCCGCTCGCGGCTGCCGAAACGTTTCTGGAGTCCGAGGGACACCGTCCGTCCACCCTCGGCCCCGACGCCTTCGCCGCCACCCTCGTCCTGATCGGCCCCGAACTGGCCTGGCTGTACGTCCGGGCCAACCACATCCTGGTCGACGGGTTCAGCCGCGCCCTGGTCTACCGCCGCCTCGCCGCCGAGTACGACCTGCCCGACGCCGAACCCGCCCTCGACCCGACCCTCGCCGAACTGCTCGCCGAGGAGCGCGACTACCTCGCCTCCCCCGCCCACCAGCGCGACCGCGCCTACTGGACCGAGCGGCTGGCCGACGGCATCGAACCCACCGTGCTCTCCGGCCACCTCGGCTCGCCCGCCCGCGACACCCTGCGCAGCACCGGCCTGATCCCCGCCGCCACCGTCACCAGGCTGCAGGACACCGCCTGGGCCGAGCGGGTCACCTGGCAGACCCTGCTGATCGGCGCCACCGCCGGCTGCCTCGCCCAACTCTGCGGCACCGACCGGGTCGTGCTCACCCTCCCGGTCGCCGCCCGCACCACCCCGCTCGCCCAGTCCGTCCCCGGCATGCGCGCCAACTTCCTGCCGCTGCCGCTCACCGCCCACCCCGCGCTCGGCCGCGACGGCCTGCTCACCCAGGTCGCCACGGCTCTGCGCGGCACGCTGCGCCACCAGCGCCACCGGCACGACGCGATCCGCCGCGAGCTCGGACTCACCGGCGACGCCGGCCGCACCTTCGGCCCCACCGTCAACGTGCTGCAGACCGGTGGCGAGTTCGCCCTCGGCGACTGCCGCGCCCTGGTCCGCAACCTGTCCACCGGCCCCGTCCCGGACCTCCAGATCCTGTTCCTGGACAGCGGCGAGGACGGCTGCGAGCTGCGCGTCGACGGTGACGCCGACCGCTACCCCCAGGAGCGCCTCGACCTCTTCCGGGACGCCCTGCTCGGGTACCTGGAGGCGTTCGCCACCGTCTCCACCGCGCTGCCGGTCGGCCGGATCACCGCGCTGCCCGCCGCCGAGCGCGAGCGCGTCCTGGTCGAGTGGAACAGCTACCGGCAGCAGCCCGAGGTGTTCACCGACGTGCTGCCCCGGATCCGCGCCCTCGCCCAGGCCCGTCCCGGCGCCGTCGCCGTCCAGGACGACGCCGGCCGGCTCGACTACGCCGAGCTGGTCGCCCGGGCCAGCGCCCTCTCCCGCCGGCTGCTCGCCGCCGGGGCCGGACCGGACCGGCTGGTGGCGATCGCCGCCGCCCCCGGCACCGGCTTCGTCACCGCCGTCCTCGGCGTGCTCGGCGCCGGCGCGGCCTGGCTCCCGCTGGACGTCCAGGCCCCGGCCGCCCGAGGCGCGGCGCTGGTCGAGGCCGCGGGCGCCACCGTCCTGCTGCACGGCGAGGACCAGCGGCCGTACGCCGACACCCTGCTCGGCGCCCTGCCGCAGCGCCCCGCCGTCCTCGCCCTCGACGACGCCCGGGACGCGGACCTGCTGGCACCCGCCGGCGGCCCCGCCGAACTGGCCTACGTCATCTACACCTCGGGCTCCACCGGCCGCCCCAAGGGCGCCATGGTGCACCGCGACGGCATGGTCAACCACCTGCTCGCCAAGCACGCCGACCTGGAGCTGTCCGAGGCCGACACCGTGGTGCACAACGCCCCGGTCACCTTCGACATCTCGGTCTGGCAGATGCTCAGCCCGCTGGTCGCCGGCGGCCGGCTGCGGGTGGTCTCCCGCGAGCTCGCCGCCGACCCCGGCGCCCTGTTCGCGCTCGCCGACGCCGAGGGCGTCACCGTCCTGGAGGTCGTCCCCTCCCTGCTGCGCGCCGCCCTGGACTCCTGGGAGGCCGGCGCCCCGCTGCCCGCGCTGTCCGCGCTGCGCCGGCTGGTGGTCACCGGCGAGGCGATGCCCGCCGACCTGGCCCGCCGCTGGTTCGCGCTGCGTCCCGGCATCCCGCTGGTCAACGCCTTCGGGCCGACCGAGTGCTCGGACGACGTCACCCACGCCCTGATCGGCTCCCCCGCGGAGCTGGACTCGGTGCGCGCCCCGATCGGCCGCCCGGTCCGCGACACCCGGCTCTACGTGCTCGGCGACTCGCTCCAGCCCGTCCCGGCCGGCCAGCCCGGCGAACTGTACGTGGGCGGGCGCGGCGTCGGCCGCGGCTACCTGAACGACCCCCGGCGCACCGCCGGGGCCTTCGTCGCCGACCCGTACGCGGCCGCGCCCGGCTCCCGGATGTACCGCACCGGCGACCGGGTGGTGCACCGCGGCGACGGCCAGCTGGAGTTCCTGGAGCGGGTCGACCACCAGGTCAAGATCCGCGGCCACCGGATCGAGCCCGGCGAGGTCGAGGCCGCGCTGCGCGCCGTCCCCGGCGTCGCCGACGCGGTGGTCACCGTCGCCCGTGACCCCTCCGGCGGCACCCGGCTGGTCGCCCACCTGACCGGCGGCGCCGACCCGGCCGCCGTCCGCGCCGAACTCGCCCGGGTGCTGCCCGACTACATGGTCCCGGCGGCGCTGGTGCCGCTGGCGGCGCTGCCGCTGACCCCCAACGGCAAGGTGGACCGCAAGGCCCTGCCCGTCCCGGACTTCGGGGCGCTGCGCGGCGAGCGGCGGGCCCCGGCCACCGAGCGCGAGGCGCTGCTGTGCGCGCTGTTCGCCGAGGTGCTGGAGCTGGACGGGGTCGGCGCCGACGAGGACTTCTTCGCGCTCGGCGGGCACTCGCTGCTGGCCGGCCGGGTGGTCACCGGGCTGCGTGCCCGGCTCGGCGTCGAACTGCCGATCCGCACCCTGTTCGAGGCGCCCACCCCGGCCGCCCTGGCCCTCGCCCTGGACGGCGCCGCGCCGGCCCGGGAGGAGCTCACCGCCGGCCCCCGGCCGGAGCGGATCCCGCTCTCCCCCGGGCAGCAACGGCTCTGGTTCCTCAGCCAGTTGGACGCGGCCGGCGCCACCTACCACCTGTCCCACGCGGTCCGGCTGACCGGCCCGCTGGAGCGGGCGGCGCTCGCCGAGGCCCTGGCCGACGTGGTCGCCCGGCACGAGAGCCTGCGCACCGTCTTCCCCGCCGAGGACGGACGCCCGCACCAGCTGGTGCTGCCGGTCGGCGAGGCCTGCCCCGAGCTGCCCGTGGTGCCGTTCACCGGCCGCCCGGCCGAGGAGCTGGACGCCGAACTGGCCGCCCGGGCCGGCGCGCCCTTCGACCTGGCCGTCGAACCGCCGCTGCGCGCGGTGCTGTTCGAGACCGGCGTCCAGGAGCACGTGCTGCTGCTGGTGCAGCACCACATCGCGGCCGACGGCTGGTCGGTGCGCCCGCTGGTCGAGGGCCTGCAGACCGCCTACCGCGCCCGGCTGGCCGGGCGTACCCCGGCCTGGGCCGAACTGCCCGTCCAGTACGCGGACTACACCCTCTGGCAGCGCCGCCTGCTCGGCGAGCAGGACGACCCGACGAGCCTGATGAACCGTCAGCTCGACTACTGGGCAAACCAGTTGGCCGAGCTCCCGGAGGAGCTGGCGCTGCCGGCGGATTTCCCGCGGCCGGCCGTACCCAGCTACCGGGGCGCCACCGTGCCGCTGCGGCTGGACGCCGGGGCGCACCGCGCCCTGGCCGAGCTGGCCCGGTCCACCGGCGCCAGCCCGTTCATGGTGGTGCAGGCGGCCCTGGCCGTCCTGCTCGGCAAGCTCGGCGCCGGCACCGACATCCCGCTCGGCACCCCGGTCGCCGGACGCACCGACGACGCCCTGGACGACCTGGTCGGCTTCTTCGTCAACACCCTGGTGCTGCGCACCGACCTGTCCGGCGACCCGACCTTCCGGGAGCTGGTCGGCCGGGCCCGGGAGACCGTGCTGGCCGCCCTGGCCCACCAGGACGTGCCCTTCGAGAAGCTGGTCGACCGGCTCGGCGCCGGGCGCTCGCTGGCCCGCCAGCCGCTCTTCCAGGTGATGCTCGCCTTCCAGAACAACGCCGGGGCCCGCCCCGAGCTGCCCGGGATCACCGCCGAGGTCAGCCCGGTCGGCAACGGCACCGCCAAGTTCGACCTGGCCTTCGAGCTGGTCGAGCGGCACGGCGCCGCCGGCGAGCCGGACGGCCTCACCGGCACCCTGGAGTACAGCACCGACCTGTTCACCGAGCGGACGGCCCGGGGCCTGGCGGACCGCCTGACCCACCTGCTCGGCCTGCTGGCCGGCGCGCCCGACCGGCCGCTGAGCGGCGTGGACGCCCTGCTGCCCGAGGAGCGCGAGCGGCTGCTCGGCTCCTGGAGCGGGGCCGCCGCCCCGACCACCGTCGGCGCGGTCCAGCTCCCGGCGCTGTTCCAGGAGCGGGCGCACCGCGCGCCCGCCCGGCCCGCGCTGCGCTGGTTCGAGGACGGCGCCGTGCGCGCCGAGGTCGGCTACGGGGAGCTCAACGAGCGCGCCAACCGGCTCGCCCACCACCTGATCGCCCTGGGCGCGGGCCCCGGACGGATCGTCGCCCTGGCGCTGCCGCGCACGGTCGACGCGGTCGTCGCGGTGCTCGCGGTCCTCAAGACGGGCGCGGCCTACCTGCCGGTCGACCCGGCGTACCCGCGCGAGCGGATCGCCTACCTGCTGACCGACTCCGCCCCGCTGGCCGTCATCGGCCACGGCTCGGTGGCCGGACGGCTGCCGGAGCGGCAGGACGCACCGCTGCTGCTGCTGGACGACCCGGCGACCGCCGCCGCGATCGCCGCCGCCCCCGCGCACGACCCGACGGACGCCGAACGGACCACCCCGCTGGGGCCGGACCACCCGGCGTACGTGATCTACACCTCGGGCTCCACCGGCCGCCCCAAGGGCGTGCTGGTGCCGCACCGGGCGGTGGCCGCGCTGGCCGCCGAGCACGACCGCTTCGGCGTCGGCGAGGGCACCCGGCTGCTCCAGTTCGCCTCGTTCAGCTTCGACGCCGCGGCCTGGGAGCTGCTCACCGCGCTGCTGAACGGCGCCGTCCTGGTGCTGGCCGCGGAGGCCGACCGGGCGCCCGGCGAGCCGCTCGCCGAGCTGGTCAGGGTGGCCGGCATCGAGGTGGTCTGCCTGCCGCCGACGGTGCTCGCCGCCTGGCCCGCCCGGCTGCCGATGCCCGAGGGGCTGACCCTGATCACGGCCGGCGAGGCCTGCCCGCCCGAGCTGGTCGAGCGCTGGTCCGCGGGCCGGCGGATGCTCAACGCGTACGGCCCGACCGAGACCACGGTCTGCGCCACCGTCAGCGAGCCGCTGGCCGGCGCGGTCAAGCCGCCGATCGGCCGACCGCTGGCCGGCGCCCGGGTGTACGTGCTGGACGAGGCCCTGCGGCCGGTCCCGCCGGGCGTGATCGGCGAGCTGTACGTGGCCGGCGCCGGGGTGGCCCTGGGCTACCTGCACCGGCCCGAGCTCACCGCCCAGCGCTTCACCGCCGACCCGTACGCCGGCGCGTACGGCGACCCGAACGACCGGATGTACCGCACCGGGGACCTGGTCCGCTGGACGGCCGACGGCCAGCTGGACTACGTCGGCCGGGTCGACGAGCAGGTCAAGCTGCGCGGCTTCCGGATCGAGCTCGGCGAGATCGAGACCGCGCTGCTCGCGCGGCCCGGCGTCGAGCAGGCCGCCGCGATCGTCCGCGAGGACCGCCCCGGCGACAAGCGGCTGGTCGCCTACGTGACCCCGGCCGGCCTGCCGGTCGGCGAGCTGCGGGCCGCGCTCGCCGCGGAACTGCCCGACTACCTGGTGCCCTCCGCGTTCGTCCCGCTGGAGACCCTGCCGCTGACCGGCAACGGCAAGCTGGACCGCCGGGCACTGCCCGCGCCCGACTACGCCTCCGCCTCCACCGGCCGGGCCCCGGCCGGCGCCCGGGAGGCCGCGTTCTGCGCGGTCTTCGCCGAGGTGCTCGGACTGCCCGAGGTCGGCGCCGACGACGGGTTCTTCGACCTGGGCGGCGACAGCATCGTCTCCATCCAGCTGGTCAGCCGGGCCCGCGCGGCCGGGCTGGTGGTCACCGCGCAGGACGTCTTCACCCACCGGACCCCGGCGGCGCTGGCCGTGGTGGCCCGCGACGGCGAGGGCCCGGAGGCGGTCGCCACGGTCGGCACCGAGGACGGCGTCGGCCCGCTGGGCCAGCTGCCGATCGGGCACTGGCTGCGCGAACTCGGCGGACCGGTGGACGGCTTCCACCAGGCCGTGCTGGTCCGCACCCCGGCCGACGCCACCCGGGAGTCGCTCACCGCGGCCCTCCAGGCCCTGCTGGACCACCACGACGGGCTGCGGATGCGGCTGCTGCCGGACTGGTCGCTGCTGATCGGCGAGCCCGGCACGGTCGACGCGGGCACGCTGCTGTCCGTCCTGGACGGCCCGGCCGCCGACTGGCCCGCCGAGGCGGTCGCCAACCGCGAGCGGCTGGCACCGTACGAGGGCGGGATGGTCCGGGCGCTCTGGCACCCGGCCGGCGGCGAGCTGCTGCTCACCCTGCACCACCTGGTGGTCGACGGGGTGTCCTGGCGGGTGCTGCTGCCCGACCTGGCCCGCGCCCACGCGGCCGTACGGGCCGGCGAGCCGGTCCGGCTGCAGCCGGTCGGCACCTCGCTGCGGCACTGGTCCGCGCTGCTGGAGCGGACCGCGGGCACGCCCGAGCTGCGCGCCCAACTCGACTGGTGGCGCGCCGAGTCGGCCGGCGGGCAGGCCCCGCTCGGCCACCGGGCCGCCGACCCGGCGGTGGACACCGTCGCCACCGCCCGGACGCTGCACCGCGTCCTGGACACCGACACCACGGCGGCGCTGCTCACCGAGGTCACCGGGGCGTTCCACGCCGAGGTGAACGACGTGCTGCTGACCGCCCTGGCACTGGCCGTCGCCGACTGGCGGCGGCGCACCGGACGGCCCGAGGGCGCCGTCCCGGTGGAGCTGGAAGGCCACGGGCGCGAGGAGTTCGCCCCCGGCGTGGACCTGTCCCGCACGGTCGGCTGGTTCACCACCGCCTACCCGCTGCGGCTCGACCCGGGCCCGGTGGACCTGGCGGAGGCGCTGGCCGGCGGTCCGGCCGCCGGACACAGCCTCAAGCTGGTCAAGGAGCACCTGCGGATGGTGCCCGGACACGGGCTCGGCTGGGGCCTGCTGCGGTACCTGGCCGAGCACGGCCCGGACGGAGCGGGCACCGCGGAGCTGTCCGGCGCCGCCCGGCCGCAGCTCGGCTTCAACTACCTGGGCCGGCTGCCCGCGCCCACCGACGAGGACTGGTCGCTGACCGAGCGGTCCGCCGCACTGGCCGCCGGGTCCGACCCGGGGATGCCGCTGCCGCACGTCCTGGACGTCAACGCGGTGACCGAGGACGGCGCGGACGGACCGCGGCTGAACGCCCGCTGGACCTGGGCCGGCCGGGCCCTGGCGCAGGCCGACGCCGAGGCCGTGGCCGACGGCTGGTTCACCGCCCTGCGGGCCCTGGTGCGACACACCCGGGAACCCGGCGCGGGCGGCTGGACGCCGTCCGACCTCGACCTGGTGGCACTCAGCCAGGACGAGATCGACGAATTCGAGGACGAGATGGACGACTGGGGGGACGAGCTGTGACCACGGCCTCGGCCGAGCCCCGCACCGGGCGACGCCCCGGACGGAGCTCCAATCTGAGCGACATCCTGCCGGTGGCACCGCTGCAGGAAGGACTGATGTTCCACGCGCAGTACCACCGCGAGGAACTCGACGTCTACACCGTGCAGTTGGTGCTGGACCTGGCCGGCGACCTGGACCCGGCCCGGCTGCGCGGGGCGGTCACCGCCCTGCTGGAGCGGCACCCCAACCTGCGGGCCGCGTTCCGCTACCGCAAGAACGGCGACCCGGTCCAGGTCGTACCGCGCGAGGTCGCGCTGGACTGGCGCGAGGTCGACCTGCGCGGCCTGCCGTCCTCGGCCCCGCCCCGAGCGGAAGGGCGCGCCGGTGCCGAGAGCGACGAGCGACGGGCGACCGACGGAGGAGGGAGTGCCGGAGCGAGGAGTGTCGGCACCGGGTCCGAGCGCCCGGAGGCGAGCGGGCGAGCAACAGCCGAGGAGCTCGCCGAAGCCGACCGGCTGCGCCCCTTCGACCTGGCCCGCCCGCCGCTGCTGCGGTTCAGCCTGCTGCGGCTGGGCGAGCGCGAGCACCGGCTGGTGCTGACCTCCCACCAGATCCTGTTCGACGGCTGGTCCATGCCGGTCGTGGTGCGCGAACTGTTCGCCTGCTACGCCGACGGCGGCGTCTCGCTGCCCCGCCCCGCCCCGTACAAGTCCTACCTGGCCCACCTGGCCCGGCAGGACCGGGCGGCGGCCGAGGCGGCCTGGACGGCCGCGCTGGAGGGCTTCACCGAGCCCACCCGGCTGTCCGGCACGGCCGCCGCCGAACCCGGCCGGCCCGGCATGCCCGGCGAGCACGCCGTCGAGCTGGACGCGCCGGAGTTCGCCGCGCTCACCGGCTGGGCCCGCACCCGCGGGCTGACCGTCAACACCGTGGTGCAGGGCGCCTGGGCGACCGTGCTGGGCACCCTCACCGGGCTGCGCGACATCGTCTTCGGCGGCACCGTCTCCGGCCGCCCGCCGGAGCTGCCCGGCGTCGAGGGCATGGTCGGCCTGTTCATCAACACCCTGCCGGTCCGGGTCGACCTCGACCCGGCGCAGAGCTTCACCGAGCTGCTGTCCGCGCTCCAGGACCGCCAGTCGCTGCTGCTCCCGCACCAGCACCTCGGCCTCGACACCATCCAGCGCAACGCCGGGGTCGGCGACCTCTTCGACAGCGTGCTGGTCTTCGAGAACTACCCGCTCGACCCGCAGGCGCTGGCCGGCGAGGTCGCCGGACTGCGGCTGACCGGCCTCCGGGCCGGCGACGCCAACCACTACCCGCTCAGCCTGATGGCCCTGCCCGGCGAGCGGCTGCGCCTCCAGATCGGCTACGACACCGCCCGGTTCACCCCGGCCGAGGCCGCCCTCGTCGCCGAGCGGCTGCTGCACGTGCTGCGCACCGCCCAGGCCGAGCCGGACCGCCCGCTCGGGCGGCTGGACCTGCTGCTGCCCGGCGAGCGCGCCCGGCTCGCCGTCCCCGCCCCGGAGCCGGCCGAGACCGACCCGTGGACGGACGTGGTGGCACGGGTGCAGCGGTTCGCCCGGACCCGCCCGGACGCCGTCGCCGTCGCCGACGGCACCGAGCGGCTCGGCTACCGCGAACTGGCCACCCGGGCCGGCGCCGTGTCCCGGGCCCTGGCCCGGGCGGGCGCCGCGACCGGACCGGTCGGGGTGCTGGCCCCGCCCGGCTGCGGCTTCGTCACCGCCGTCCTCGGCGTGCTCGGCGCGGGCGCGGCCTGGCTGCCGCTGGACGTCGCCGCGCCGGTCGCGCGCGCCGCCGTGCTGGCCGCCGAGGCCCGGATCGGCGCCCTGCTGGTCGGCCCCGACGAGCACGCCGCGGCCGCCGAACTGCTGGCCGCGGCCGGCCTGGACGTCCCGGTGCTGGACATCACGGCCCTCGCCACCGGCACCGGGACCGCCAAGCGGCTGCCCGCCCCGCGCGGGGCCGGCGACGACCTGGCGTACGTCATCTTCACCTCGGGCTCCACCGGCCGCCCCAAGGGCGCCATGGTGCACCGGGCGGGCATGGTCAACCACCTGCTCGCCAAGGTCGCCGACCTGGAGCTGGACGGGGACACCGTGCTGGTCCACAACGCCCCGGTCACCTTCGACATCTCGGTCTGGCAGATGCTCGCCGCGCTGGTCGTCGGCGGGCGGCTGCGGGTCACCGGCCGCGACCTCGCCGCCGACCCGCAGGCCCTGTTCGGCCTGGTCGCCCCCGAGGGCGTCACCGTGCTGGAGGTCGTCCCCTCGCTGCTGCGCACCGCCCTGGACAGCTGGGACGACGGCGCCGAGCCGCCCGTCCTGGACGGGCTGCGCAAGCTGGTCGTCACCGGCGAGGCGCTGCCCGCCGACCTGGCGCACCGCTGGTTCGCCCGTTACCCGGCGATCCCGCTGGTCAACGCGTACGGGCCGACCGAGTGCTCGGACGACGTCACCCACGCCGTGATCGGCTCCCCGGCCGAGCTGGACTCGGTGCGCGCCCCGATCGGCCGCGCCGTGCGCGGCACCGGACTGTACGTCCTGGACGACGCCCTGCGCCCGGTCCCGGACGGCGTCCCCGGCGAGCTGTACGTGGGCGGGCGCGGCGTCGGCCGCGGCTACCTCGACCAGCCCGGCCGCACCGCCGCGGTGTTCGTCGCCGACCCGTTCAGCCCGCTGCCGGGCGCCCGGATGTACCGCACCGGCGACCGGGTGATCCGGCGGCCGGACGGCCAGCTGGAGTTCCTGGAGCGGGTCGACCACCAGGTCAAGATCCGCGGCCACCGGATCGAGCCCGGCGAGGTCGAGGCCGCGCTGCGCTCGATCGAGCAGGTCGGCGACGCCGTGGTGGTGGTCCGCCGCGGCGGGGCCGGCGACGCCCGGCTGGTCGGCTACCTGACCGGCCCGGTCGACCCGGCCCGCTGCCGGGCCGCGGCCGCCGCGCTGCTGCCCGAGTACATGGTGCCCTCCGCCCTGGTGGTGCTGGACGCCCTGCCGCTGACCCCCAACGGCAAGGTGGACCGCAAGGCGCTGCCCGAGGTCGACCTCACCGCCGCGACCGGCCGCGGCCCGCGCACCCCGCAGGAGGAGGTGCTCTGCGCCGCCTTCGCCGAGGTGCTCGACCGGCCCGCGGTCGGCATCGACGAGGACTTCTTCCAGCTCGGCGGCCACTCGCTGCTGGCCACCCGGCTGGTCAGCCGGGTGCGTACGCTGCTCGGCGCCGAACTGGCGCTGCGCACCGTCTTCGAGGCGCCCACCGTGGCCGCCCTGGCCGGCCGGCTCACCCAGGACGCCGTCCGTCCCGCGCTGACCGCCGGGGCCCGACCTGACCGGCTGCCGCTGTCGTACGCCCAGCAGCGGCTCTGGTTCCTGGACCGGCTGGAGGGCCCCTCCGCCACCTACAACCTGCCGTGGACGCTGCGGCTGCGCGGCCCGCTGGACCGCGCCGCGCTGGCCGCCGCGCTGACCGACGTGGTCGGCCGGCACGAGAGCCTGCGCACCGTCTTCCCGGACCGCGACGGCCTGCCGTACCAGCTGGTCCTCCCGGTCGAGCGGGCCGCCGTCGAGCTGCCCGTCCGCGAGCTGCCCCTCGGCGACCGGTCCGAGGCCGAACTCACCAAGGCAGCAGCGGAGTTCGCCACCGGAACCTTCGACCTGGCGCACCGGCCGCCGATCCGGGCCACCCTGCTCGCGGCCGGCCCCGAGGACCACCTGCTGGTCGTGGTGATCCACCACATCGCCGGGGACGGCTGGTCCAACGGGCCGCTCGCCCGCGACCTCTCCACCGCCTACGCCGCCCGGCTGGCCGGCCGCGCGCCCGCCTGGACGCCGCTGCCGGTGCAGTACGCCGACTACGCGCTCTGGCAGCGCGAACTGCTCGGCGCGGAGGACGACGAGGAGTCCCTCCTCACCCGCCAGACCACCTATTGGAAGGAGCAGTTGGCCGGGCTGCCGGAGGAGCTCCAGCTGCCGGTGGAGAGCGCCCGCCGGGTCACCGCCGGCTACCGCGGCGCCGCCGTCCGCTTCGCCGTCCCCGCCGCACTGCACCACCGGGCCCTCGCCCTGGCCCGGCAGAGCGGGGCGAGCCTGTTCATGGTGCTCCAGGCCGCGCTGGCCACGCTGTACGGCAAGCTCGGCGCGGGCGAGGACATCCCGCTCGGCACCCCGATCGCGGGCCGCACCGACGACGCCCTGGACGACCTGGTCGGCATGTTCGTCAACACCCTGGTGCTGCGCACCGACCTGTCCGGCGACCCGACCTTCCGCGAGCTGCTGGACCGGGTGAAGGCCGTCGACCTGGCCGCCTACGCCCACCAGGACCTGCCGTTCGAGAAGCTGGTCGACGCCCTCGGCCCCGAGCGCGCCCACGGCCGCAACCCGCTGTTCCAGACCCTGCTGGCCCTGCACAACAACGCCGCCGCCCGGCTGGAGCTGCCCGGCGTCACCGCCGAGGCGGGCGCGGCCGAGCTCGGCGTGGCCCGGCTCGACCTCTGCTTCGAACTCGCGGAGCTCAGCGGCCCGGACGGCCCCGGCGGCCTGGAAGGGCGGCTGGAGTACAGCACCGACCTGTTCGGCGCGGCCGGCGCCCAGCGGCTGGCCGACCGGCTGGTGCACCTGCTGGGCGTGCTGGTCGACCGGCCGGACAAGCCGATCGGCACCGCCCCGGTGCTGCTGCCCGGCGAGCGGGAGGAGCTGCTCGCCCTCGGCGACGGCGCCGCCGCCCGCGGCGACGGCCAGCCGCTGGCCGCCCTGCTGGAGGCCACCGCGGACGCCCACCCGGACGCGGTCGCGCTCGAATTCGCCGGCCTGGAGCTCGACTTCGCCGAGCTGCACCGGCGGGCCAACCGGCTCGCCCGCACCCTGGTCGCCCAGGGCGCGGAGCCGGACCGGCTGGTGGCGATCGCGCTGCCGCGCTCGGTCGACCTGGTGGTCGCCGCGCTCGCGACGGTCAAGAGCGGCGCCGTCTACCTGCCGATCGACCCCTCCTACCCGGCCGACCGGATCGCCGGGATGCTCAAGGACGCCCAGCCGGTGCTGACCCTCAGCACCGCCGCGGTGGCCGCCGCCGTCCCCGGCCTGGAGGCCGGCCGGCTGCTGCTGCTGGACGACCCGGCCACCCGCGCCCGGGTCGACGAGCAGCCCTCCGAGCACCTGCGCCCGGCCGAACTGGCCGGCCCGGTACGGCCCGAGCACGGCGGGTACGTCATCTACACCTCGGGCTCCACCGGCCGCCCCAAGGGCGTCGTGGTGCCGCGCGGCGCCCTGGTCAACCACCTGCTGGACCTCACCGAACGGGTCGCCCTGACCCCCGGACGGACCCTGCTGGCGGTCACCACCTTCGGGTTCGACATCGCCAACCTGGAACTGTTCGGCCCGCTGCTCGGCGGCGCCCGGCTGGTGCTCGCCCCGCACGACACCGTCCGCGACCCGGAGCTGCTCGCCGACCTCGCCCTGGCCACCGGGGCGGACGTCATGCAGGCCACCCCGACGCTGTGGCACGCCCTGGTCACCGCCCGGCCCGAATCGCTCGCCCGGGTGCACGTGCTCACCGGCGGCGAGGCCCTCAGCCCGGCCCTGGCCGCCGCGCTGACCGGCGCCGCGGCGAAGGTCAGCAACCTGTACGGCCCGACCGAGACCACGATCTACTCGCTCGGCGTCGACCTGCCGCCCGACCACACCGGCACCCCGCCGATCGGCCGCGCGCTGGCCGGCAACCAGGCCCGGCTGCTGGACGCCGCGCTGCGCCCGGTACCACCGGGGGTGGTCGGCGAGCTGTACCTGGCCGGCACCGGCCTCGCCCGCGGCTACCTGGACCGCCCCGGCCTGACCGCCGAACGCTTCACCGCCGACCCGTACGGCCCGCCCGGCTCCCGGATGTACCGCACCGGGGACCTCGCCCGCTGGCGGCCGGACGGCTCGCTCGACTACCTCGGCCGGGTCGACCACCAGGTGAAGATCCGCGGCTTCCGGATCGAACTCGGCGAGATCGAAGCCGTGCTGACGGACCATCCGCTGGTCGAACGGGCCTCGGTGACCGACCGGGAGGACCCGCCCGGTGTCCGCCGGCTGGTCGCCCACGTGGTGCCGGCCGGCCCGGAACGGCCCGAACCGGCGGCGCTACGGGCCCACTTGGCCGCCGTGCTGCCGGAGTACATGCTCCCGGCCGCCTACGTCCAGCTGGACGCCCTGCCGCTCACCCCGAACGGCAAGGTGGACCGCAAGGCGCTGCCCGCGCCCGCGGCCGACGACCGGGCGGTGGCCCGCTCGGACGGCCGCGCGCCCGACGGACCGGTCGAACGCGCCCTCGCCCGGGTCTTCGCCGAGGTGCTCGGCCTGGACCGGGTCGGGGCCGAGGACGGCTTCTTCGAGCTGGGCGGCGACAGCCTGAAATCGATCCAACTGGTCAGCCGCGCCCGCGCGGCCGGGCTCTCGCTCACCCCCGCCGACGTCTTCGCCCACCGCACCGTGGCCGGCCTGGCCCTGGTGACCGGCACGGCCGACGGCACCGGTGCGCCCGAGGACCCGTTCGCGCCCGTCCTGGCCGTCCGGCCGACCGGCGGCAGCCGTCCGCTGTTCTGCGTGCACGGCGCGGTCGGGCTCGGCTGGCCTTTCCTGACGCTCGCCGCGGAAATTGACACGGACATTCCCGTGTACGCTTTCCAGACCGGTGGGGTACGCTCCCCGGAAAAGACCCCGGAGTCCGTCCGGGAAATCGCCGGAAAATATCTCGGCGAAATGCTGGAAATCCAGCCGGTGGGGCCCTATCGTATTCTCGGCTGGTCGTTCGGAGGGCTCGTCGCCCACGAGATCGCGGTCCAGCTGCAGGCCCGCGGCGAGCAGGTCGAACTGCTCGCCGACCTGGACGGCTACCCCGGGACCGGCGCGCCGGCCGAGGAGCTGCCGGACGACCGGGCCGTCCTCGCCGAACTGCTCGAACGGGCCGGCCTCCCCGGCGACGGCCCGCTCGACCCCGGCACCGCACGCCGGCGCCTGGCCGAGGCCGGCAACGCGCTCGCGGAGCTGGACGAGACCGAGCTGGTCCGACTGCTCGGGGTGATCCGCACCCACAGCGCACTGGGCGAGGCCCACCGCCCCGGCCGCTTCCAGGGGGACCTCCTCCTGTTCGCGGCCACCCGGGGCCGGGCCCCGGGCGACCCGGACGAGGAGTCCTGGCAGGCCCACGTGACCGGCCGGATCCTCCGGCACCCGGTCGACAGCGACCACGACTCGATGCTCGAACCGGCGCCGGCCGAATCCATCGGAAAAACCCTCTCCGCCGTCCTCCGCAAGGAATCCTGAAACACCGCACCGAAATACCGGTGGCCGCCCCGGAAATTCCATCCCGGGGGCACTGCGCCCGAGAACCGGACGATTTCCGGGATTTCCGAAAGGACCGAGAAATCATGAGCAACCCGTTCGACGACGAGCAAGGCACCTTCCTCGTCCTCGCCAACCACGAGAACCAGCACAGCCTCTGGCCCGCCTTCGCCGAGGTCCCGGCCGGCTGGCGGACCGTCAAGGGCGCGAGCACCCGGCAGGAGGCGCTGGACCACATCGAGCGCAGCTGGACCGACCTGCGCCCGCAGAGCCTGATCGACGCCACCGCCTGACCCCCGGACACCGCCCGACCGGAAAGCACCACCCGACCAGAGCACCACCGCCCGACCAGAGCACCACCGATCCGACACCACCTGAGGAGCACCCCATGAGCACCGTCGCCATCGACGAGTCCAAGGTCCGCGAGATCGTCGCCGACTGCCTCGACCTGGAGCTGGACGAACTGACCCTCACCGACCACTTCATCGACCACTACGGCGCCGACTCGCTGAACGCCATCGAGGTGCTCGCCCGCCTGGAGAAGGAGTTCCACGTCACCATCCCGCAGGAGGAGCTGCCCAACATGGTCAACCTGGGCGCCGTGCTGGAGGTCCTGTCCCGGGCGACCGCCCGATGACCGCGCCGCAGCGCGTGGTGGTGACCGGCATCGGCGTCCTGTCGAGCATCGGCAACGGGGTCGAGGACTTCACCTCGGCCCTGCGCGAGGGCCGCTGCGGTGCCGGTCCGATCACCAGCTTCGACACCGACGGGTTCCTGCGCACCTCCGGCCACGAGGTCGACGGCTTCGAGCCGGAGCAGTGGATCCACCGCCTCCCGGTCGAGGAGCTCGGCCGCGCCACCCAGTTCGCCGTCGCGGCGGCCCGGATGGCCGTCCGGGACGCCGGGCTCGACGAGCAGGAGCTCGCCGGGCTCCGCGCCCAGATCACCATCGGCACCACCGACGGCGAGGCGCCCGAGCTGGACAAGCTGATCGCGGAGTCGGTCGCCAACGGGCCGGAGCACCCGGTCGACCAGCTGGTGGCCGACCGCCTGCCGGCCCACCAGCTGGCCCTGGCGATCGCCCGGGAGCTGCGGCTCCCGCGGGTCGTCCCGGCCGTCCTCGGCACCGCCTGCGCGGCCGGGAACTACGCGATCGGCGACGGCTTCGACGCCGTGCGCACCGGCGAGGCGGACATCGCCGTCGTCGGCGGCGCGGACGCGATCTGCCGCCGCACCTTCGCCGGGTTCAGCCGGCTCGGCCTGGTCTCCTCCGACTACTGCCGTCCGTTCGACGCCGACCGCGAGGGGCTCCTCACGGCCGAGGGCGCGGGGGTCCTCGTCCTGGAGACCCTCGACTCGGCCCGGCGCCGCGGCGCCCGGATCTACGCCGAGCTGCTCGGCTACGGGCTCAACTGCGACGCCCACCACCCCACCGCCCCCGACCAGTCGAGCGTCGCCCGCTGCATGGAACTGGCGCTCAACGACGCCGGGGTCAAGGCGGCCGAGGTGGACCTGGTATCCGCCCACGGCACCGGCACCCCCACCAACGACATCACCGAGACCCGCGCGATCCGCGAGGTCTTCGGCGACACCCCGCCGCGCACCGTCGCCCTCAAGGCGATGCTCGGCCACTCGATGGGCGCGGCGAGCGCGCTCGGCGCGGCCGCCTCGGCGCTCGCGCTGGCCCACGGCTTCGTCCCGCCCACCGTCAACCACCGCACCACCGACCCCCAGTGCCAGATCGACTGCGTACCCAACCACTCCGTCCCCGCGGACCTCCGGGTGGTGGTCAACAACGGACTGGCCTTCGGCGGCAACAACGCCTCCGTCGTCCTGGGGCGCCACGAGGAGGAGCCCAGCCGATGAGCGAGCGCACGAGCTCGACCACGATCCATCGGGACCGGCCGCTGATCACCGCATGGTCCGCGGTCTCCCCCTTCGGCCTCGGCCGCGACGCGTTCGCGGCCGGGGTCGGCCGGGGGGAACCGGCCCACCAGGTACCCGACTTCGAGACCCGCAAGGTGCTCGGCAAGGCCGGCACCCGCACCTTCGACCGGGCCACCGGCCTGGCCGTCACCGCCGTCCGCGAACTGCTCGGCGAGGCCGAGGCCGCGCAGAGCCCGATCGCCACCGGCGGCGGCACCGCCCTCGTCCTCGGCACCACCCTCGGCAGCGCCCACAGCGCCGCCGGGTTCAGCCGGGCCTCCTTCGAGGGCGACAAGCCCTACGACGTGCCCGCCCAGCTGATGCCGAACGTGCTGATGAACGGCCCGGCCGCGGCCACCGCCATCCGCTTCGACCTCAAGGGCCCCAACACCACCCTGGCCGGCGGCGCCGCGGGCGGCCTGCTCGCCCTCGGCTACGCCCGCCGCCTGCTGGCGGCCGGCCGCGCCGAACGCGCCCTGGTCGGCGCGGTGGAGGAGCAGTCCGAGACCCGCGAGTGGCTGGCCGGGGAGAACGACCGGCCCAGCGGCGAGGGCAGCGCCGTCCTGCTGGTGGAGACCGGGCGGACCCTGCCGCCCGGCCGCCGGGTGCTGGCCGAACTGCTGTCCCTGGACGTCCGGTTGGACGTCGACGACGACCCGCAGGCGGCGCTGGCCGCCACCGTCCTCGACGCCCTCGCCCAGGCCGACGCGACCGCCGACCAGGTCTGGGCCGCGGCCGTCACCGGGCAGCCGGCCCGCGACCGGCTCGCCGAGCTGGTCGGCTCCGAGGCCGTCGACCGGGTCCCCGACCTGCTCGGCGACACCGGATCCGCCGCGACCGTCTTCTCCCTCACCACCGTCCTGTCCCTGGCCGAGCAGGATCCCGCGGCCGCCGGCCGCCTCGCCGTGATCGCCTCGCTCGACCACCAGGGCCTGGCCGCCTGCGCCGTCCTGCGCCTCACCGGCGGTGACCGATGAGCACTCCCGGCACCGTCCTGATCAGCGGCGGCTCCCGCGGCATCGGCAAGGCCGCCGCCCTGCGGCTCGCCGCCGAGGGGCACCCGATCAGCTTCTGCTACCAGTCCGACCGGCAGGCCGCCGACGTCCTGGCCAAGGAGCTCGACGCCCTCGGCGTCGCCGCCTTGGCCGAGAAGGTCGACGTCACCGACGCCGCCGCCGTCCGCGCCTGGGTCACCCGCACCGAGGAGGAGCTCGGCCCGATCACCGTCGCCGTCGCGAGTGCCGGAATCACCCGCGACAAGCCGCTCCTCCTGATGTCCGACGACGACTGGCGGTCCGTCACCGACACCAACCTGACCGGCACCGCGAACCTCTGCCGCGCGGTGGCCTTCCCGATGGTCAAGCGCCGCGCCGGTTCGATCATCACCCTCAGCTCCGTCTCCGGCGTCTACGGCAACCCCGGCCAGAGCAACTACGCGGCCTCCAAGGCCGGGATCATCGCGCTCACCCGGGCGCTGGCCAAGGAGGTCGGCCGCTACGGGGTCCGGGTCAACGCGGTCGCCCCCGGCATGATCGAGACCGACATGACCTCGGTGCTCACCGACGCCCAACGCACCGACGCCCTCAAGCACATCCCGCTCGGCCGCTTCGGCACGGCGGACGAGGTGGCCGAATCGGTCGCCTTCCTGGCGGGCCCCCAGTCCGCCTACCTCACCGGTTCGGTCCTGCAGATCGACGGCGGAATCGTCCTGTGACCAGACGCACCAGACGCACCGTCCACCTCGACTAGGAGAAACGACCATGACCATCCCCGCCGTGCGCACCTTCGACAACCACACCCCGCTCGTCGACACCGAGCTGCTCCCCGGCCGCGGCACCGGCGTCAACGCCGCCCACCGGATGTACGAGCACCTCATCGGCATCTGGGCCACCGGCGTCATCGAGGCCGCCCACGACCTCGGCGCCTTCACCGCCCTGATCGCCGCCCCGGCCACCGCCGGGGAGCTCTCCAGCCGGCTCGGCACCGACCTGCGCGCCACCCGCGTCCTGCTGGACGGCCTGGCCGCCTACGACGTGGTCGAGCGCAGCCGCGCGGCGGACGGCCAGGCCGTCTACACCCTGCCACCGGAGATGCACGACGTCTTCGCCCCCGAGGGCCTGTACAGCCTGGTCGGCAAGATCCGGCACGACCGCAACGTCGCCTGGGGCGCCTGGCGCAACCTGGCCGGCAACGTCCGCTCCGGCGCCCGCAACTCCGAGGGCTCGCAGCAGCTCAACCAGATCTCCGAGGAGGACTACACCTCCCTCGTCCGCGGCATCAACTTCTGGGCCCCGCCGATCGCCGCCACCCTCGCCGACGCCCTGCGCGAGCAGGGCTGGACCGACGGCGCCGGCCGCACCCTGCTCGACGTCGGCTGCGGCACCGGCATCTACAGCCAGCTGCTGCTCCAGGAGTTCAGCGGCCTCAACGCCCGGGCCCTGGACGCCGAGCGGATCGTCCCGATCGCCAACGCCCAGGCCCACCGCCTCGGTGTCGCCGACCGCTTCAACCCGGAGATCGCCGACTTCTGGTCCGACGACTGGGGCACCGGCGTCGACGTCGCCCTCTTCGTCAACATCTTCCACCTCCAGACCCCCGAGTCGGCCCGCGAGCTCCTCCTCCGCTCCGCCAAGTCCCTCACCGAGGACGGCGTCATCGCCATCGCCGACCACATCGTCGACGAGGACAGCACCGACGGGAACACCCAGAACCGCTTCTTCCGCCTCTTCGCCGCCTCCATGCTCGCCACCGGCGGCGGCGACGCCTTCACCGTCCAGGACTACGACCAGTGGCTCGCCGACGCCGGGCTGCGCCGCGTCGCCCTGCTCGACACCCCCATGCACCGTCTCCTCCTGGTCAAGCACGCCTGATCCGACGACCCCCCTCGACGGCCCCGACGCCCCGCGTCGGGGCCGTCGGGGTTCCCCCACCCGGAGGCTCCCGTGACCGACCGCCCCGCCCTCTTCCGCACCGACCTCTTCCGTCCCGCCCTCTTCCGCACCGACCAGGACCTCACCCCCGAGGAGATCGCCGCCCTCACCGTGCTCCTGCTCCAGCACAGGGCCACCCGCGCCGCGGCGGCCGCCGCCACCCCGTCCACCCGCCGCACCGTCCGCTGGCACGACGTCTCGCTCCGGCCGCCGGTCCCCACCACCTCCTGGCAGATCGTCGCCTGACACCCGACGGCCCCCGGCGTCACCGCCGGGGGCCGTGGCCGTCCCCTTCCGTCCGCCCCGCCCCGCCTCACCCGATCAGATCCAAGGAGCCCGCCAAGTGCCCGGTCCCGATGAGGTCGTAGCCCCCGGCCAGCACCAGGAACAGCACCGCCGCCACGGCCAGCACCGTGTAGTGCAGCCGACCGAACACCCCCCACCAGCCCCGCACCCAGGCGAGGACCGCGCAGAGCACCGTCAGCAGGGTCAGCCCCAGGGCCCCGAGGTACATCGCCGGCACCACCGTCAGCAGCGGCGAATCCCCCAGGAACAGCGTCTGGTTGAGGGCGTTGGAGTCCGAGGTCAGCAGCGCGAAGCACCCGGTCGCCACGACCAGCAGCAGTCCCGTCACCCACCCCAGCAGCCGGGCCGCCGGCGCCCCGGCCCGCCCCTTGCCCCGCACCGACCGCACCACCGCGGCGACCAGCCACCCGATCACCGTGAGACCCAGCACCACCAGGCTCCCGAGGGCCACCCGCTGGTGCAGTTCCGGGGCCTGGTACCAGGCCAGCGGCTGGTACGCGACGGTCGGGTCGCCGTCCGTCAGCATCGAGACCACGTCCCCGTCGCCGTTCAGCTCGAAGGCGATCCGGGCGCTCCCGCCCACCTGCTGGAAGAGCCCCGGTTCCACCTGCTGCCACCGGGTCTCGCCCGCCTGCGGGTCCCGGACGACCGGCCCGCTCACGACGAGCTCCGCGCCCCGCGCCGCCACGTGCACGGACCCCATCAGTGCCGACGCCCTGGTCAGGTTGGACTGGCTGACCCGGGTCGACCGGTAGTCGCCGGTGAACTTCCCCAGGTCCCCGCCCACCACCGCCGGGGCGGCGGCGGCCGGAGCCGGGTAGAACCGGTCCACGAAGGCGTTGAGCACCTGCTGGGTCGCCCACCCGCCGGTGGAGTCCTCGCCGTCCCCGTTGACGGTCACGTACAGTCCGACCCCCCGCTCCGGCAGCAGCGCCAGGTTGCTGTGGAAGCCGGGCACGTCGCCGTCCTTGACCAGCAGCTGCTGCCCGTTGCGGTCGCGCTGTTCGAGCAGGTAGGCCATCCCGGGCATCCGCCGGTCGGGCCCGAAGTGCCGGGCGAGCAGCTGCGCGGTGCCGTCCCGGTCCAGGACCGGACGGCCCTCCAGGGAGCCGCCGTTCAGCAGGGCCAGCATCAGCCGTCCCATGTCGGTGACGGTGGTGACGGCGGCCGCGCCGGTCGGGGTGAGCGGCCCGTACAGCCCCTCGGTCTCGGTCTGGCCGTCGCCCTCGGGCCGGTAGCCGTGGGCGAGTTCGGCGTCGATGGCAGCCGGGTGGGGCTGGGTGAAGGTGGTGCGCTCCATCCCGAGCGGTTGCAGCACGTGCTGCGCGACGTACTGGTCGAAGGGCTGTCCGGAGACCACCTCGACCAGGTAACCGGCCAGCGCGACACCGTAGTTGTCGTACGCGGCGACCACCCCCGGCGCCCGGACCCGGTCCGGCTGGTGGGCGGCCAGCGCGTCGCCGAGGCTCCCGACGTGCTGCGGCCCGGCCTGGGCCAGCCCCATGAAGGTGTCGTCGAAGCCGCCGGTGTGGGTCAGCAGGTTCTCGACGGTGACCGGGTGTCCCGGGTAGCTGTCCCTGACCTTGAACGTGCTCAGGTAGGTGTTGACGTCCGCGTGCAGGTCCAACTTCCCGGCCCGGACCTGCTGGAGGACGGCGACGGCGGTGAACACCTTGGCGTCGGAGCCCGTGAAGAACGCGGTCCGGTCGGGGTCGACGGCCTTGTGCCCGGGCACGTCGGAGACGCCGTAGCCGCCGGCGAAGACCTGCCGGCCGCCGGCCACCACGCTGACCGCCGCGCCGGGGATCCGGTGCTCGGCGAGCAGCTTCGGCACGATCTCGTCGAAGAGCCGCTTCACCGATCCGGGGTCGGGTGGTGCCGAGCCGCCGGCCGCCGCCGAACTCCCGCTGCCCGCCGTCGCGGTGGCCGCGTGGGCCCGGTCCGGCGTGAGCCCGTACAGGAACAGGCCGATCGCCGCGAGCACCAGGACCAGTCGCACCCAACCCCGCCGGGCCAGCGGCCGGTTCGCCTCGCCACGTCGCGCGCTCATGATGAACTCCCGTTCGATACAAGTGATTTACGGAAGCTCCGGCGCCCTTGCGGCGGGTCGCTCCCCGACACCCGCAACACTAGGCCGGGCACCGTTTCCGGGACATGGCCTCTGGGCGTCGATCGGGGGGTGTACCCAGGTACCACCAACAGGGGTCCAGGGCCCAGTGATCGGAACGGCGGCGGACGGCAGTCTGGATGTCGTCAGCAAGCAACGGGTAGGGATACCGGCCGCGAGGCCGTCACGGAAAGGGCCGAGCGGTCATGACCAGCAGCATCACCACGGGAGTTGTGAACAACGTGCAGAACACCGACACCACGGGCGGCCGCAGCCGGCGCAACCCGCTCGGCATGCTGGGCAACGCCGTCCGGTCCCTGCTGCGGGGCCCCGCGCTGGCCGCGTTCGCCGTGCCGCAGCTGCTGCTGCTCACCGCCGCCTCGGTCACCGCCTCGCTGATGGGCCTCGCGGTCGGCGCGCTGCTGGTGCCGCCCACGCTCCTCGCGGTCCGCGGCCTGGCCGGCCTGCGGCGCCGGCTCGCCGCCCGCTGGAACGGCGTCGAGATCCGTGACCCCTACCAGCCGCTGCCGGAGGCCGCACCCGGCCTCCAGGGGGCCTGGAAGCGCTGCCAGGCGATGCTGGCGGACCAGGCCACCTGGCGCGACCTGCTCTGGCTGGTGGTCGACCCGGTGGTCGGCTTCACGGTGGCGCTGTTCCCGCTCCTGGTGGTCGCCTACGGCGCCTTCGGCCTGGTGCTGCCGCAGGTCTGGCAGTCGATCGCCGACAACGGCGGCAACACCTGGTACCTGTGGATCCACGTCACCGACTCGGGTGCCGCCGGCACCGCCGCCCTGTTCGGCGTCCCGGTGATGCTGGCCGGCCTGGCGATCGCCCCCGCCGCGCTGCGCGGCCACACCGCGCTCGCCAAGGCGCTGCTGGGCCCGACCGCCCGGGCCGAGGCGCTGGCCGCCGAGCGCAAGGTCGCCCACCTCACCGAGACCCGGCGCGACGCGCTGACCACCCAGGCCGCCGAACTGCGCCGGATCGAGCGGGACCTGCACGACGGTGCGCAGGCCCGGCTGGTGGCCATGGGCATGAACCTGGGCGTCGCCGAGCGGCTGGTCGAGCGTGACCCGGAGGCCGCCAAGCAGCTGCTCGCCGAGACCCGCCAGGCCTCCGCCTCCGCCCTGAACGAGCTGCGCGACCTGGTCCGCGGCATCCACCCGCCGGTGCTGGCCGACCGCGGCCTGGCCGACGCCGTCCGGGCCCTGGGCATGGACAGCCCGCTGAACGTGACGGTCTCCGCCGAACTGCCCGGCCGCCCCGAGGCCCCGGTCGAGTCCGCCGTCTACTTCGCCGTCTCCGAGGCGCTCACCAACGCCGCCAAGCACTCCGGCGCGAGCCACGTCGACGTCCAACTCTGGTACGAGAACGGCACCCTGAAGGCCCAGATCACGGACGACGGCACCGGCGGCGCCGACCCCTCCCGCGGCACCGGCCTGCGCGGCCTGGAGCGCCGACTTGCTACCTTCGACGGAGTCCTGGCCGTCCGCAGCCCGCTCGGCGGCCCCACGACCCTGACGATGGAGCTGCCGTGCGAGTTGTACTCGCGGAGGACCTCTTCCTCCTGAGGGACGGCCTGGTCCGGATGCTGCAGGCCTACGACTTCGAGGTCGTGGCCGCGGTGGACACCGGACCGGACCTGTTGCAGGCCCTCCTCACCGAACGGCCGGACGTGGCAGTCGTCGACGTACGACTGCCCCCGACGTTCACCGACGAGGGCCTGCAGGCGGCTCTGGAAGCGCGCCGGCAGATCCCCGGTCTGCCGGTGCTCGTGCTTTCCCAGTACGTGGAGCAGCTCTACGCCAAGGAGTTGCTCGCCGACGGCACCGGCGCGATCGGCTACCTGCTCAAGGACCGGGTCTTCGACCCCGACGAGTTCGTGGCGACGGTCCACCGGGTGGCGGCGGGCGGCACCGCGCTGGACCCGCAGGTGATCGCGATGCTGGTCAACAACACCGGCCGCAGCAAGCCGCTGGAGCGCCTGACGCCGCGTGAGCGCGAAGTCCTGGAGCTCATGGCGGAGGGACGCTCGAACGGGGCCATCGCCGAGCGGATGGTGATCACCGAGCGGGCCGTGAAGAAGCACACCGCGAACATCTTCCTCAAGCTCGACCTGCCGCCCTCCGAGGAGGACCACCGCCGGGTGCTGGCCGTCCTGGCCTTCCTCCAGGTCGCTCCCTGAGCCACCCCGGCAGGGCGCGGCGACCCCCTCAGGCCTTGCGCCCGGTGTGCACCGTCATCGCCGACAGGTAGAACGCGTCCGGCCGCCGCAGGATCCCGGTCGGCGCGTCCTCGTCGATCAGCGCCTCCAGGGTCGCCCGGTCCCGCGGGTCGATCGCCTCGGCCAACTGGTCGTGGCGCCGGACCAGTTGGGTGTGCAGGTACTCGCGGACCGGGCGGGCCAGCGGTGCCGGGTGGTCGACCAGGAAGGTCCGGGTGCCGCTGGGCTCCAGTCCGGCCCGCCGGAGCATGGCCGGCCAGTCCTCGACCTCCTCGGTGGCGTCGGGCAGTTCGGCCCGCATGGCGGCGAAGCCGTCCTCGTGGGCGGCGTCCAGCCGGGCCTGGAAGCCGGGCCGGCCGAGGCCGAAGTCGCGGGGCAGGAAGCGCGGCGGCAGGCCGCTCTCCGCGACGGCGAGCAGGCCGCCGGGGCGCAGCCGGCCGGCCAGCGCGGTGAGCGCGGCCTGCTGGTCGCCGAGGTGGTGGATCGCGTTGCCGGACCAGATCAGGTCGGCCTCGCCGAGCTTGTCGAACTCGGCGGGCAGGTCGGCCTGTTGGATGCCGAGCCGGCCGCCGGAGCGGGTCCGGGCGCGCTCCAGCAGGGCGGCCGACCGGTCGACGGCGACCACCTCGGCGGCCGGGAGGACCGCCGCGAGCTGCTGGGCGATCACCCCGGGCCCGGCGCCGACGTCGAGGACCCGGCGGACCGTGCCGTCCCCGGCGAGGCCGGACAGCCACTGCCCGGCCGCGGTGACGGCGTCGGCCCGCAGCTCGGCCTCCCGCTCCAGGTGTGCCGCGAGCGCGTCCCAGTCGAGGTCGGCGGCCGGGACCTGCCCGGGGCCGTGCTGGTGCTGGTGCCCGTGCTGGTGCTGACCGTGCTGGTGTGCGGACATGGTGGTGCCTCTCCGGTGGTGGGTGCGTGGGTGGGTGGCTGGGTGCGTGGCTGGGTGCGTGGGTCGGTCGGCCGGTCGGTCGCTGGTAGCTTCCCCGCTCAGACCGGCAGGGCCGGCCCGGACGCGCGGCACAGGGCGACCGCCCGTCCGATCTCCTCGTCCACCAGGTCGTGGTCGAGGACGAAGGCGGCGGCCGCGCCCGCCCCGGCGGCGACGACCACCTGGGCGCGCGGGTCGGCGACGTTGCCGACGGCCCAGACGCCGGGGACGCTGGTGCGGCCGGTCCGGTCGGTGGTGACCCAGCCGTCGTCGTCCCGGGCGCAGTCCAGTCCGAGGAGCAGCGCGTCCCGGGGCACCGGCCGGGGGGCGACGAAGACGGCCTCCCGGGTGACCACCCGCCCGGTGTCGAGTTCGACGCCGCGCAGCCGCCCGTCGTCGGCGACCACCCGGACGATCCGGCCCTCGACGACCCGGACGCCGCGCGCCGCGAGCCGTTCCCGCTCGGCGGCGGTGGGCTCCAGGGTGTGGGCGAGCAGCACCACGTCGTCCGACCACTGCCGCAGCAGCAGCGCCTGGTTGACGGCCCCGGGCCGGTGCCGAGCACCCCGAGCGGGCGGTCGCGGACCTCCCAGCCGTGGCAGTACGGGCAGTGCAGGACGTCCCGGCCCCAGCGTTCGGCGAGGCCGGGCAGGTCGGGCAGGCCGTCCCGCAGCCCGGTGGCGACGACGAGCCGGCGCGCGTGCAGCACCGGCCCGCCGGCCAGTCGGACCACGAAGCCGGGTTCGGCCGGTCCGGCCCGCTCGACGTGTTCGACCCGGCCGTCGATCAGGTGCACCCCGTACCGGGCGACCTCCTCGCGGCCGACCGCGAGCAGTGCGGCCGGGGGCATGCCCTCCCGGCTGAGGAAGCCGTGCATGTGGGCGGCGGGGGCGTTGCGCGGTTCACCCGCGTCCACCACCGCGACCCGGCGCCGGGCCCGGCCCAGCACCAGGGCGGCGTTCAGTCCCGCCGCACCGGCGCCGACCACCACCGCGTCGTAGCCCTCCGCCGTGCCGTTCGCGCCGTTCTTCCCGGTCGTCGTCTTCTCGGTCATCGTCGCTCACCTCCACCGCCAGGCTGCGACCGACCATCCCGTATCGGCAAGCTTTGTTGCCGCCTCAGCAAACACTTCCCTGCCCTCCCCGCCCCCGCCCCCGCTCACGCCCCGGTCCGGTCCGGTCCGGTCCGCCGCCAGTACGAGCGGGTGGCCACCGCCAGCGCCACCCCGTACCCGGCGAAGGCGCCCATCCCGACCCACCCGATCTGCATCGCCTGCTCCGGCGTCCCCAGCGCGCCCACCCGCATCCCGGTCACCCCGGCGGCGCACAGCGACAGGTAGCCGATCCCGAGCAGCCCGTACGGCGCCAGCGTGACCGCGCCGATCAGCGCCGGGGCGAGCGGCAGCCAGCGCGGTACGGGCCGGCCGCGCAGCGGCAGGGTCCAGCGCGGGAACACCTGCCCCCACGGCCGCACCAGCCCCCACAGCAGGAACACCCCGAGCGCCGCCAGCAGCACGGTGCCGTCCAGCCCCCGGCGCTCCAGGGCCAGCCAGATCCCGGAGGAGCCGTTGCGCACGTAGTCGGCGTACATCCGGTCGCCGCTGATCCCCGCGAAGCTGCCGCCGAAGGCCCAGACCAGCTTCATCACCACGTACGGCACGAAGGCCAAGGTCCCCGCCCAGGCCGCGAGTTGGACGGTGGCCGGGGCCGCCGAGGGCGCCGCCCGGAAGGCCGTCCGCGCCGCGACCGGCCCCCGGGCCCGCGCGGTGCCCGCCAGCAGCAGCGCCCCGGCCGCGGCCAGCACCTTGTGCACCGCGTCCGGGACGCTGTCCACGCCCTGCCCGAACAGCAGCGTCACCACGTCCATCAGCAGGCTCCAGGACGCCACCGCGGCCAACCCGCACAGCAGCCACAACCCCCGGGTCAGCCCCCGCCCCGGCCGCCCCCGGGCCGCCGCCCACCCGGCCCTGACCGCCACCGCCCCGACCCCGGCGACCGCCCACCCGACCCAGCCGGCCCCCCACAGCGCCGTCCCGCCCAACCCGCAGCCCGCCCCGAACCCCGCGTACCCGAGGCCCCAGCCGGCCACCGCCCGACCGTCCCGCACCCACTCCCCGATCACCATGGCCCCAGGCTCACCCGCCCGCCCCGGCCCCGGCCTCCCCCGGCGTGACCATCCCCCTCCCCCACCGGGGGATCCCCGCGTCCCTGACCCGCCGCCCTCGTGGAGCCCCGGACCGCCCCGCATCCCGACCGGCCCGGGGCTCCACGCAAACTGCTACACGGCGCATTACAGCGCGATACAATGGCTCCATGAAGACCATCACGCAGCGCGAGCTCGCGGCGCGGTCCAAGGCCGTGCTCGACGACGTCGAAGCCGGAGAGATCTACCACATCACCCGGAACGGCACCGAGATCGCCGAGGTCCGGCCGATCAGCAGTCGCCGCCGGTTCGTCCCCGTCGAAGAGCTCCAGCGGAAGTGGCAGAACGCACCCGTGATCGACGCAGCGGAGATGCGTGCCGAAGCCGATGCCTTCTACGGTGACGAGGACCGGGTCGGCGGCGACGACCCGTGGGAGCAGGCGTGACCGGGCGACACCAACGCGGACTGCTCGACACCTGCGTCGTGATCGACCTGCCGCGGATCGACCCACAGCTCCTGCCGGTCGAGGCCGCGGTGGCATCCATCGTGCTGGCCGAACTCGCCCAGGGCGTCGCGATGGCCAAGGATCCCGTGCAGGTGCTGGCCAGGGCACAGCGGCTCGCGGACGTGGAGGCGGAGTTCACCGCGCTCCCGTTCGACCGCGAGGCAGCCCGGAGGTTCGGCACACTGACGGCGCTCACCATCCAGGCCAAGCGTGATCCCCGGCCCCGCCGCATGGCTCTGATGATCGCGGCGACGGCGGCCGCCCACGGCCTGCCGCTCTACACCCGGAACGCCGCCGACTTCATCGGCCTGGAAGCGGGCGTCCAGGTCGTTCCGCTCTGACGTCCGGCGGCCCGGGCGCCGGGCCGCCGGAGCCACCCGCGCGCTACCCCCGCGGCGCGGCGAAGCAGTGCACGTCGACCGTGCGGCCGGAGGCCCAGCGCTGTTCGCCGCTGCCGAGCAGGGTCCAGCCGAGGCGCCGGTAGAGGGCCAGGGCGGCGGTGTCGGTGGCGAGCACGTCGAGCACGGGGTGCAGGCCGAGGGTCCGGGCGTGCACCACGGCGTGGGCGAGCAGCCCGGTGCCGGCCCCGCGGCCGCGGGCGGCCGGGGCGACGTACAGGCGGCCGATCAGGGCGGTGAGTTCCGGTCTGCCGCCGGTGCGCAGGCTCCACAGCCCGGGGGCGAGGTCGCCGGGGCCGCAGCGGACCAGGCCGACGTGGCCGACGATCCGGCCGTCCGCCTCGGCGACCCAGGCGGCCAGCAGGCCGTCCGGGCTGAGCCAGGCGGCGGGCCGCTCGGGCCACTCGGCGGGGTAGCCGTCGATGGTGTGGACGTCGCCCAGGGCCCGTACGCAGTCGGCGAGATCGGCGGCGCGGCGCCGTCGGACGCCCACCCCCGCACCGGTCTGCCGAGGTCCGGACGCGACGACATTGGCGCGTTCTTCAAGGTCAGCCATGCCGGTACGTTACCGGCCGGCCCTCACCGCCGCAGCAGGTCGACCACCCCGGTGAGGTCCTCGGCGCCGCTGCCGAGCGCCAACCGGTGTTCCATCAACCGGAAGTACGGGGCCAGCAGTTCGACGCTCACCCCCTGTTCCTCGGCGGTGCGCAGCAGCGTCCCCCGGCCCGCGACCTGCATCGCCAGGTTGGAGACCACGCCGGTGGTGAGGTCCCCGCTCTCCAGCTGCGCCGCCGTCCGTTCGACCGATCCGGCCATCGCGGTGAGCCAGTCCCGCAGCAGCGGCGCGAGGTCACCCGGCGCCACCGCCTCGCCCCGGACCAGCGCGAAGGCGTGGGCGACCCCGGCGAACATCCCGTACATCGCGCTGAGCAGCGCCACGTCGTGCAGCGCCGCGTACCCGGCGTCCGCGCCCACGTACCGGGCCCCCGCCGGCACGCCCAACGCCTCCCGGTGCTCCTCGAAGACCGCCGCCGAACCGCTGTAGAAGACATACGCCCCGGCCGCCGGTACGCCGATCATCGGCGGCACGGCCATGATCCCGCCGTCCAGGTAGCGGGCGCCACGCGCCTCGGCCCAGGCCGCCCGGGCGCGGGCCTGCCCCGGGGTGCTGGTGACCAGGTCGACCAGGTCCTTCCCGGCCAGCTCCACCCCCTCCAACGCCCGCTCCACCGAGTCGTCGTCGAGCAGGCAGACCACCACCAGCCGCCCGGCCGCGACGGCCTCACCGACGGTGGCCGCCACCACCGCGCCCTCGGCGGCGAGCGGTTCGGCGCGGGCGGCGGTGCGGTTCCAGACGGTGAGCGGGTGCCCGGCGGCGAGCCAGGCGCGGGCCAGCGCGGTGCCCATCGCGCCGAGGCCGAGCAGGGTGACGTGGGTCTCGGGTGAGGTCTCAACTGTCTTCTGTGCCATGCCGATCAGCCTCGTCCCGGCCCCACCCGTGATCAAGTACGCACTTCGGAGTGGGTGGTTACCCTGGGGTGAGCGACGAGGTCGGAAGGGGTGGGCATGGCGACCGTGCCGAGGCCGGGGGCGCACGTCTGCGGGATCGACGCCGCGATGGACGTGATCGGCGGCAAGTGGAAGGTACTGATCCTCTGGGCCCTCGGCGAGCGCCCGCACTGCCGCTTCGGCGAGCTGCGCCGGCTGGTGCCGGGGATCACCGAGAAGGTGCTGGCCGCCCACCTGCGCGAACTGGAGGCGGACGGCATCGTGCGCCGGGAGGCCTACGACGAGGTGCCGCCCCGGGTCGAGTACGCGCTGACCGACGCCGGGCGGCAGCTGAACGCGGCCCTGGCCCCGCTGGGCGCCTGGGGCCGGGACCACGTCCTGAACCGCTGACTCAGTGCTCCTCCGCCACCAGGTGGTCGACGCAGGCCGCGATCGCGAGCAGCAGCCCGGTGTCCGCCCCGTCGGCGACCTCCACCCCGTAGGTGTCGCGGACCCGGAACCACTTGCGGGAGATCCGGGCCAGCCGGTCCCCGTGCTGGTTCTCGACCCGGTAGTCCTTGTCGACCAGGTCACCGTGGATCCTGAGCTCACCACCGCCGGCCAGCTCCACCAGGTACTTGTCCCGGAACGGCGTGAACAGCTTCTCCCTGACGGTCGCGACGACCTCGCCCTCGGCGTCCTCGATCTTCATCGCGTCCCGGACGGTGAGCATCTTCTCCTTCACCACCGCGACCACGTGCCCGTGCGCGTCCTTGAGCTCGAAGGTGTGCCGCAGCCGCAGCACCTTGCCGTCCACCAGGTAGGCCTTGTGCCCCCGGTCGTCCTCGATCCAGTAGTCGTCGCCGACCGCGAACAGCTTCTCCCTGACCAGGTACCGCACGTGGGCCTCCTCCGTCGTCCGACTCGAACCACCCATTCGACCCTCCCCCGCGCCCACCGGAAAGGACGCCGCGCCGAGGCCGCCACCCCCACCCGCTTGAATACCGCCATGCTGATCACCACCCTCCACAGCGAGCGCCTCGACCTCCTCCCCCTCGCCCCCGAGCACGCCGACGACCTCGCCGCCGCCCTCGCCGACCCGGCCCTGCACACCTTCACCGGCGGCAGCCCGGCCACCCCCGCGCAGTGGCGCGCCCGCTGCACCCGGCTCGCCGCCGGCTCCCCGGACCCGGCCGAGATCTGGGGCAACTGGGTCCTCCGTCTCCGCCCCGACGACACCCTGACCGGCTACGTCCAGGCCACCGTCCACCCCGCGGCCGCCGAGGCCGAACTCGCCTGGGTGGTCGGCACCCCCTGGCAGGGCCGCGGCCTGGCCACCGAGGCGGCCCGCACCCTGCTCGCCCACCTCACCGCCGCCGGCATCACCACCGCCGTCGCCCACGTCCACCCCGACCACCACGCCTCCGCCCGCATCGCCCGCACCCTCGGCCTGCACCCCACCCCGCACACCGTGGACGGCGAAATCCGCTGGCAGGCCGATCTTCCGCACCCGTAGCATCCGAGCACCCCGCCCCCGCCCGGCAGCCCAGGAGCACCCCGTGTCCGTCGACGCCGACCTCCACCTGCGCTGGCCCGACGGCCTCGCCCCCACCACCGGCGAACTGGCCGCCCTGCTCGGCCTCCGGTACGGGGCGGACGGCGGCCCCTGGGGCGAGGCCACCGCCCCGGACGGCCGCAGCACCATGCGGGTCCGCATCTCCACCGACCCCGCCGACCTCCTCGGCCCCCGCCCCGGCCGGGCCGCGGAGCACCGCTACGACCACTGCCTGCTGCTCACCCCCGCCCGCCGCGAGCCGTACCCTCTGGACACCTACGCGGTGCTCCGCGCCCACGCCCGCGAGACCATCACCCTGCTCCGCCCCCACGGCCTGATCGAGGCCGCCTTCGGCATCGACTCCCCCGGCGCCGACGACTACTGGACGGCCGCCCGCACCCTGCTCGCCCCGGAGCCCGCAGACATCGACCTGACCCTCTGCTGGGGCACCGAAACCCCCACCCAGCACACCACCCGCTACACCGGCCGCCAGATCACCCCCGACCAGCTCGACACCTTCGCCGACCACCTCACCGCCACCCTCACCCGCCCCGGCGAACAACTCGACCTCACCCTCCGGCTCGGCCCCCACCTCCTCCGCCACCAGACCGCCACCCAACCCCCCACCGACCTCCGCCTCCTCCCCTGACCCCACCCCGCACCCACCCCACCCACAGCACCCCCTCCCCCTCCCCACCCCCCACGGGCGCGCGGGCCACCGCCCCGCGCGCCCGCACCCACCCACAGCACCCACCCACCCACCCACCTCCCCACCCGCCCAAGGCGAGAGGGACGCGCTGCGGGAGGGGGCGGTGGAGGGGGTGGGTGCGGAGAGCGGCGTAACGGGTGATTTTCAGACCGCCCACGGCGCCCAGCCACGTGCCCACAGGGTCGGCGGTCCGAAAATCACCCAGCCGCCGGAGCACCCACCCCCGGAACCGCCCCCGGACCCACCCACCCTCCCGAAAGCCCCCCACCCACCAACAGCCCCGCGCAGCGGCCCTCACACCACCGGCGGCGACGCACCCCCCGCCAACGCCACCGCCGCCAAAGCCCGCAACGCACAAGCCACCTGCCCCAACGGCAACGTCGCATCGTCCGCGAAGAGCTCGACCAACCAGCCCCCCGCCGCGTTCTGCCCGCCCGCCGCGACCATCCCGCGGTACCCGGAGACCACGAGCATCGCCTCCTCCGCCGGATCGTTCCCCGCCGCCCCCGCGCGGAGCGCGAACGCCCCGCCGCGAACGGCCCGCCGGGTCATCGGGTAGTGACGGAGGTCGAACACCGCGTCGGGCGCCTCGATCTGGGCCCGCTGGGTCTCGGCCCGGGTGCTGCTGGGCCCGCTGGTCATCCGGTAGACGGCGTGCTGGGCGGTGCGCATCAGCTGGGAGCCGGGCGGCACGTACGAGACCCACCAGCCGACCGCGTCGAGCAGCCGGGCGGAGGTCTCGGCGACGACGGCCAGCTTGGCGAGGGTGTCGGCCGGGTGGACGGCCCGGGCGGCCGCGGCCTGGTCGAGGGCGGAGAGGACCGCGGTGAGCAGCTGTCCGGGGTCGGCGCTGTGGGCGGCGCCGCGGAACCGCCGCCGGTCGGCGGTGCCGGCCCGGCCGCCGGGCCCGCGGCGTCCGTCGGCGCGGTGGTGGGGGTCGGCGGCGTCGGCGAGCAGCACGGTGGGGTCGGGCGAGAAGCCGGGGCCGTGGCTGCGGCCGGCGACGACGGGGTGGGCGGCGCGGGCGGCCTTGGCCCGGTACTGGGCGGCGTCGGCGAGCCGGAAGAGCCGGTCGGGGGTGGTGACCGGTCCGATGGAGTCCCCGGTGGAGGCGACGCCGCAGGCGACCCCCTCGCCCTCGGCGAGGGCGAGGGCCCGGGCACAGAGCTCCTCGGCGACGGCGACCACCTCGTCGGCCTTCTGTCCTTCGGCGAGCAGGCAGAACTCGTCCCCGCCGAGCCGGGCGGCCAGGCTGCCGGGCAGTTTGGCGGCGGCCAGCGAGAGCTGGTGGGCGAAGCGTTCGAGCAGCCGGTCGCCCATCTCGTGGCCGAGCTGGTCGTTGACCCGTTTGAGTCCGTTGACGTCGCAGACCACCAGCGAGACCACGGTGTTGTCCCGGTTGTGGGCCTCCAGCGCGCTCTCCAGCCGGGCGTCGACGGCCCGCCGGTTGGCGAGGCCGGTGAGCGGGTCGGAGAAGGCGAGTCTGCGCAGGTCGGCGAGGCGTTCGGTCTGGGCGAGGCCGGCCGAGATCTGGGCGGCGAGCAGGGTCGCGTAGTCGGCGTCGGCCTCGGTGAAGACCGGCAGGCCGACGGACCGGGCGAGGTAGAGCTCGCCCCAGGCCTGTCCGTGCAGCACGATCGGCGCGACCACGCAGCAGGCCCGGCCGCGCCGGCGCAGCGCGGCGGCGCGCTCCTGGCAGTACGCGCCGGCGGTCGGGTGTGCGTGCCCGGCGTGCGGCTCGTCGTTCTCGGCGGTCTGCAGCCAGGCGCGCGGCAGCCGCCCGGTGGTCCAGCGTTCCTCCAGGTAGGTGACGATCTCCGGGAAGTCCGCGACCGGGTAGGACTCGTCCTGCGGCAGTTCCTCCTCTCCGGGCGCGAGCCGGCCGTGGTTGACCAGCACGCGCAGCCGGCCGGACTCGCGGTCCCAGACCGAGACGGCGGCCATGGTGGCGCCGAGCGCCTCGGTGGCCCGGGCGGCGGCGGCCCGGACGGCCTCCAGCGGGGTGAGCGCCCCGGCCATGTCCTGGGCGAGTTCGACCACCGACTGGAGCCGCAGGTCGGGCAGCGGGTCGGCGCGGTGCGGGCCCTCGCAGTCGCAGCCGCGGTCCGTCATGATCGCCTCACTGCTCACCGGCTCGCCTCGCTCCCTGTGCTCGGTCCTCCCGGACCCCCACCGGTCGGCCGCACCCGTGGCCGCTTGCACCAAGACTAGGGCGATTTCGTTCGGTTTTGCCCCGTTTGCCCGGATGGAACCGCAGCAGGCGGTACGACCTTCAACCGTTCGGCCACCGAAACACCACCGACCGGCCCCATCGAACGCCCCGACCGGCCCACTCCCACCGGTCCGGCTACTCCGACCGGTCCGGCTACTCCGCCTTCATCCGCCGAGACAGCAGCCACGGCTCCACCAGCCCCAGCCCCCGCACCGGCCGCCGCCACATCGGCTGGAGGTGGAACCGCGCCCCCGCGTCCGGCCCCGGCACCGGCAGCCCGGAGGCGGGCATCCCGGCCGCCACCGACAGCGCCTCGGCCAGGCCCGGCCCCTCCGAGTCGGCGGGGGCGACGCTGCCGTTCTGCTCCAGGGCGGCGGCGAACTCGCCGTCGATGAGCACCGCGTCCTTGGGGGCGATGGAGGTGAGCCGGCTGGCCAGGTTCACGGTGGTGCCGAAGACGTCGCCCATCCGCTGGGTGACCGTCCCGAAGGCCATGCCGACCCGCAGCGCCGGGATGGTCTCGTCCTCGGCGAGGGCGTCGATCAGGCTGAGCGCGATCTCGGCGGCGGTGGCCGGGTCCTCGGAGACGTAGAGGATCTCGTCGCCCAGGGTCTTGATCACCCGGCCGCCCTGCCCGGCGATCAGGTCGGAGCAGGTGTTCTCGAAGGTCTCGACGAGTTCGCCGAGTTCCTCCTCCTCCAGCCGCCGGGACAGCCGGGTGAAGCCGACCAGGTCCGCGAAGCCCACCGCGAGCCGGCCGCTGGTGATCTCGTTGTCCTCGGCGGCCTGCACCACCCGGCCGGTGACGGCGGCCAGTTGGCGCCGCCAGACGTACACCAGGAACTGCTCCAGTTCCGGCAGCAGCAGTTCGACCAGCGGGTACGCGACGTCGGCGCGGGTCAGTCCGGGCTCGACGGCCTGGGTGAGGTTCTCCAGGAAGGTGTCCATCTGCCAACCGGCCAGCCGGGCCGTGGTCTGGCCGGTGGAGCGGGCCACCTGGATCGCCATCGACTCGCTGAGCAGCCCGGACTCGACCAGTCCGGCGAGGCGCCGCAGCGCGATCACGTCGCCGTCGGTGAGGGCCCGGGACTGGCCGATGTCGGGGAAGCCCATGGCCCGCCAGAAGCGGGTGGCCAGCTCCATCGGGACGTCGGCGGCACGCGCGGCCTGGTACGGGGTGTAGCGGCGTGGTGCGTCCAGGATCAGGCGTTCCAGTTCGAGCGCGACCGTGGGGTCGTGGCTGCCCGCCGTCCCGCCGTTGCCGTCCTCTGCCACCGGTCCGTCCCCGTGCGGTCGCCGCACTCGCCTCGTGTCCTACCCGTCCGGGCACGCCGTCCGCCACCCGGGCGGACAGTGGCGCGCCTCACACCGCTGCCAGGTGGAATGTTCGCACGGAATCGCGTGATCCGGGGCATCCGCCCGAGTCAAGGAGAGGTGAAGACTGCCGCTCAGCGCGGCTCGGGGCGCGGTTCGGGGCGGACGTGGACCACGTCCCCCGCGCCGACCGCCCGGCGTGCGCCGTCCGCGGTGCGGACCACCAGGCGGCCGTCCCCGTCGATCGCGACCGCCTCGCCGACCAGCTCGTGGTCGCCCGGCAGGTGCACCTTGACCTGCCGGCCGAGGGTGCTGCAGCGGTCCGCGTACGCCCGCAGCAGGTCGCTGGCGTGCGGGTCCCCGGCAGCGGCCGTCCACTCCCGGTAGAGCCCGGCGAACTCGCGCAGCAGGGCGCGCAGCAGGACCGAGCGGTCGGTGGTGGCGGCTCCGGCCAGCGCCAGCGAGGCGGCGGTGGGGACGGGCAGCTCCGCGGTGCGCAGCGAGACGTTGAGGCCCATCCCGACCACCACCGCGCCGCCGCTCAGCTCGGTGAGGATGCCGCCGAGCTTGCGCTCCGCGCCGTCGATCCCGGTCTGGAGGTCGTTGGGCCACTTCAACCCGACCTCGACCCCGGCCACCCGGTCCAGGGCGCTGGCGGCGGCCACCCCGACCAGGATCGGCAGCCAGCCGTACCGCTCGACCGGTACCTCCTCCGGGCGCAGCAGGAAGGACAGGAACAGTCCGGAGCGGGCCGGGGCGGTCCACTGCCGGTCCAGCCGCCCGCGCGCGGCGCTCTGCGCCTCGGCGACCAGCACCGCGCCCTGCGGGGCGCCCGCGCGGGCCCGCTCGGCGAGGTCGCTGTTGGTCGAGCCGGTCTCGGTGACGACGTCCAGCGAGGTCCACAGCCCACCCGGGACGACCAGGTCGCGGCGCAGCACCTCCTGGTCCAGCGGCGGCCGGTCCAGGTCGGTCCAGGGGGACGGTCCGGTGCGGCCGAAGCCGCGCAGTCCGCTGCGGCGGGGGGTCTCGGGTGCGGTCATGGTGGCCACCCTAGGACGTGCACCGGCCCGCGGCAGGACGGGCCGCAGAGGCGCAGTCCGCCCCATCGTCCCGCAGAACGCTCGTTGACACACTGTGTCGATGGCCATAACGCCAGGACGTGCCGCATCGCCCTGCGCGCTGGTTACGCTACGCAGCGGTAGTTCGCAGCGCCGCCCTGCCCTCGTGCGCGAGCCCCCGATCCCGGCCCGCGCGATCGAACAGGTCGCGGCCCATGATCAGGGAGAGCCACCGGATGACCGAGGCGCCGTACGACCCCCACACCACCGCCGGGAAACTGGCCGACCTGCGGCGCAGGCTGGACGAGGCGGTGCACTCCGGCTCGTCCAAGGCCGTGGAGAAGCAGCACGCCAAGGGCAAGCAGACGGCCCGGGAGCGGGTCCTGGAGCTGCTCGACGAGGACTCCTTCGTCGAGTTCGACGAGTTCGCCCGGCACCGCTCGACCAACTTCGGCCAGGAGAAGAACCGCCCGTACGGCGACGGCGTGGTGACCGGCTACGGCACCGTCGACGGCCGCCAGGTCGCCGTCTTCGCCCAGGACTTCACCGTCTTCGGCGGTTCGCTCGGCGAGGTCTTCGGCGAGAAGATCGTCAAGGTGATGGACTTCGCGCTGAAGACCGGCTGCCCGGTCATCGGCATCAACGACTCCGGCGGCGCCCGGATCCAGGAGGGCGTGGTCTCGCTCGGCCTGTACGGCGAGATCTTCCGCCGCAACGTGCACGCCTCCGGCGTCATCCCGCAGATCTCGCTGATCATGGGCCCCTGCGCCGGCGGCGCGGTCTACTCCCCCGCGATCACCGACTTCGTGGTGATGGCCGACCAGACCTCGCACATGTTCATCACCGGCCCGGACGTCATCAAGACGGTGACCGGCGAGGACGTCGGCATGGAGGAGCTGGGCGGCGCCCGCACCCACAACACCAAGTCCGGCAACGCCCACTACCTGGCCTCGGACGAGAAGGAGGCGATCGAGTACGTCAAGAACCTGCTGTCGTACCTGCCCTCCAACAACCTGAGCGACCCGCCGTCCTACCCGGAGCAGGCCGACCTCTCGGTCACCGACGAGGACCTCGAACTCGACGCCATCGTGCCGGACTCGGCGAACCAGCCGTACGACATGCGCAAGGTGATCGAGCACGTCGTCGACGACGGCGAGTTCCTGGAGACCCAGCCGCTGTACGCGGGCAACATCATCACCGGCTTCGGCCGGGTCGAGGGCCACCCGGTCGGCATCGTCGGCAACCAGCCGATGGACCTGGCCGGCTGCCTGGACATCAACGCCAGCGAGAAGGCCGCGCGGTTCATCCGCACCTGCGACTCCTTCAACATCCCGGTGCTGACCTTCGTGGACGTGCCCGGCTTCCTGCCCGGCACCGAGCAGGAGTGGGACGGCATCATCCGCCGCGGCGCCAAGCTGATCTACGCCTACGCCGAGGCGACCGTCCCGCTGATCACCGTGATCACCCGCAAGGCCTTCGGCGGCGCGTACGACGTCATGGGCTCCAAGCACCTGGGCGCCGACCTCAACCTGGCCTGGCCGACCGCGCAGATCGCGGTGATGGGCGCCCAGGGCGCGGTCAACATCCTGCACCGCCGGGAGATCGCCGAGGCCGCGGCCACCGGCACCGTCGAGGAGAAGCGGGCCGAGCTGATCGCCTCGTACGAGGACACCCTGCTGAACCCGTACCTGGCCGCCGAGCGCGGCTACGTCGACGCGGTGATCGCCCCGAGCGAGACCCGCCGGCACATCGTCCGGGGCCTGCGGGCGCTGCGCGGCAAGCGCGAGGTGCTGCCGCCCAAGAAGCACGGCAACATCCCCCTGTAGGCACCACCCCTCTCGGGAGAGAACCAGCCATGTCCCCGATCCACGTGCTGCACGGGCAGCCGACCCCCGAGGAGCTCGCCACCGTCCTGGCGGTGGTCCAGGCCCGGGCCGCCGCCGCGCAGGCCGCCGCGGAGGCGGCGCGCCTGGCCGGTGTCGGCCCGGCCTCCCCCTGGAACGACCGCTCCCGGCTGCTCCGCCCCGCCGTCCACCCGGGCGTCAACGCCTGGCGCACCTCGGGCTGGGCGCACTGAGTTGACCACGCGGAGCAGGAAGTCGGCCGGACCGACTTCCTGCTCCCCGACTCGCCCGGTCGCTCGCCCGCTTTGCCCGAAACCTGAGTACGGATACTCAGGCGGCCGGGCCCACCCGCACCGCACTCTGGACGGGTGCTCTGGTCAGACCCCGAGGACGGGCCCTCGCCCGAGGCCCGTCGCATGCAGGAGCGGATGCAGCGGGCCGGCAAGGTGCTCGCCGCGATCGTGCTGGTGGGCGCCGTCCTGATCATGGTCAGCCGGTACTTCACCTGAGTCGTTCACCAGAACGGCTCAACCACCCACCCCCTACCCTGGTGGGCATGACCGACCAGCGCTCCCTCGTCCTCGCTTCCGCCTCCCCCGCCCGCCTCGGGCTGCTGCGCCAGGCGGGGCTCGACCCGCGCGTGGTGGTCAGCGGCGTCGACGAGGACGCGATCACCGCCGCCACCCCCGGCGAGCTCGCCCTCGTCCTGGCCGAGGCCAAGGCGAAGGCCGTCGCCGCCGAACTGACCGGCGGCGAGCTGGTGATCGGCTGCGACTCCGTCCTGGAACTGGACGGCCTGGCCCTCGGCAAGCCGGCCGACGCCACCGAGGCGCTGGCCCGCTGGCAGTCCATGCGCGGCCGCGCCGGGGTGCTGCGCACCGGCCACTGCGTGATCGACACCGCGACCGGCCGGCAGTCCTCGGCGACCGCCTCCACCACCGTCCGCTTCGGCACCCCGGACGACGCGGAGGTGGCCGCCTACGTCGCCTCCGGCGAACCGCTGCACGTGGCCGGGGCGTTCACCCTGGACGGCCGCTCGGCGCCGTTCGTCGACGGCATCGACGGCGACCCGGGCAACGTCATCGGCCTGTCCCTGCCGCTGCTGCGCCGGCTGCTCGCCGACCTGGACGTCCGCATCACCGATCTGTGGGCCAACTGACCTGCCAGTCCGCCTGCTTGTGCCTCTAAGCTGACCGGCGTCCGAACGGGGAGGGGAACGCGGGCGATGACCGACAACGTGCTCAACGTGGTGCTCGGCCTGGTGGCCAGCGCCATCAGCGCCGGGCTCGGCTGGCTGGCCCAGGCCCTGCGGCGGCGCCGGAAGGTCGAGCGGGTACGGGAGTTCTTCGGGCTCCCGGCCGGCAGCGACTGCCTGATCGTGGTGCCCCGCAGCGTCGGGACGGGCTCGCACGCCAACACCGTGACCCGCCGGGACGCCTACGCCCTGATGTGGCTGGCCGGGCTGGTCGAGGAGTGCGGCGCCCGGCCCGAACTGGTCGCCCACGACGCCGCGCACCGCGGCCTGGGCGCCAAGACCGAGCTGTGCCTGGGCGGTCCGGTCAGCAACGAGCGGATGGCCGCCCACCTGGCCTGGGGCCTGCCGGGCGTGCTGGTCACCTCCGGTCCGGGCCCGGGCAGCAACGTGATCGTGGTCGGCGACCGGGACTTCACCGTCGAAGCCGACCGGACCCACGTCCTACTGGCCCGGATCGCCACCCCGGAGGGCGGCCGCCCGGTGTTCCTGATCTCCGGCCAGACCGGCACGGCCAACCAGGCGGGCGTGCGCTACCTGGTCGCGCACCACCGCGAACTGGCCCGCGAGCACGGCCGGAACGGCACCTTCGCCCTCGTCCTGAGGGTGGTCAACCCGGACGCGTACGGGCCGGACATGGTCGAGCCGGTCGCCGACGTGACGGCCGAGGCGCTCCGTCGCCCCACCGCCACGGCACCGGCCGGAAGCACCGCGGCATGAGCGGGCCGCGGAAGGTGTGTCCCATCCCACCGACCCGCCACGCCGCCCCGCGGTCACCCACCGTCGACCACCCCCGCGCGAGCACACCCGCCACCACCTGCGCAGTCGTTCTCAACCCCGTCCCGGCGGCGGGGAATCCCATCACCGAGCGTGTGGGATAGTTCACAACCCGGGGCTACTCGCCGGTACCGCCCAGGAATCCATAAACTCATCGAGGTTCAAGAAGGGAGCCACAGTGCGCAAGGTGCTCATCGCCAACCGCGGGGAAATCGCCGTCCGCGTCGCCAGGGCCTGCTCGGACGCCGGTATCGCCAGCGTCGCCGTCTACGCCGAGCCGGACCGGGATGCGCTGCACGTCCGCGCGGCCGACGAGGCTTACGCGCTGGGCGGTGACACCCCCGGCACCAGTTACCTGGACATCGCCAAGGTCCTCAAGGCCGCCGAGGACTCCGGCGCCGACGCCGTCCACCCCGGCTACGGGTTCCTGTCGGAGAACGCCGAGTTCGCCCAGGCCGTCCTCGACGCGGGCCTGACCTGGATCGGCCCGCCGCCGCAGGCCATCCGCGACCTCGGTGACAAGGTCACCGCCCGTCACGTCGCCCAGCGCGCCGGCGCCCCCCTGGTGGCCGGCACCCCGGACCCGGTCTCGGGTGCCGACGAGGTCGTCGCGTTCGCCCGGGAGCACGGCCTGCCGGTCGCCATCAAGGCGGCCTTCGGCGGCGGCGGCCGCGGCCTCAAGGTCGCCCGCAACCTGGAGGAGATCCCGGAGCTGTACGAGTCCGCGGTGCGCGAGGCGGTCGCCGCCTTCGGTCGCGGCGAGTGCTTCGTGGAGCGCTACCTGGACAACCCGCGGCACGTGGAGACCCAGTGCCTCGCGGACAAGCACGGCAACGTGGTGGTCGTCTCCACCCGTGACTGCTCGCTGCAGCGCCGGCACCAGAAGCTGGTCGAGGAGGCGCCCGCGCCGTTCCTGACCGAGGCCCAGAACGCCGAGCTGTACCGCGCCTCCAAGGCCATCCTCAAGGAGGCCGGCTACGAGGGCGCCGGGACCTGCGAGTTCCTGGTCGCGCTGGACGGCACGATCTCCTTCCTGGAGGTCAACACCCGTCTGCAGGTGGAGCACCCGGTCACCGAGGAGGTCACCGGGATCGACCTGGTCCGCGAGATGTTCCGGATCGCCGACGGCGAGGAGCTCGGCTACGGCGACCCGGAGGTGCGCGGTCACTCCTTCGAGTTCCGCATCAACGGCGAGGACCCGGGCCGCAACTTCCTGCCCGCGCCCGGCACCGTGACGCTGTTCGCCCCGCCGTCCGGCCCGGGCGTGCGCCTGGACTCCGGCGTGGAGTCCGGCTCGGTCATCGGCCCGGCCTGGGACTCGCTGCTGGCCAAGCTGGTCGTCTCCGGCCGGGACCGCAAGCAGGCCCTGGAGCGGGCCAGGCGCGCGCTGAACGAGTTCAAGGTCGAGGGCATGGCCACCGCCATCCCGTTCCACCAGGCGGTCGTCACCGACCCGGCGTTCGCGCCGGAGGTGCACGGCGGCGAGGGCCCGTTCACGATCTACACCCGCTGGATCGAGACCGAGTTCGAGAACACCATCCCGGCCTTCACCGGCGGCGCCGGCGAGGGCGAGGAGGCGGAGACCCGGGAGACCGTGGTCGTCGAGGTCGGCGGCAAGCGGATCGAGGTCTCGCTGCCGTCCTCGCTGGGCGTCGCGGCGGCCCCGGCCGCCGGTGCGACCGGTGCCGCCAAGGCCAAGCGCCGGGTGGGCGCCAAGAAGGCCGGCTCGTCCGTCAGCGGTGACACCCTGGCCTCGCCGATGCAGGGCACCATCGTCAAGGTCGCCGTCGAGGAGGGCCAGGTCGTCGCCGAGGGCGAGCTGATCGTGGTCCTGGAGGCGATGAAGATGGAGCAGCCGCTGAACGCCCACAAGGCGGGCACCGTGGTCGGCCTCAAGGCCGAGGTCGGCGCGAGCGTCAGCAGCGGCGCCGCGCTCTGCGAGATCAAGGACTGACGACGGGTTCGTCAGTCTTCGACCGGTCCGTACTCCCTTCGGGGGTGCGGACCGGTCGCGTTTACTCGCCCGCCCGCCTCCGGGGCGGGTAGGCCCGCGCGACGGCACGGCCGGGCTCAGCGCCCGCGCGGCAGGCCCATCTCGGCCAGCCGGACCGGCAGCCCGCCGGGGCCGACCGGGCCGCCGCCGTGCGCCCCGGGGCGGCGCTGGCCGGGCAGCGGGGCGCCGCCGGGCGGCGGGACCGGACGGCGGCCCAGCGGGCCCGGCTGGGTCTGGTGGACCGGGCCGCTGCCGGTGCCGTGCACAGGGGCGTCGCCGCTCGGCGCGGCCCCGAGCGGAGCCAGGTCGATCTGCACCCCGCAGTCGGCGAGCGCGTCCAGTTCGCGGGCGCAGGCGTCGTCGGCGGTGGCCTGCTCGTCGGTGACCAGCCGGGTGATGGTCTCGGTGGAGACGGTCTGGAACATGCCGGCCGCGCCGAGCTTGGTGTGGTCGGCGAGGACGATGACCTCGGCGGCCGCCAGCACCATGGCCCGGTCCACGCTCGCGGACAGCATGTTCGCGGTCGACAGCCCCCGCTCGGCGGTCAGCCCGCTGCCGGAGATGAAGGCCTTGGTGACCCGCAGCCCCTGCAGGGACTGCTCGGCGCCGCTGCCCACCAGGGCGTAGTTGGAGCCGCGCAAGGTCCCGCCGGTCATCACCACCTCGACCCGGTTGGCGTGCGCCAGCGCCTGGGCGACCAGCAGCGAGTTGGTGACCACCGTCAGCCCGGGCACCCGGGCCAGCCGGCGGGCCAGCTCCTGGGTGGTGGTGCCGGCGCCGACCACCACCGCGTCGCCCTCCTCCACCAGCCCGGCGGCGAGGTCCGCGATGGCGCTCTTCTCCGCCGCGGACAGGTGGGTCTTCTGCGGGTATCCGGGTTCGCGGCTGAAGCCGCCGGGGAGCACCGCGCCGCCGTGCCGGCGGTCGAGGAGCCCTTCTGCCTCCAGCGCCCGCACGTCACGGCGCACGGTCACTTCGGAGGTCTGGACGACGCGGGCCAACTCCCGGAGCGAGACCGCTCCGTTGGCGCGCACCATTTCGAGGATCAACTGGCGACGTTCTGCTGCAAACACAGAACCGACGGTAACCTGCGTGACCGTCTGCTTTCAGGCGTTTGCAGCTGGTAGCGGGAATTGCTCACGCAAGAGCGGCGCGTGACCGTACAATACGCGCCGTCAACAACCCGGAACTGCGCCCGCCGTCCGGGTGACGATCATGCCTGCGCGAAGGGCGGCCGCCGACCGGCAGCCGCCCCAACTGTGCGCCTTGAGCTCAGGATTCGCCGCCGGCCCGCTTCCGGACGTGCAGCTGCCGGGCGGCCTCGGCGGTCGAGCCGGAGACCGACGGGTAGACGGTGAAGGCGCTGGCCACCTGTTCGACCGTCAGATTGGCGTCCACCGCGAGCGCGATCGGGTGGATCAGCTCGCTGGCCCGCGGGGCGACCACGACGCCGCCGACCACGATGCCGGTGCCCGGGCGGCAGAACAGCTTCACGAAGCCGTCCCGGATGCCCTGCATCTTCGCCCGCGGGTTGCCGCGCAGCGGCAGCTTGACCACGACGGCGTCCATCTTCCCGCACTCCACGTCGGCGGCGGTGTAGCCGACGGTGGCGATCTCCGGGTCGGTGAAGACGTTGGAGGCCACGGTCTTGAGGTTCAACGGCTGCACCGCGTCGCCCAGCGCGTGGTACATCGCGATCCGGCCCTGCATCGCCGCCACCGAGGCGAGCATGAAGACGCCGGTGCAGTCGCCGGCCGCGTACACGCCCGGGGCGCTGGTGCGGGAGACCCGGTCGACCTGGATCTGGCCCCAGTCGTTGAGCTTGACCCCGGCCTCCTCCAGGCCCATCTCGGCCGTGTTGGGGATCGAGCCGACCGCCATCAGGCAGTGGGTGCCCTCGATCACCTTGCCGTCGGAGAGGGTCACCTCGACCCGGTCGCCGATCCGCTTGGCGCTCTCGGCGCGCGAACGGCTCATCACGTTCATGCCGCGGCGGCGGAAGACCTCCTCCAGCACCTCGGCGGCGTCCGGGTCCTCGCCCGGCAGCACCCGGTCGCGGCTGGACACCAGGGTGACCTTCGAGCCGAGCGCCTGGTACGCGCCGGCGAACTCGGCACCGGTCACACCGGAACCGACCACGATCAGCTCGCGGGGCAGCTCCTCCAGGTCGTACACCTGGGTCCAGGTGAGGATCCGCTCGCCGTCCGGCTCGGCGTCCGGCACCTCGCGCGGGTGGGCGCCGGTGGCGATCAGCACCGCGTCGGCGCGCAGCGACTGCACGCTGCCGTCGGGGCCGTCCACCAGCACCTCGCGGGAGCCGTCCACGGCCTGCCCGCCGGCGCCGAGCCGGCCGCGCCCGCGCAGCACGGTGACCCCGGCGCGGGTGACGGACTGGGTGATGTCGTGGGACTGCGCGATCGCCAGGCGCTTCACACGGCGGTTGACCTTGCCCAGGTCGACGCCGATGACCTTGGACTCCCGCCCCTCGGCGGCGCCCTGGTCGACGGTGATGCCCAGCTCCTCGTACGAGCTGTCGAAGGTGGTCATCACCTCCGCGGTCGCGATCAGGGTCTTCGACGGCACGCAGTCCGTGAGCACCGCCGATCCGCCCAGACCGTCGCGGTCGACGACGGTCACCTCCGCGCCGAGCTGAGAGGCCACCAGGGCCGCCTCGTAGCCGCCGGGTCCGCCACCGATGATCACGATCCGAGTCACGTACCCCATTGTCCCGCACGCCGGGAGCGGCGCCACAAGGGGGTCCGCGCTCGATCTCTTCATCCACTCGCCCCGCCCCGTGGGCCGACCGGGCTACGCTGCACCCATGCCCCTTTACGCCGCGTATGCCACCAACCTCGATGCCCGGCAGATGACCCGCCGAGCCCCGCACTCCCCGCTGCGCGGCACGGGGTGGCTGGACGGCTGGCGGCTCACCTTCGGCGGCGAGCAGCTCGGCTGGGAGGGCTCGCTGGCCACCGTCGTGGAGGACGAGAAGGACCAGGTCTTCGTCTCCCTCTACGACATCGCGCCGATGGACGAGGAGGGCCTGGACCGCTGGGAGGGCGTCCAGCTCGGCATCTACCGCAAGATCAAGCTGCGGGCGCAGACCCTGGACGGCGACATCCCGGTCTGGACGTACGTGCTCAACGACTACGAGGGCGGCCTGCCCGCGGCCCGCTACCTCGGTCTGATCGCCGACGCCGCGGAGAGCGCCGGGGCCCCGCACGACTACGTGATGGAGCTGCGCCGGCGGCCGTGCTGACCGCCGGTCCTCTTTCCGTACGAATCGACGAACCCGGTCACCCGAAAGCGCCACCGAGCTGTGTTTTCGGGCCAACCGGGTAACGATCCGGCATGCCGCGGGCGAATTTCTACGCGCGTAGCCGAAAGCCGTCTATCCTCGGACCCGTGAACGCTTCTCCTCAGTCGGTCGTCTCCGCCGACCCCTACGCCGCCGCCCAGGCCGCCGCCGAGCGCCTGCGCGAGCTGACCGGTGCCGAGCGGCACGACGTCGCCCTGGTGATGGGCTCCGGCTGGGTGCCGGCCGCCGACGCCCTGGGCGAGACCGTGGCCGAGTTCCCGGTCACCGACCTCCCGGGCTTCCCCGCCCCCGCCGTGGCCGGCCACGCCGGCAAGATCCGCTCGGTGAAGATCGGCGACAAGCGCGCCCTGATCTTCCTGGGCCGCAACCACTACTACGAGGGCCACGGCGTCGCCACCGTCGTCCACGGCGTGCGCACCGCCGCCGCGGCCGGCTGCGGGATCATCGTGCTGACCAACGGCTGTGGCGGTCTGCGCCAGGGCTGGACCCCGGGTCAGCCGGTCCTGATCAGCGACCACATCAACCTGACCGCGGACTCCCCGATCGTCGGCGCCAACTTCGTCGACCTCACCGACCTGTACTCCAAGCGCCTGCGCGCCCTGTGCCACGAGGTCGACCCGAGCCTGGACGAGGCCGTCTACGTCCAGTTCCGCGGCCCGCACTACGAGACCCCGGCCGAGGTCAACATGGCCCGGGTGATCGGCGGCGAGCTGGTCGGCATGTCCACCACGCTGGAGGCCATCGCCGCCCGCGAGGCCGGCTCCGAGGTGCTCGGCATCTCCCTGGTCACCAACCTGGCCGCCGGCATCACCGGCGAGCCGCTCAACCACGAAGAGGTCCTGGAGGCCGGCAAGGCCTCGGCCGAGCGCATGGGCGAGCTGCTGGCGAAGGTCCTGGAGCGGATCTGACGCCTGCCGGGCGCAGAATCATGAACGACGGGGCCCACGGGCGGCGTGATCCGCTGATCACGCCATCCCGGGGGCCCCGTCCGCATGTGCACACCTCTTCTACTCCCCTTTGCGTGGAACCCTCCGGCCGTCACCCGACGCACTTCCCGATGGAGCAGGCAAGAACATGACGCAGGCACCTACCACCGACCTCCTCGCCCGGGCCCGCACCTGGCTGGCCGAGGACCCCGACCCGCAGACCCGCGAGGAGCTCGCCGCCCTGCTCGCCCGGGCCGAGGGCGCGGAGGCCCAGGAGGACAACACGCTCGCCTGGGCCGAGCTCGCCGAGCGCTTCTCCGACCGCCTCCAGTTCGGCACCGCCGGCCTGCGCGGCGAGCTCGGCGCCGGCCCGATGCGGATGAACCGCGCCGTGGTGATCCGGGCCGCCGCCGGCCTGGTCGCGTACGTGAAGCAGCAGGGCCTCGGCGACCTCGTGGTGATCGGCTACGACGCCCGGCACAAGTCGTACGACTTCGCCCGGGACACCGCCGCCGTGGTGGTCGGGGCCGGTCTGCGCGCCGCGCTGCTGCCGCGCCCGCTGCCGACCCCGGTGCTCGCCTTCGCCGTCCGCCACCTGGGCGCGGCCGCCGGCGTGACCGTCACCGCCAGCCACAACCCGCCGCAGGACAACGGCTACAAGGTCTACCTGGGCGACGGTTCGCAGATCGTCCCGCCGGCCGACGCCGGGATCGCCGCCGAGATCGACGCGATCGGCTCGCTGGACGACGTCCCGCGCGCCGGGGAGGGCTGGGAGGTGCTCGGCGAGGACGTCGTCGACGCCTACCTGACCCGGGCCGTCTCGATCGTCGACGAGCACAGCCCGCGCGAGCTGGACGTGGTCTACACCCCGATGCACGGCGTCGGCCGCGACACCCTGGTCGCCGCCTTCCGCCGGGCCGGCTTCCCCGCGCCGACCGTGGTCGCCGAGCAGGCCGAGCCCGACCCGGACTTCCCGACCGTGGCCTTCCCCAACCCGGAGGAGCCGGGGGCGATGGACCTCGCCTTCCGCACCGCCGCCGCGGTCGGCCCGGACATCGTGATCGCCAACGACCCGGACGCCGACCGCTGCGCGGTGGCCGTCCCGGTCAACGGCAACGCCGTGGGCGGCGGCAACGGCACCTCCGGCTGGCGGATGCTGCGCGGCGACGAGGTCGGCGCGCTGCTGGGCTCCGCGCTGGTCGCGAAGAAGGCCGAGGGCACCTTCGCCACCACCATCGTCTCCGCCACCCTGCTCGGCCGGATCGCCGAGGCCGCCGGCCTGGGCTACGCCGAGACGCTGACCGGCTTCAAGTGGATCTCCCGTGCCGAGGGCCTGCGCTACGGCTACGAGGAGGCGCTCGGCTACTGCGTCGACCCGCAGGGCGTCCGGGACAAGGACGGCATCACCGCCGCCCTGCTGGTCGCCGAGCTGGCCGCGACGCTCAAGCGGTCCGGCCGCACGCTGACCGACCTGCTGGACGACCTGGCGCTGGAGCACGGCCTGCACGCCACCGACCAGCTGTCCGTCCGGGTGCAGGACCTCTCGCTGATCGCCGACGCCATGCGCCGGCTGCGCGAGCAGCCGCCGACCGTCCTGGCCGGACTGACCGTCACCCGCGCCGACGACCTCTCGGCCGGCTCCGCCGAGCTGCCGCCCACCGACGGCCTGCGCTACTACCTGGCCGGCGAGACCGTGCGCTCGGCCCGGATCGTGGTCCGCCCCTCCGGCACCGAGCCCAAGCTCAAGTGCTACCTGGAGGTCGTCCTCCCGGTCGGCAGCGCGGCCGACCTGGCCGCCGCCCGGGAGCGGGCCGCCGGGCTGCTCGCCGACATCAAGCGGGACCTCGGCGCCGCCGCCGGCATCTCCGCCTGACCCCGTCGCGCGTGTGCCTCCCCGCCCCGGTCCGGGGTGGGGAGGCACACGCGCGTCCGGGGGAGGTCAGCGGTCGCCGGCCGCTCCCGCGCCGAACCGGTCGCCCGCGAAGGGCGCCAGGTCGACCGGCGCGGGCTCGCCCAGCGCCAGGGCGGCCGCGCACTCGCCCACCGCGGGGGCGAACTTGAACCCGTGCCCCGAGCAGGCCGAGGTGTGGACGATCCGCGGGTCCGCCGGCGAGCGGTCGATGATGAAGCTGCCGTCCGGGGTCAGGGTGTAGTAGCAGTAGCGCGCCCGGGGTGCCTCCGGCTGGACGCCGGTGAAGATCCGGGCCACCATCCGGGCCATCTCCTCCCGCTCCTGCGCCGAGACCTCGCGGCGCGCCAGGTCGGTCGGGTCCCCGGGCGTCTGCTGGCGGTTGTGGAAGCCGATCTTGACCTCGCGGCCGCCCTCGCCCCACTCGGGCACGCCGTAGACGACCTGTCCGTCGGCGCTCTCGTACAGGAAGGCCGGGAAGCCCTCGGTGCCCAGCTTCGGGTCCGCCCGGAACCAGTAGACCGGGACCCGCATCGGGCTCAGGTGCCGCGCCGTGGACGGTGCGAGCGGTCCCTTCATCCAGGGGCCGGTCGCGACGACGACGGCGTCGCAGGAGAGCGTCCCGCCGGAGCGCAGCCGTACGGTCACGCCGCTGGCGGCCGACCGCAGGTCCACCACCTCCTCGCCGAAGCGGATCGAGGCGCCCCGGCGGACCGCCTCGTCGATCATGGCCAGCCGGGCGCGGTTGGCCAGGACGGTGTAGGCGCCGGGTTCGTACAGCGCCTTCATGTCGGCGCCGACGCCGAACCACGGGAAGCGCCCGTTGAGCTGCTCGGCGTTCCAGACCTCGTGCGCGATGCCGCCGGTCTCCGCGGTCTGCCGGCTGAGGTCCACCACGCCGCTGGACTCGGCCCCGACGAAGACCCCTCCGGTGCGCATCAGCAGGGTGTCCCCGTACGCGGCCTCCAGGTCCGTCCACCGCTCGTGGGCGCGCTCCAGCAGCGGGAGGTAGTCGGTCCCCTCCCAGTAGGCCCGCCGGAAGATGCGGGTCTCGCCGTGGGAGGAGCCGAAGCGGTGCGTCGGGCCGTGGGCGTCGACGGCGAGCACCCGCGCGCCCCGTTCGGCCAGTGCCTGGGCCGCCGCCGCGCCGAACACCCCGAGGCCGATGACCAGTACGTCGCCCGTTCTCACAGCCGTACCCCCTTCTCGACCGGTGCCGCGACCGGCCCGGACTGCGGACGCGCCCGGCGGACGCGCAGCGCCGATTCGATGACGATGGAGACCAGTGACAGCCAGACCACGGCGAAGCAGATCAGCGTGTTGGCGGACGGCCGCTGGTGGTACCAGACCAGCGCGACGACGAGCTGGGTCGTCGGCAGCACGTACTGGATGAACCCCGTCGCAGTCAGGCTGACCTTCTTCGCGCCGAAGGCGATCAGCCACAGCGGTGTGACGGAGACCAGGCCGCACACCGCGAGCAGCACGAAGTCCGTGTGCCCGGCGGACGGCCCCGGGTCGAGCGAGTAGCCCGTGGTGAGGACGGCGATCCCGATGCCGAGCGCCAGCAGGGCCGTCTCCAGGGTCAGCCCGGTGACCGGGTCGGCGGTGGTGAGCTTCTTGAGGAAGGTGTACACCCCCCACGTCAGGCCGATCGTGACGTACACCCACCAGTCGAGCTCGGTGCTGCGCACGATGAGCAGCACGACGCCCAGCAGGCACAGGCCGAGCGCGACGCGGCGCAGCCGCCCGAGCGGTTCGCCCATCACCAGCGTCCCGAGGACGACGGTGACCGCCGGGGCGATGAGGTAGCCGAGGCCGGTCTCGATGACCCGCCCGTGGATCGAACCCCAGATGAACGTGAGCCAGTTGATGCAGACCAGCACCGCCGCGGTCAGGTGCACCAGCACCAGCCTCGGGGTGGCCGCCGTGCGGGCGGCGGCCCGGAACCGCCCCAGCAGCGCGAGCGCACCGCACAGCGTCACCAGCGACACCAGGATGCGGTAGCCGAGCAGCGTCTCCGGCGGCACGTGCGCCAGGGCCCGCCAGAACAGCGAGGACGAGCCGAGGATGACGTTGGCGACCGCGATCGCGGCCAGGCCCGCCGGAGCGCCCCGGCCGCGTACGCTACCCATCCGCCCGCCTCTCCCCCCGGCGGGCCAGGCGGCATTCGACGATCTCGTACGACCAGTAGAGGGTCCCGTCGCCGGCGATGCTGAAGGCCGCGCCGTGGTGCTCCTTCCAGTGGTGGAACTCCCTGGTCAGCACCTGTCTGGAGGCGTGCCACTCCCTGGTGTACAGGAACAGCGGGAAGCTGTGCCGCTCGATCAGCCGGAACTCCAGAGGGCCGGCGCTGCCCGCCGGCCCGCCGAGTCGGCGGAGCACGTCCTGGATGCCCGTCATGGAGTTGAGGCCGATGACGGCGCGCCCGGTGTCGGTCAGGTGGTGCGGGAGGTCGCGCAGGAAGCCGAGGAGGACCTCCTCCCCGGAGAACATGGCCGACAGTTCGAGGTCGGCGAGCCCCTGCTGCCGCAGTTCGCGCCGGCAGTCCGCGGACGGGGTGCGCCAGCCGGGCGGGTTGAAGACGACGAGGTCGAACCTGCGGTCCGCGGCCGGGCTCTGGAACAGGCTGCCCGCGTCGTACCGGACGATCCGGTCGCCGAAGTTGAGCTGCTCGTTCTCCGCGGCGGTCTTCAACGCGGGGATCGACACGTCCGTCGCCACGATGTCGCGGGCGCCCAGGCTGCGCATCAGCAGGGCCAGGGCCCCGCTGCCGGTGCCCATGTCGAGGACCGAACCGCCCAGGACGGACCGGTCGAGGGTGCGCACCAGGACGTCGCCGAGGCTCAGCCCGGCGGGGCTGACCTTGAAGACGCCTTGGCGGTCCTGGAGTCGGAGGCTGTGCCCGAGGCCGAAGTACACCTCGTAGTGCTCCTCGGAATGCACCGCCGCGGTTCTGTCGCCGGGATTGTGCTGCCGGATCACGCCCAGCATGATTCCCCCTCCAATGGAATTCTCGGTCGAGTTCTCGGCCGGTTCCCCGGCCGCACCGCATTCACCGGGGCGGCGGCCGCCGTGGCACGCGCATTCACCGGCCGATTCCGCCCAGTTCACGCGAACGGTCGGCGGAGCGGGTCAAACCCCCCACGAGCACGCCTTGCAGCCCCAGCTCCTGGAAATGGAAGATTCCCTGTTCGGTCGTTCCCCCCGGGGTCATGACCTGTCGGCAGAGCTCCTCGGGAGAGTGCTCGGTCGCATCCAGGAGTTCCGCGGTGCCGCGCAGTACCTGGGTGGTCATCGACCGGGCCTGGGCCCGGTCGAACCCGGCGGTGACGGCGAAGTCGATGAACGCCCCGGCGATGTGGGCGACGAAGGCCGGTCCACCGCCGCAGAGCGCGGTGGCGTCGTCGATGAGGGCCTCGTCGCGCACGGTGAGGGCCCGGCCGATCGAGGACAGCAGCCGTTCGGCGGTCCGCACGTCGGCCACCGGCACGGTGGCGCCGGGGCACAGCACGGTCATGCCCTGCGCGACCTCGGACGGCGTGTTGGGAATCGCCCGGACGACCCGGTCGGTGCGCAGCAGTGCCGTCGTGGCCGCGATGCTCACCCCGGCCATCACGGAGATGACCAGGGCCCCCTCGAACGCCCCCGCCTCCTGGTCGGCCGCGAACCCCTCGAAGGCCTGCGGCTGGATGGCGAGGACCACGGCGTCGCCGGGCTGCGGGCGGTACCGGACGACGGGTTCCAGGCCGAATTCCGCGTGCACCAGGCGCGCCCGGGGTTCGGCCGTCTCCACGATTTCGAGCGGAAGGTCCGGATTTCTCTTCAGGAGTCCGGAAATGATGGCGGTGCCCATGTGCCCGGCACCGATGACGACGACCCGGTCCACGCCGGTTGTCAGACTTTCCCCACTGGTCACATTTCCCCCACTGTCAACGGGCGTCACTCTGGACGCACCAAGCGACGGTCATCACGAATGTGCCTTTTCGGAAGCTTTACAACACCCGCGCCAGCCTATTTATGTGATCATGGACCGACAAGGGACCAAAGGCGGATGGACCGGACAGTTTTTACGACCGTATAAAAACCCATTCGACGGTCGGGCCGCACCACCGCGCCGCCCCTCGCCGCACTTCCGCCTCGCCCCTCGCCGCACCTCCCCCGACGCGAAGGAGCCCGCCGTTTCCGGCGGGCTCCTTCGTGGTGCGGTCGTCGTCAGACCGCGATCACCGTGATCAGCGCGACCAGGCCGAGCAGCGCCGGGACGATCACCCACCAGCACCAGCGGACGACCACCGGGCCGGCGGCGTCGGGCCGGCGGCCGTTGCGCTCGGCCATCCCCTGGAGGACGTCGGTCACCTGGTCGGACCAGGCCCGGGTCGGGTCCGAGGACCCCTGGACGACCGGGTTGGTCCGGGCGGCGAGGCCCAGCCCCAGGCCCGTCCGGGAGGCGTGCTCGGCGTTGCCGCGGCTCAGCGCCCGGTTGGCCCGCTTGCGCTGGCGCAGCGACACCGGGACGGCCCACACCTGGTACTTCTTCTCGCCGGACAGCAGCTCGACCGAGTACCCGGCCCGCAGCGCGTCGACCGAGGCCCAGGGGACGGTGATGGTGCGCCAGGGGTTGCGGACCACCAGGCGCCGACTGTCGGCGAACACCGCCGGACGCAGCGTGTAGGCGATCACCGGGAGGGCGAACACCGGCAGCGCCGCGAGCGCGACGTACGGGGTCCTGCCGGTGCCGGTCACCGCCGCGTCGCCGATCAGCCAGGCGGCGACGGCGAGCAGGAACACTCCGGAGATCACGCCGGGGACGGAGCGGTACACGCGGTCCGCGTACTCGGGGTCCCCGTCGGGGGCGGCCGGGCCCTGGTGGGGCTTGCCGTCGGATTCGGTCATGGCGTCGATTCTGCCCCATGCACCCCTCACCAGCGGGTCTCGGTCCGGCCACGAATGGCGCCCCGACCCCGGCCGGGGCGCACCCCGGTCGGCACCCCGATCGGCACCCCGGGCCCGGCCGGGCGGCCCCGTTCGGCCGAGGTCTCGGTCCGGCCACGAAAGGCCACCGGAAAGGTGGGCGCTCTAGCGGTCGGCTACGCGCGTAGATATGCTGGTCTGGTGACTATGTCCACTGTTGCAGCCAATGCCCCCGGCGTTGCGGGCAGCGGCCTCGCGGACGTTGCGGCGTCCGAGGCCTCGCTCCGCCGCTTCCTGCACGGCCTGCCCGGCGTCGACCAGGTCGGCCTCGAAGCCCGCGCCGCGTCCCTCGGGACCCGCTCGATCAAGACCACGGCGAAGGCCCGCGCCATCGACCTGGCGATCTCCATGATCGACCTGACCACGCTCGAGGGCGCGGACACGGTCGGCAAGGTGCGCGCCCTGTGCGCCAAGGGCAGGACCCCCGACCCGACCGACCCGACCACCCCGCGCGTCGCCGCCATCTGTGTCTACCCGGACATGGTCGCCACCGCGAAGGACGCCCTGCGGGGCACCGACATCCAGGTCGCCTCCGTGGCCACCGCCTTCCCGGCCGGCCGCGCCGCCCTCCCGGTCAAGCTCGCCGACACCGCCGACGCGGTGGCCGCGGGCGCCGACGAGATCGACATGGTGATCGACCGGGGCGCCTTCCTCTCCGGCCGCTACTTCGACGTCTTCAACGAGATCGTCGCCGTCAAGGAGGCGTGCAAGCGCGCCGACGGCAGCTACGCCCACCTCAAGGTGATCTTCGAGACCGGCGAGCTGCAGACCTACGACAACGTCCGCCGGGTCTCCTGGCTGGCGATGCTGGCCGGCGCCGACTTCATCAAGACCTCCACCGGCAAGGTCGCCGTCAACGCGACCCCGCCGGTCACCCTGCTGATGCTGGAGGCGGTCCGCGACTTCCGCGCCGCCACCGGCGTCCAGGTCGGCGTGAAGCCGGCCGGTGGCATCAAGACCACCAAGGACGCCATGAAGTACCTGGTGATGGTCAACGAGACCCTCGGCGACGACTGGCTGAGCCCGCACTGGTTCCGCTTCGGCGCCTCCAGCCTGCTCAACGACCTGCTGATGCAGCGCCAGAAGCTCGCCACCGGCCGCTACTCCGGCCCCGACTACGTGACGGTGGACTGATCACCATGGCCAAGAAGAAGAACATCGAGGAGCCCGCGGCCCAGCCGGCCGGAGGCCTCTTCACCTACGCCCCGGCCCCGGAGTCCCCCGCCGCCGCCGGCGACATCGCGACCTCGTACGGCCACTTCATCGGCGGCGAGTTCGTCGACTCCTCCGGCAGCGAGGCCCTCAAGACGGTCAACCCGGCCACCGAGCAGGTGCTCGCCGAGTTCGCCCAGGGCACCGACGAGGACATGGACCGCGCCGTCGCCGCCGCCCGCAAGGCCTTCGCCGACTGGTCGGCGCTGCCGGGCAGCGAGCGCGCCAAGTACCTGTTCCGGATCGCCCGGATCATCCAGGAGCGCGCCCGCGAGCTGGCCGTGCTGGAGTCGATGGACAACGGCAAGCCGATCCGCGAGACCCGCGACTTCGACATCCCGACCGTCGCCGCCTGGTTCTTCTACTACGCGGGCTGGGCGGACAAGCTCGACTACGCCGGCTACGGCGCCAACCCGCGCCCGCTGGGCGTGGCCGGCCAGGTCATCCCGTGGAACTTCCCGCTGATGATGCTGGCGTGGAAGATCGCGCCCGCCCTGGCGACCGGCAACACCGTCGTCCTCAAGCCGGCCGAGACCACCCCGCTGACCGCGCTGCGCTTCGCCGAGATCTGCCGCCAGGCCGGTCTGCCGAAGGGCGTCGTCAACATCGTCACCGGTGACGGCCGCACCGGCGCCGCGCTCACCGCGCACCCGGACGTCAACAAGGTCGCCTTCACCGGCTCCACCCCGGTCGGCCGGGCGATCGCCAAGCAGCTGGCCGGCAGCCGCAAGAAGCTGTCGCTGGAGCTGGGCGGCAAGGCCGCCAACATCGTCTTCGACGACGCGCCGATCGACCAGGCGGTCGAGGGCATCGTCAACGGCATCTTCTTCAACCAGGGCCACGTCTGCTGCGCCGGCTCCCGCCTGCTGGTCCAGGAGTCGATCCAGGACGAGCTGCTGGACGCCCTCAAGCGCCGGATGGGCACCCTGCGGGTCGGCGACCCGCTGGACAAGAACACCGACATCGGCGCGATCAACTCGGCCGCCCAGCTGGCCCGGATCACCGAGCTGACCGCGGCCGGCGAGGCCGAGGGCGCCGAGCGCTGGTCGCCGGAGTGCGAGCTCCCGGGCACCGGCTTCTGGTTCAGGCCGACCCTGTTCACCGGCGTCAGCCAGGCCCACCGGATCGCCCAGGAGGAGATCTTCGGCCCGGTCCTGTCGGTGCTGACCTTCCGCACCCCCGACGAGGCGGTCCAGAAGGCCAACAACACCCCGTACGGCCTCTCCGCCGGCATCTGGACGGAGAAGGGCTCGCGCATCCTCTGGACGGCCAACCGGCTCAAGGCGGGTGTGGTCTGGGCCAACACCTTCAACAAGTTCGACCCGACCTCGCCGTTCGGCGGTTTCAAGGAGTCGGGTTACGGCCGCGAGGGTGGCCGCCACGGTCTGGAGGCCTACCTCGATGTCTGACACGACCTTCGCGCGTCTTGACGTCCTCAAGACCTACAAGCTGTACGTCGGCGGGAAGTTCCCGCGCTCCGAGAGCGGGCGGGTGTACGAGGTGACCGACGCAAAGGGCGAGTGGCTCGCCAACGCCCCGCTGGGTACCCGCAAGGACACCCGCGACGCCGTCCTGGCCGCCCGCGCGGCGGTCAAGGGCTGGGCCGGCACCACCGCGTACAACCGCGGCCAGGTGCTCTACCGGGTGGCCGAGATGCTGCAGGGCCGGCGCGAGCAGTTCGCCGCCGAGGTGGCCGTCTCCGAGGGCATCGGCCCGAAGAAGGCCGCCGCGCTGGTGGACGCCGCGATCGACCGCTGGGTCTGGTACGCGGGCTGGACGGACAAGGTCGCCCAGATCGCGGGCGGCGCCAACCCGGTCGCCGGGCCGTACTTCAACCTCTCCACCCCGGAGCCGACCGGCGTGGTCGGGATCGTCGCCCCGCAGGCCGGGTACGGGCACTCGCTGCTCGGCCTGGTCTCGGTGATCGCCCCGGCGATCGCCACCGGCAACACGGTCGTGGTCGCGGCCGCCGCGGACGCCCCGCTGCCCGCGCTGTCGCTGGGCGAGGTGCTGGCCACCTCGGACCTCCCGGGCGGCGTGGTCAACATCATCTCGGGCCGGACCGCGGACATCGCCCCCACCCTGGCCTCGCACCAGGACGTCAACGCGCTGGACCTCACCGGCGCCGTCGCCGCCGACGGCCCCGGCGCGGCGACCGCGCTGGAGGCCGCCGCCGCCGATACCCTGAAGCGGGTGGTCCGTCCGGAGCTGGACCCGTTCGCCCAGGACTGGACGGATGCGCCCGGTACCGACCGGCTACTCTCCTTCCTGGAGACGAAGACGGTCTGGCACCCGATGGGGATCTGACCCTCCGTCGGTTCCGCATCACAACTCCACAGACTGGCCGTCCCCAGCGCCCTCTCCCCCCCAGGGCCCGGACGGTCATTGGACGGACCCGCACCTCTCCCCCCCTGGTGCGGGTCCGTCGACTTTCGTCACCGCCCGCGCGACTTTCGGCGCTCGCCGTGCGTGTGCGTCCGGACCAGAATCCCCGGTACCGACACCACCGAGGAGGCGCCGTGGGAGAGTTGATCGCCGAGCTGATGCCGCTGCTGACGGACGGGTTCGTCCGCCGCTGGCACGTCGCGCGGGTCCGCCGCCGCCTAGCCGCCGGGAAGCCCGCCCGACTGCCCTGCTCCGCCCGGTCCGACCGGCCGGGCTGGCAACACCGCTACACCAACGGCAGGTTAGACGTCACCCCGGGTGCCGCCGCGGTCACCTTCCGCGCCCGCGGGGCCCGCCCGCTCGAACTGCCCACCGGGGGTACCTTCCACGAGCCCGAGCCCGACACCTGGCACTCCCAGGACTGGGCCGCCACCGGCTACCAGCCGCCCGGCGGCGGGCGCCAGGTGTACCTCCAGCTCGACAGCCGCTACCTGCCGGCGCTCCACCTCGCCCTCGCCGGCCCCGACTTCCGGACGGCGTGACGGAGGGCGAGGCCGGAGGGCGCGACCGGAGGGCGCCGGCCGGAAGGTGTGATGCAGAACGGTTTCGGCAACCGGCCGGGATGCGTCAGACTGGTGTCCCGTGAGTGACTCCCCCATGAATCCCGTCCCGACGGCCCACGCCCGGGTGATCCTGCTCTCCGGGCCCTCCGGATCGGGGAAGTCCTCGCTGGCCGAACGCAGCGGCCTCCCGGTGCTCCAGCTGGACGACTTCTACAAGGACGGGGACGACCCCACCCTCCCCCGGCTGCCCGACGGCGCCGTGGACTGGGACTCCCCGCTCGCCTGGCACCGCGACCAGGCCGTCGCCGCCATCCGCGCGCTGTACGAGCGCGGGCGCACCGAGGTGCCGGTGTACTCGATCCCGGACAACGGTCGGATCTCCACCCGCGCCCTGGACCTGGACGGCGCCACCGCGTTCATCGCCGAGGGCATCTTCGCCGCCGAGATCGTCACCGAGTGCACCGCCGAGGGCCTGCTCGGCGACGCCCTGTGCCTGCGCAACGGCGCGCTCACCACGGCCTGGCGCCGACTGCGCCGGGACGTCCGGGAGGGCCGCAAGTCGCTGCCGGTGCTGCTGCGCCGGGGCTTGCGACTGATGCGGGCCGAGCGGGCCATCGTCGGACGGCAGGTCGAGCTGGGCTCGTACCCGTGCGCCGGGCCGGAGGCGGAGCGGCGGGTCCGCGCCGCCTCGGGGCGGCGGGAGCTGTCGGCGGTCTGAGCCGCGCCGGGCGGGACCGCCCGAGGACGTACGACGACGGGCCCGGTGCGTCTCCCCCGCACCGGGCCCGTCGCCCACCGAACGGCTTGGGCTCCCCACGAGCGCCGCTCCCCCGAGCTGGCGCCCCCGAACCGCAACCGTCCGCTACCCGTCCCCCGACGGGAGTCCTGTCCCCTGCTCCCCGCTCGCCGCCGTCAGGCGACCAGCTCGCCGAACGCCCGGACGGTGTCGCCCGACTTGTTCAGGTGCTCGTCGTCGCGCAGCCGGCGCAGCGCGCGCCAGATGCTGCTCTTGACCGTGCCGACGCTGATCCCCAGCACGTCGGCGATCTCCGGGTCGGTCTTGCCCTCGTAGTACCGCAGCACCAGCATGGTCCGCTGGTTCTCCGGCAGCTTCGCCAGCGCCTGCCAGAGCACGGTGCGCAGCTCGGTGCCGCCCATCGCGTCGGTGTCGCCGGCCGTCTCCGGCAGCTCCTCGGTCGGGTACTCGTTGACCTTGCGGCGCCGCCAGGCGGAGATGTGCAGGTTGGTCATGGTGCGGCGGAGGTAGCCCCCGACCGCGGCCTTGTCGGTGATCCGGCCCCAGGCCCGGTAGGTACTGAAGAGCGCGCTCTGCAGCAGGTCCTCGGCCTCGTAGCGGTCACCGGTGAGGTGGTACGCCGTGGCGTACAGGGAGGCGCGGCGCTCGCGCACGTACGCGGTGAACTCCGTGATGTGGTCCTCCGCGACGGCCGGGTGCTCCCCCTGCGCGTCTCCCTGTCCCGCCTCGGTGGTGCGGGCCGGCGCGGGGTTCAGCCGCAGCAGCGTCGCACCGGCGGCCCCGCGACCGGCCGGCTCCCCCGAGCCGACCGTCCGCAGACCGTTCTTCCTCTGGTCGCCCCCCCGGGCGTCCGTGCCCTCGACGCGGACGGGGAGGATCCCCCGCAGCGTGAGGGTGTTGCCGGAGTCGGCCGTACTCCCCAGTCGGCCGATCCCGTACAGCTCCCCCGTCCTGCCGCCGCCGCTCACCCGGCGGGCGACAGGGTTTCCACCGGTGCTGTGCGCGCACCCCCGTACGGTCACGGCACCGGAGTTCTCGTCGGTCCTGATCTCGTACCGGGTCCGGTGGGTGGTCGCTGAGGAACGCGCGGTGCGGACAGCCGGGTTGGTCCGGGTCTGAAGCATGGCGTTCATCGTGCGCCCCCTTGGTTCGGTACGAGCGGTTCCTGTTGCCGCCCTCCAGCCGGCCCTTGCGGCCCGCTGTCCTGCGGCGACATGGAAAATCCTGCCCGCCGGTTGTGATGGCGCTGTCCGCCGACTGTCACAGGGGTGTCACAGGGCCGGGCCCTTCGACCCGTTCCTCCTCCCGCCGTTCCGGACGCCGGCGGCCGTCCTTCCGGTTCCCGTACGGGCGGTGACCGGTCCGGGGGGTGATTCGGCGCTCCCGGTGGGCCAAAATGGGGCCGTGCCTTTCCTCCTACTGATCGAGGACGACGACGCCATCCGGACCGGCCTCGAACTCGCTCTCACCCGCCAGGGCCACCGTGTGGCCACCGCCGCCTCCGGCGAGGACGGTCTGAGGCTCTTCAAGGAGCAGCGGCCCGACCTGATCGTGCTGGACGTGATGCTGCCCGGAATCGACGGCTTCGAGGTCTGCCGTCGGATCCGCCGCACCGACCAGCTGCCGATCATCCTGCTCACCGCCCGCTCGGACGACATCGACGTGGTCGTGGGTCTGGAGTCCGGCGCGGACGACTACGTGGTGAAACCGGTCCAGCCGCGCGTGCTGGACGCCAGGATCCGCGCCGTGCTGCGGCGCGGTGAGCGGGAGAGCTCCGACTCCTCCGCGTACGGCACCGTCGTGATCGACCGGGCCGCGATGACCGTCACCAAGGACGGGCAGGACCTCCAGCTCACCCCGACCGAGCTGCGGCTGCTCCTGGAGCTCAGCCGCCGCCCCGGCCAGGCGCTCTCCCGCCAGCAGCTGCTGCGGCTGGTCTGGGAACACGACTACCTCGGCGACTCCCGCCTGGTGGACGCCTGCGTCCAGCGGCTGCGGGCCAAGGTCGAGGACGTGCCGTCCGCGCCGACCCTGATCCGCACCGTGCGCGGGGTGGGCTACCGACTGGACCCGCCTGCCTGAGCCCCTCGCCCCCTTCCTGAACTCCCGTACGACGACAGGCTCTTGTGACTGACCATCAGCAGACTGCCCGACGGTTCTCGTCCGGCCCGTGGCGACGGCTGCGCTCCTTGCGGGTGCGGCTGATCGCGGTGTTCGCGGCCGTCGCGCTGCTCGCCGCCGTCTCGGCCTCCGGCATCGCGTACTGGCTGAACCGCGACGCGGTGCTCAAGCGCGCCCAGGACACCGCGCTGAACGACTTCCGGGTCTCGCTCAGCCGCAACGTCTCCGACCTGCCGCTGAACGCCAGTTGCCCGGACCTCGCCACGCTGGCCTCCAACGTGGCGAGCTCCGGCCTGTCCTACGACGTGGTCGTGGTCGACCCGGCGCACCCCGAGTGCCCGGCGGTCTCCTCCGCCCCGACGCGCTTCACCCTGGCCGACGTCCCGGCGGCGCTGCAGTCCACCGTCGCCAAGCCGCGCGAGGTCACCGAGAGCAACCCGTACCCGTACCACCTGTACTGGCAGCGGCAGAACCTGGACGGCCGCCCGTTCGTGATCGGCGGCACCAAGGTGCTGCCGAACGGCCCGACGGCGTACATGTTCAAGTCGCTGGAGAACGAACGGGCCGACCTCAACACCCTGGGCTGGTCACTGGCCATCGCGACCCTGCTCGCGCTGATCGGTTCGGCCCTGCTCGCCCAGGCCGCCTCCTCGACCGTGCTGCGGCCGGTCAAGCGGCTCGGGGAGGCCGCCAAGCGGCTCGGCGAGGGCCACCTGGACACCCGGCTGGAGGTCGAGGGCTCCGACGAACTCGCCGACCTGGCCCGGACCTTCAACCGGGCCGCGGAGTCGCTGCACGAGCAGGTCGAGGAGCTGAGCGCGCGCGAGGCGCAGAGCCGGCGGTTCGTCGCCGACATGTCGCACGAGCTGCGCACCCCGCTGACCGCGATGACCGCGGTGACCGACATCCTGGAGGACGAGGCCGAGTCGCTGGACCCGATGATCGAGCCCGCCGTCCGACTCGTGGTGAGCGAGACCAGGCGGCTGTCCGACCTGGTCGAGAACCTGATGGAGGTCACCCGCTTCGACGCCGGCACCGCCAGGCTGGTCGCCGACGAGGTCGACGTCGCCGACCTGATCATGTCCTGCATCGACGGCCGGGCCTGGTACGACGCGGTCGAACTGGACGCCCCGCGCGGCATCCTGGCCGTGGTCGACCCGCGCCGGCTCGACGTGGTCTTCGCCAACCTGATCGGCAACGCGCTCAAGCACGGCGGCTCGCCGGTGCGGGTCAAGGTCCGGCAGTCCGCGGACTCGGTCGTGGTCGAGGTCTCCGACAGCGGCCCCGGCATCCCCGAGGACGTGCTGCCGCACGTCTTCGACCGCTTCTACAAGGCCGACCGCGGCCGGGCCCGCTCGGAGGGCAGCGGCCTGGGGCTGTCCATCGCGATGGCCAACGCCCAGATCCACGGGGGGACCATCACGGCGGCGAACGGGGAGGTCGGCGCGGTGTTCACCCTGACGCTGCCGCTGACCCAACCGCCGTCGCCGTCCGCGGGCGGGACCGAGCTCGGCCCCGCCGGCGACGCCGAGCTCAAGGACGCCACGTGACCGCCCCCACCCGCACCGCCCTGCGCCGCACCGCCGGCGTCCTGCTCCTGCTCGCGCTGGCCTCCGGCTGCGGCATCCGGCCGACCGCCGTACCGGTCGACGCCGGCGCGCCCGCCAGCCGGACGGCCTGCCCGAGCGCCCCGCACATACCGACCGCGCTGGCCACCCCGACCCCGCCCGCCCCGGCCGTCACCCCGTCCCGCGGCGCGGCCAAGGCGAGCCCGAGCCCCTCGCCCACCCCGGTGGTGCCGGGCTCGCCGCCGCCCGACAACGTGTTCGGCGCGGTGCCCACGGCGGCGCCCTGCCGGTAGGGCCCGTCCTCGGGCGAGGCGCCCCCGTCGACTCCGTCGACCCCGTGTGACGGGAAACGGGGGCGCGCCCCGGAATGTTCACGCCCGGCGTGGAACCGCCGCGCCACCGGCCCACGTCCTTCCCCCCGTGCAGCGAGATGGCACCAGGACACGCGACGAGCGTTCCGGCGCACGGACCGAGAACAGGCCGGCGGCGGGCGTCCACCGACCCCTCCGGCACGCCGGACTGGCGGGCCTGGCCCTCCACCTGACGCTGGTGCTCTGGCTGGTGCTCAGACCCCTGCCGGTGGCCTGGGTGTACGACGCCAACCTGACGCCGCTGGCCTCGCTCCGCTCCTCCACCCCGTGGCAGGTGGTCGGCGAGTTCCTGCTGCTCGCCCCGCTCGGCGTCCTGCTGCCGCTGGCCGGCGGCCGGGTCCGGGCCCCCTGGCTGCCGTCCTTCCTGCGCACCACCGGTGTGTCCGCCCTGCTGGCGACCGGCCTGGAGTTCCTCTCCTCCTGGACGCCCGGGCACGTGCTCAACGTGGACCACATACTGTTCGCCGTGCTCGGTGTGATGATCGCCCACCTCGCCCTCGTCCCCGGCCTGCGCCGCCTGCTGCGGGAGCACCGGACCGCGGCCCGGGCCCGGCGGGCCGCCGTCCTGGCCGCCCCGCCGGTGGCCGCCGCCGTCACCCCGAAGGTGACCATGGCACCCGCGGCCCGTCCGCGTGCCTACGCGGGCCCCACCCCGCCGGCCGGCTAGGCCCTGTCCGGTCGATCTTGTCGGATCAGCCCGCGGCGGTGGGCGCCCGGCTGGGCGTGCGCCCGGATCGTCCTCGTACTGGGTGTACTCGGGCGATTCGGGCGTGCGGGCAGGCGGGATGCCCGGCGTCGCGGGCCCGGCAAGATCGGCCGGACAGGGCCTAGGCACGCACCACCCGGCCGCCGACCTCGACCAGCCCGCCCGGCCGCGGACCGGCCAGCAGCTGCGAACCCCGGCCCTGGGTGACGGTCAGCGCCCGCCCGAGCCGGCCGGCCAGCAGCAGGGCCGCCGCACCGGTCGCCTCGTCCTCGTCGATGCCGTCACCCCGGCCCGGGAAGGCCCGCGCCCGGACCGTACCGGCCGCCTCGTCCTGCCAGGCCCAGGCGTACACCCACTCCCCCGGCGGCGGCACCTCCAGCGCCTCCACCTCGGCGGCCGAGCCGTACTGCCGCAAGGTCCGCCCCGGGGCCCACTCCGGCCGGGCCTCGATCCGGGTCAGCCCGCCCTCGCGCCGCACCGGCACCTCCCCGGCGGCGGTCACCAGCCGGTCCACCCCGAGCAGCCAGGCGGCGCCCACGCACGGGTGGCCGGCGAAGGGCAGCCGCACGCTCGGGGTGTAGATGTCGATCTCCCCGCGCTCCGCGTCGTCGACGAACACCGTCTCGCTGAAACCGAGTTCACCGGCGAAGGCCTGCCGCGCCGCCCGCCCCGGAACGGCGGCGCCGTCCCGCACCACACCGAGCGCGTTGCCGTACTGCCCGTCCGGCCCGCAAAAGACCCGCAGCACCTCATAAACAGTCATTTCCCACCTCGTCAATTACCGCTCCGGCGCAGCCGCGACCCGGCGCAACGACACCGTGATGAAAAGGCGACGACGGATGTCGGCCCCCTCCAGTACTGTGCGCTGTCGTCCCCGGACGGTTCCCGTCGTCATTCTCCTCCCACAGGAAATTCCCTTGAACAATCTCGACTTCACCAACGAACCCGGTTTCTCCTGGTACGTCGTTCTGCTGGCGCTCAGCGGCGCCATCATGCTGGTCCTCGGCGTCCTGCCGCTGCGCGGGCTCAAGGTCGGCATGCGGATCCTCAACATCGTGATTGGCCTCGGGTTCGCGGGCTACGCCTACTACCTGGCGTTCGTCTTCGAGGGCGGCACCTACCGGATCTTCTTCCAGGCGCTGATCCTGCCGATCGCGATGATCGTCGCCACGGTGAAGGCCGTCGTCGAGCGCAGCAACGCCAAGAACGCGCCGCCCCAGCCGGTCACGCCGTACACCCCGCACGCGCCGTACAACCCGAACGCCCCGCACGACCCCAACGCCGCCGCCCAGCAGGCCGCGTTCAACCCGAACGCCCCGTACGCCCAGCCGGCCGGGCAGCCGGGCCAGCCGGTGCCGCCGCAGGGCGCCGTGCCGCCTCAGCCGGGCGCGCCGGCGCAGCCGGTGGCGGACAACCCGTACGCCCAGCCGCAGCCTCCGCAGCAGCCGGCCGGCTGAGCCCCGGAACGCCGCAAGGCCCGTCCGTCCCCGCCTTCGAGCGGGGACGGACGGGCCTCGTGCTGTCCGGGGTCAGTTCCCGGCGCCCTGGGCGCGCTGGCGGCGGCGGGCGACGACCAGGGTTCCGATGCCGAGGGCGATCGCGGTCGCGCCGGTGATCGCCATCGGGGCGGAAGAGGACCCGCCGCCGGTGGAGGCCAGCCGGGTGGCCTCCACGGCCGCCGGGGCCGGGGCGGCGGCGGCCGCCACCTGCACGGGCTCGGCCGCGGGGCTCGGGGCGCCGGTGGTGACCTGCGCGGCCGGGACAGCGGCGGCAACGGTGGCCGGGGCGGCCGGAACGGAGGTGACCGGGGTGGTGGGAGCCGGGGTGCCGGTGGCGGCCTGGATGGTGAAGTCCGCCCTCGGGCTGAACGACTCGGCGCCGCTCTCACCCGCGCCGGGCAGGCTGCCCACCCTGGCGAGCAGGGACTCGGCGACGACCGGCGCGTCCTTGGTGAAGGCCAGCCGGAGGTTGAACGTCCTCGTCCCGCCCTTCGGCAGGACGACGACGTCGGCGTCCTTGCTCCCCGCCCGCAGGCCCATGCAGAGCCAGGCCGGGTGGTCCGAGTCACCGCCGGGGGTGCCCTCCAGCCAGTCCCCGTTCGGCGCCTGGAACTCGAACCTGACCGTCCCGGAGGGGAGCAGGTCCTTCCCCTGGAACACGATCGCGGGCACCAGCCGGAGGTCCTTGCCACTGGTGTTGCCGAGGACGAGCTTGAACGGCTTCGACTCCGTGCCCGCCGTGAAGACGGCGGGCACCCCGTCGAGCCGGACGTCCGCCGTGGCAGCGGGCGTGGTCGCCGGCGTGGTCGGCGTGACCGCCGGGGCGACCACCAGGTTCGGGGAGGTGCTGAGCGCGGTCGAGATGCGCTGCTCGGGGGGCAGGGTGGGGTCCGACACGATGGCGTTGAAGCCCGGGCCCACCCGACCCGCCGGGGCATCGGCGGAGACGGTGAGCCGCAGCCGGTAGACGGCCTCGGCACCGGCCGCCACGTGCCGGCCGCCGTTGCGGTCGACGTCCCAGACAGCGGCACCGCGTTCCTCGGCGGCCTGCCACCCGGTCGTGCCGGGGGCCTGGTACTCCAGCTTGAACTGGCCCGGCTTGATGCCGAGGCCGGGGTCCGCGAGGGTGAGGACCGACCCCAGCACGTCCATCTGGTGGTCGACGGTGTTCTTGAGGGTCACGGAGAACTCGATCGGCGCGCCGCCCGCCTTGACCGAGTCGGGCAGTCCGCCGAAAGCGGCGGTGACCGGCGAGGTGGCCTGGGTGCCCTGGGGCGCGGCAGTGGCCGTCGGGGCCGCCAGTGCCGCCGGGGCCGAGGTCAGGGCGGCGCCGGAGGCCAGCGCGGCAGCGGCGGCCACGGCGAGGATTCTGCGGGACTGATTGCGCAAGGGGACCTCACGGGAGAATTCGGGCGCAGCCCGAGAGAAGTGCGAAATCGCAGGCGTGAGGGGCCTCTTGAGGCCGTGACGGCGCCGCCGGATTTCCCCCCACCATCAGCGACCGCGGAATCATATCCCTCCGCCCCGACACCTTCGCGAACGGGTTTTTCCGTACCCGCACCTCCGGGTCATCCCTGAGGCGGACCCCGATCCGGGTCTCCGTCTTCCCGGTGACCTACCGGGGTCGAGGATCGCCTGGTGGGTGGAGGTTTCCGGGCCGGCGGCGGCGGAGTATGGAGGTACGCCCGCCGGACCACCCGGCACCGGCAGCCAGCCAGCCAAGGAGTTCCCATGAGCGCCCGCCTCGCCCGCCCCCGCCACAACCGCGTCATCGCCGGCGTCTGCGCCGGGATCGCCGAGCGCTTCGGCCTCACCCCGTGGACCGTCCGACTGATCTTCCTGCTGTCGTGCCTGCTGCCCGGCCCGCAGTTCCTGATCTACCTCGCGCTGTGGGTGCTGCTCCCCCAGGAGCCGTGAGGCCGTACCGGCGGGCACGACGACGGGCCGCCCGCCCCCGGAGGAGTTCCGGGGGCGGGCGGCCCGTCGTCGTGCGGGTGGCCGGATCAGCCGCCCAGGCCGCCCAGCGCGCCGGCAACCCCGCCGATCGGGGTCTTGTCCAGGCCGGGGACGTTCGGCAGGCCGCCGACGCGCTGCTGGGTGAGGCCGGCGACCGGGGCGGCGGGCGCGGCCTCGGCGGCCGGAGCGGCGGCGGGCTGGCCGGCGCTCGGGGTCAGGGTGCCGAGGGTGCCGGCGACCTTGTCGCCGCCGGGCAGCTTGGCCGCGGTGTCGGTGACCGCACCGGTCACCGCGGGGTTCGTCACCGCGCCGGTGGGCAGCCCGAGGCCGCCGGCCGCCTGGCCGGCCGCCGCGGAGGCGGTGCCGGCGCCGACCGCCGCGATGGCGATGCCGAGCGCCGCGGTACCGGCGGCCTTGAGAGCCTGCTTCATGGTTCGTCCCCTTGGGTCCTCGTCGGTGGCCGACATCGCACGGGGCGACGGACGGGCGAGTGCCGCCACGGCCTGTCAGCATTGACTGGCACACCGTAGTGACAGGGTCGCGCGAGAACCAAAGGGCGTTCACTCACCCGAGTGAGTAGTCGGATGAACGCCAACTTCCGTACCCGGAAGCCGCGTTCATCCGACCGCAAGGACGGGCCGTCGGCTCAGCTGCCGGCGGTGCCCGCGCTGAACAGCCACTCCGCCTTGAGCTCGGCGTAGCCCGGCTTGATCACGTCGTTGATCATCGCCAGCCGCTCGTCGAAGGGCAGGAACGCGGACTTCATCGCGTTCACCGTGAACCACTCCATGTCGCCCAGGGTGTAGCCGAAGGCGTCCACCAGGTGGCCGAACTCCTGGCTCATGCTGGTGCCGCTCATCAGCCGGTTGTCGGTGTTCACGGTGACCCGGAACTTGAGCCGGCTGAGCAGCCCGATCGGGTGCTCGGCGTACGAAGCGGCGGCCGCCGTCTGGAGGTTGGAGGTCGGGCACATCTCCAGCGGGACGCGCTTGTCGCGCACGTACGCGGCCAGTCGGCCCAGCTCGACGCTGCCGTCCTCGTTCAGGGTGATGTCGTCGACGATCCGCACGCCGTGGCCGAGCCGGTCGGCGCCGCAGCACTGCAGGGCCTCCCAGATCGACGGCAGGCCGAAGGCCTCGCCCGCGTGGATGGTGAAGTGGTTGTTCTCGCCCTTGAGGTAGTCGAAGGCGGCCTGGTGGCGGGTGGGGGGGTAGCCCGCCTCCGCGCCCGCGATGTCGAAGCCGACGACGCCCGAGTCCCGGTGGCGGTTGGCCAGTTCGGCGATCTCCTGCGAGCGGGCGGCGTGCCGCATCGCGGTGATCAGGGTGCCGATGCGGATCCGGTGGCCGGCCGCGCGGGCGTTGGCCTCGCCCAGGCGGAAGCCCTCCTGGACGGCCTCGACGACCTCGTCCAGGCTCAGGCCGCCCTCCAGGTGCTGCTCGGGGGCGTAGCGGACCTCGGCGTAGACGACGCCGTCGGCGGCCAGGTCCTCGGCGCAGTCGGCGGCGACCTTGACCAGGGCCTCGCGGGTCTGCATGACGGCGCAGGTGTGCGCGAAGGTCTCCAGGTAGCGGACCAGCGAGCCGGAGTCGGCGGCCTCGCGGAACCACTCGCCGAGTTCCTTGGCGTCGGTGGTGGGGAGCCCCTCGTAGCCGGTCGCGGCGGCGAGCTCGACGACGGTCTCCGGGCGCAGCCCGCCGTCGAGGTGGTCGTGCAGCAGGACCTTCGGCGCGCGGCGGATCTGGTCGGGGGTGGGAATGCGCGGGCCGGTGCCCGCGGTGGTGACGGGGATCTGCTTCTCCATTGCGGAAATATAGCCCCTACGCGCGTAGACCTACCACCGGGAACACCACCGGATGGTCCAAAGCAGGACCGGAATTCCACCGCCCGGTCCATAGGATCCGCCAAACAGGCCGCATCGCGCCGACCACCTCAGTCGTGGTGCAGCAGCCGCCCCCGCCGGGACAGCACGAAGTCCCGGAACGCCGCCACCGGCGGCGTCAGCGGCCGCCCCGCCGCCCAGGCCAGGCCGATCGCCCGCCGGGTCCGCGGCGCGGTCACCTCCAGCTCCACCACCCCGGGCCGCGGCACCAGCGCCGGCGGCAGCAGCGCCACCCCCAGCCCGGCCGCCACCAGCCCCCGCAGGGTCTCGGCCTCCTCCCCCTCGAAGGCCAGCCGGGGCACGAAGCCGGCCTGCGCGCAGAAGCCGTCCGTGATCATGCGCAGCCCGTACCCCTGCTCCAGCCCGACGAACGGCTCCTCGGCCACCTCCGCCAGCCGGATCCGCCGCCGCCCCGCCAGCCGGTGGTCCGCCGGGACGGCCAGGTGCAGCCGCTGCTCGTCCAGCGGGCGGGCCGTGAAGGCCGGGTCGTCCGGCAGCGGCGCGACCAGGCACAGGTCCAACTCGCCCGCCCGCAACCGCTCCAGCATCGCCGTGCCGTAGTCCTGCACCAGCTGGAACCGCACCTGCGGGTGCGCCGCCCGGAAGCCCCGCAGCAGCGCCGGGACGGCGTCCGGGCCCATCGTGTGCAGGAAGCCGAAGGCCACCCGCCCCACCGCCGGGTCCGCCTCCGCCCGGGCCGCCTCCGCGCCGCGCTCCAGCTCCGCCAGCGCCCGCTCCACCGAGGCCAGCAGCAGCCGGCCCGCCCTGGTCAGCCGGACCGTCCGGCCCTGCCGGGCCAGCAGGCCCACCCCCAGCTCCGCCTCCAGCCGGGACACCGCGCGCGACAGCGTCGGCTGCGGCACCCCGAGCAGCGCGGCCGCCTGGGTCACGTGCTCCAGCCGGGCCACCGCGGCGAACCTCGCCAACCTGGGCGCCAGCAGCACGGCCGGCTCCTCCGGCCCCAACTCGGCCACCCGGTAGGGCTGCTCCGTTCCGTCCGACGCGTCCGCCACGGCCATCCCCGTCCCACCTCGACTCATACACCGGCGCATCGATCATCCACTCTTCATGCATTGGACGCATCAGCCGCGCCAGGCCTAGCGTCGGAGCCATGCAGCCCTCCGATACCAGGGCATCCGCGGCCACCCCGGATGCCTCCACCGAGCACACCCTCGACCGGGACGACCGCCACCGCCCGGGCGGGCGCGGCTTCCGCCGCGCCAACCTCGCCCTGTTCGCCGCCGGTGTCGCGACCTTCGTCCTGCTCTACTCCACCCAGGGCCTGCTGCCGGTCCTCTCGGCCGACCTCGACCTCACCCCCGGCCAGGCCAGCTGGACGGCCTCCGCCGCCACCCTCGGCCTCGCCCTCGGGCTGCTCCCGGCCAGTGCGCTGGCCGACCGGTACGGCCGCACCGCGGTGATGACGGCCTCCGTCCTCGCGGCCTGCGCCCTCGCCGTCGCCCTGCCCCTCGCGCCCGACCTCACCACCCTGGTCGTGCTGCGCGTCCTCCAGGGCACCGCCCTCGCCGGGCTCCCCGCCACCGCCATGGCCTACCTCGCCGAGGAGGTCCACCCCAGCGCGCTGCCCTCCGCGATGGGCCTGTACGTGGCCGGCAACAGCATCGGCGGCATGGGCGGCCGACTGATCTCCGGCTGGACCGCTGCCGCCCTCGGCTGGCGCTGGGGCCTCGCCGCCTCCGCCGCCCTCGCCCTGCTCGCCGCGCTCGCCTTCCGGCTGCTGATCCCCGCCGCCCGGCACTTCACCCCGGCCCCGGTGGACCCGCGCGCCCTCGCCCGCACCGTCGGCCGGCACCTGCGCAACCCGCTGCTGGTACGGCTGTACGCGCTCGGCATGCTGTTCATGGCGGTGTTCGGCGCGGTCTACAACACCGTCGGCTACCGGCTGATCGCCGCGCCCTTCCACCTGCCCGAGTCGATCGCCGCCTCGATCTTCGTCGTCTACCTGGTCGGCACCGGCACCTCCGCCGCGGTCGGCCGCCTCTCCGCCCGGCTCGGCCGGCGCGGCACCCTCTACGTCGCCGTCGGCGTGACCGCCGCCGGGCTGCTGCTCTCGCTCGCCGACTCCCTGGTCTGCGCCCTGCTCGGCCTGGTGCTGATCACCGCCGGCTTCTTCGCCGGCCACACCACCGCCTCCGCCGCCGTCGGCCGCACCGCCACCGGAGGCCGCGCCCAGGCCTCCGCCCTCTACCTGATCGCCTACTACCTGGGCAACAGCCTCGGCGGCACCCTCGGTGCCGACGCCTACCACTCCACCGGCTGGCCCGGCGCCGCCACCGTCGGCCTCACCGCCATGACCCTCGCCGCCGCCGTCACCCTCCACGCCACCCACCAGGCCCGTACCACGAGGCGAGCGGTCGCGGACGCTTGACAGCGGGCGCGGATACACTCCGGAGTGTGAGCGTCGATCCTGCAGTGTTCGCCCGGCTGCTTGAGATCGCGGATCAGTTGCCGAAGGTGCCGGGGATAGGGAAGGTCGAGATCGCCGAGGGCGAGATCGTCATGATGACGTCACCGGTCATGCGACACGAACTCGCTGCACTGCACATCGCCAGGCAGCTCAATGCGCAGTTGTCGACGACCCACCCGGGCCATATCGCGTACCACGGTGCGGACCTAGTGTCCTGAGTCCTTGATCCGTCGGATGTATCCAGCGAGGGATTCGAGGATCTGGTCAGCGGTCTTGGTCCAGACGTAGGGCCGGGGGTCGGTGTTCCAGTCGGCGACCCAGGCGCGGATGTCGCGTTCGAGGGCCTGGACGGAGCGGTGGACGCCGCG
>NZ_JBIAXC010000037.1:0-104120 GCF_042896295.1 Kitasatospora sp. NPDC001309 | reverse complement strand
GACCCCCGGCCCTACGTCTGGACCAAAACCGCTGACCAGATCCTCGAATCCCTCGCTGGATACATCCGACGGATCAAGGACTCAGGACACTAGGGTGGCGCAGCCGATTCACCGACGGACCCGCCGGGTCACGAGGGGTGCGGTTCTCCTCGCGGGGCGGAGCCCGGTACGGCCGGATGGACCGGGTGGACCCGGACGAGGGGGAGCAGTCGCCGGTGGTCCGCCGGGTCGAAGCTGCCGGCGAGCGGGGCCAGCACGGTCGCCGCGGAGAGGGCGACGGCCTCGGCCAGCCGCTCCGGCCACGGGGTTGCGGCGACCAGGCCCGCGGTGAGGGCGGCGACCGCCGAGTCGCCGGCGCCGGTCGGGTTGCCGCGCGCGTCCTCGGGCGGGCGGGCGCGCCAGTCGCCCTCCGGTGTGCTGGCGAGCAGCCCGCCGGGGCCGAGGGAGACGACCACGGCGCGGGCTCCGGCGGCGCGCAGCAGCCGGGCGCCGGTGAGGGGGTCCACCGGGCCCACCGTCGCGGCGAGTTCGGCCGCGTTGGGCTTGACCAGGGCGGGGCCGGCGGCCAGTCCGGCGAGCAGGGCGGGCCCCTCGGCGTCGAGGACGGCGGGCACCCGCGCCTCGGCGGCGAGGGCGACCAGCTGTCCGTAGGCGTCCGGTGGCACGCCGCCGGGCAGCGAGCCGGACAGGACGACGGCCCGGGCGGTGCGCAGCAGTCGGCGGTAGCGGACGGTGAAGTCGGACCATTCCTCGGCGGTGACGGTGGGGCCGGGTTCCAGGTAGACGGTCGCGTCTCCGGTGGCGTCCTCGACCACGGCGACGGTGCGCCGGGTGGGGCCCGCGATCGGTTGGAGTGCGTCGCGCAGTCCGGCGGCGGCGAGGTCGGCCCGCAGGGCCTGCCCGGTGGCGCCGCCGACCAGGCCGGTGACCACGGTGTCGTGACCGAGCGCGGCGAGCACCCGGGCGACGTTGACGCCCTTGCCGCCGGCCCGTTCGGTGACGGCCCCGACCCGGTTGCTGCCGTGCCGGGCCACCCGGTCGAGGCGGTAGGTGACGTCCACGGCGGTGTTGAGGGTGACGGTGAGGATCACGGCGTGCCTCCGACGGGCGACGGGGCTTGGACGAACGGGTCCCCGGCCGACGGGCCCCCGGCCACCAGCAAGTCCCGGGCCAGCAGGTCCCGGGCCAGCAGGGCCGCGCCGAGGCAGCCCGCGCTGCGGCCGTGTTCGGCGGCGACCAGCCGGGGCGGGGTGCGGAAGGCCAACCGCTCGGCGAGTGCCGTGGCCAGCGGGGCGAGGAGGTCCGCCCCGGCCCGGGCGAGGCCGCCGCCGATCACGATCCGCTCCGGGTCGAGCAGGGTGACGGTGGCGGCCAGGCCGTCGGCGAGGGCCGCCACCGCCTCGGCCCAGACCTGGGCGGCGACGGGCTCGCCGGCGTTCGCCCGCCGGTGCACGTCCTCGGCGCCGAGGTCCGGGGTGCCGGTGAGCCGGGCGTGCCGGCGGGCGATCGCGGAGGCCGAGGCGACGGTCTCCAGGCAGCCCCGGCCGCCGCAGGCACAGCGCTCGCCGCCGGGCCGTACGACCAGGTGGCCGAGTTCGCCCGCGATCCCGCGCGCGCCGCCCTGGGCGCGGCCGCCGGTCATCACGGCGGCGGCGATGCCCGTGCCGACGGGGACGAAGACGAAGGAGTCGCTGCCGCGCCCGGCGCCGAGGCGGGCCTCGGCGAGGCCGCCGGCCCGGACGTCGTGGCCGAACGCGACCGGGAGGCCGAGGTGTTCGGCCACCTGGTGGCGGAGCGGGATGTCGTGCCAGTCGAGGTTGACCGCCTTGACCACCGTGCCCGCGCTCTCGTCGACCAGGCCGGGCGCGACGACGCCGACGGCCCGGGGCGGGGCTCCGGCCCGCCGGGCGAGTTCCGCGAGTTCGGCGGCGCAGTCGAGCACGGTGTCGATGACCGCGCCACCGCTCCGGGCGGGCCGGGTGGGCCGGCGCTCACTGCGCAGGACCGTGCCGTCCTCCGCCACCACGGCGCCCTTGATCTCGGTGCCGCCGATGTCCAGGGCGATGACGTTCTCGGCGGCGACGTGGGCCATCGATCCCCCTGCTCGAATCTGCAATGAGTTGCTTGAAGCTGAGCAAAAGATAGGGCAGTCGATCAACTTTGAACAAGAGGGCAGTCGCGACGCCGACCACGGCCAGCGGCGGTCAGAACGCGATGCGGACCTTGAGCGCTGTACGGTCGTCCATCGCCCGGTAGCCGTCCGGGACGCCGTCGAGGTCCACGGTGCGGTCGAAGACCGCGCCGGGGTCGATGGCGCCGGAGAGCACGTCCGGGAGCAGTTCGGGGATGTAGGCGCGGGCCGGGGCGACGCCGCCGGCCAGCGAGACGTTCCGGTCGAACATCTGCGAGATGTCCACGCCGGCCGAGCCGCCGTGCGGCACGCCGACGTAGCCGACCGTGCCGCCGTCGCGGGTGATGGAGAGGGCCGTCCGCATCGACTCCTCGGTGCCGACGGCCTCCAGCACGGCGTGCGCGCCGAGTCCGCCGGTCAGCTCCCGGACGGCCTCGACCGCGGCCTCGCCGCGCTCGGCGACGACGTCGGTGGCGCCGAAGTCGCGGGCGATCGCGGTGCGCCGCTCGTGTCGGCCGAGCGCGATGATCCGCCCGGCGCCCAGTCGGTGGGCGGCGAGCACGCCGCACAGGCCGACCGCGCCGTCGCCGACCACGGCGACGGTGGCACCGGGGCGGACCCGGGCGGAGACCGCGGCGTGGTGGCCGGTGCTCATCACGTCGGAGAGGGCGAGCAGGCCGGGCAGCAGCTTCTCCTCACCGGCGGCCTCCTTCGGGAGCTTCACCAGCGTCCCGTCGGCGAACGGCACCCGCACCGCCTCGCCCTGGCCCCCGTCGGAGCCGACCGACCCCCAGAAGCCGCCCTCGGGGCAGGAGGTGTGCAGGCCCTCGCGGCAGAACCCGCAGGTGCCGTCCGACCAGACGAACGGGGCGAGCACGAAGTCGCCCGGCGCGAAGCCGGTCACCTCGGGGCCGACCGCCTCGACGACGCCGAGGAACTCGTGCCCGATCCGCTGCCCGGGGACCCGGGCGGCGACGCCCCGGTACGCCCACAGGTCGCTGCCGCAGATGCAGGCGTTGACCACCCGCACCACCGCGTCGGTGGGCCGCCGGACCACCGGGTCGGGCACCTCCTCGATCCGGATGTCGTTGGGGCCGTGGATCACGGTGGCGCGCACGAAGACACTCCCGTACTGCTCGGGGACTGGGGTCGGGCCGTCAGGTTCGCCGTCCGCACGCCCCTGCGTCCAGCTACATCTCCTACAGCAGGCCCTTAAGCTGGACTGATGCTCGATGTCCGACGGCTCGTCCTCCTGCGCGACCTGGAGGCGCACGGCACGGTGACCGCCGTGGCCGAACTCCACCGCGTCACGCCCTCCGCCGTCTCCCAGCAGCTGCGGCTGCTGGAGGAGGAGGCCGGCACCGCCCTGCTGGAGCGCACCGGACGCTCCGTCCACCTCACCGCGGCCGGGCACCGGCTGGCTGCGGACACCGGGGCGGTGCTCGCGGCGCTCGACGAGGCCGGGGAGCGGCTGCGCACCGGCGCCGGGGAACCGACCGGCCCGGTGCACCTGGCCTGCTTCCCGAGCGCCCTGGTCCCGGTCGCGGCCCCGCTGGGCGAGGCCCTGGAGCGCGCCCACCGCGGCCTGGAGGTGCACATCACCGAGGCCGAACCCGAGGCCGCCGTACGGCTGCTGCTCCAGCGCCGCGCCGACGTCGCGCTCGTCTACCGCTACACCAACCTCGCCGCGCCCCCGTACCCCGGCATCGAGACCCGCACCCTGCGGACCGATCCGCTGGTCGCGGTGGTGCGGGCCGACCACCCGGCCGCCGGCCCGGCGACGACCGCGGGCGGCGCGGGGGCGCCGGTCGACCTGCGGGAGCTCGCGGACACCTCGTGGATCACCGCCCCGCCGCAGACCCCCTGCGGGGACGCCGTCCTCCAGGCCTGCCGCTCGGCCGGCTTCACCCCGCGGGTGCGGCACACCTGCACCGACTTCGCCGCCATGACCGCCCTCGCCGCGAGCGGCGGCCACACCGTGCTGATCCCCCGGATCGCCGCCGACCGCCTCCCGCCGACGCTGACCGTACGACCGGTGTCGGACGCCACGCTCACCCGCACGATCGAGACCGCGGTCCGCCAGGGCACGGCCCACCAGCCGACGGTCGCCGCCTGCCTCGAAGCCGCCGACCGGCTAGGCTGACCACCGCGGGGCGCCGGAGAGCCGCCTCGACGGGGTCAGCCCGCGAGCGGCGGATTGAGGCGGGCGAAGGCCTCCTGCCGGCGGTACGGGAAGTACGGGTAGGGCGCGGTACGGGCACTGGCGGCGTCCAGCCGGGCGACCTGCTCCGGGGTCAGCGACCAGCCCACGGCGCCGAGGTTCTGCCGCAGCTGCTCCTCGTTGCGGGCGCCGATGATCACGGAGGAGACGGTCGGGCGGCGTAGCAGCCAGTTGATCGCGATCTGGGGGACGCTGCGGCCGGTCTCGGCGGCGACCTCGTCCAGGGCGTCGACCACCCGGAACAGCAGGTCCTCCTCGACCGGCGGGCCGTAGTCGGCGGTGTCGTGCAGCCGGCTGCCGGCCGGAAGCGGCTCGCCGCGGCGGATCCGGCCGGTGAGGCGGCCCCAGCCGAGCGGGCTCCAGACCAGGGCGCCGACGCCCTCCTGCTCGGCGAGCGGCATCAGCTCCCACTCGTAGTCCCGGCCGACCAGGGAGTAGTAGACCTGGTGGGCCGCGTAGCGGGGGCGGCCGTGGCGCTCGGCCAGGTCGAGGGACTTCATCAGCTGCCAGCCGGAGAAGTTGGAGACGCCGGTGTAGCGGATCTTGCCCGCGCGGACCAGGTCCTCCAGGGTGGCCAGCACCTCCTCGATCGGGGTGGCGGCGTCGTAGGCGTGCAGCTGGAAGAGGTCGAGGTGGTCGGTGCGGAGGCGGCGCAGCGCGTCCTCGACGGAGCGCAGAAGCCGGGCCCGGGAGGTGCCGGCGTCCTGGGGGCCGTCGCCGAGCGGCAGGCCCGCCTTGGTGGAGATCAGCACCTGGTCGCGGCGGCCGCGCAGGGCCTCGCCGAGCACCTCCTCGGCGGCGCCGTCGGAGTAGACGTCGGCGGTGTCGAAGAGGGTGACCCCGGCGTCGAGGGCGATGTCGAGCAGGCGGCGGGCCTGCTGGACGTCGGTGCTGCCCCAGGCGCCGAACAGCGGGCCGCGGCCGCCGAAGGTGCCGGTGCCGAGGCTGAGGGCGGGGACCTTGAGGCCGGAGGCGCCGAGGCGGCGGTACTCCATGCCGGTGGGTGCCGTGGTGGTGGTCGTCATGACGGTTCTCCCCTCGGAGCCACTAATGGGACTCCCGTTCCGTTAGGATGTCTCGAAGCTAGCAGACTCCACCCAACTAATGGAACAGGAATCCCGTTAATGGTCGACGAGCCCGACACGCCCTCCACCCCCGGCACCGTCCGCCCCGGCGGCCGCACCGCCCGGGTCCGCGCCGCCGTCCTGCGGGCCGCCGAGGACGCCCTGGTCGAGCACGGCTTCGCCGGCCTCGACCTCGGCGACCTCGCCCAGCGCGCCGAGGTCGGCCGCACCACCGTCTACCGGCGCTGGGGCAGCACCACCGCCCTGGTCGCCGACCTGCTCGCCGACATGGCCGAGCAGTCGCTGCCGCGCACCCGCAGCGGCTCGCTCGCCGAGGACCTGCGGGCCAACGCCCGACTGGTCCGGCGCACCCTGGCCGACCCCCGGCAGGGCGCGCTGTTCCGCGCCGTCCTGGTGGCCGCCAACGGCGACCCGGGCACCGCCGAGGCGCTGCGGCACTTCTACCGGCGCCGGGTCGAGGAGTGGGCGCCGTGCGTGACCGAGGCCGTCGAGCGCGGCGAACTCCCGGCCGACACCGACCCGTTGGAGGTGATCCGGGCCGTCTCGGCGCCGCTCTACTACCGGATGCTCACCACCGCCGAACCGCTCGACGAGGCGGCCGCCGACCGGGCAGCGGCCGCTGCCGAGGCCGCCGCCCGGGCGGGGGCGTACCGACGGGCCGCGAGCTGAGACGGCCGATCGGGAGCAGCTGCGTTACGTCACCTGGTTGCCGGTCAGCGACTGCGGAACGCAACCATCCTTCGTAGCGTCATGGCCATGACGATCACCGTACGAGCCTCCCTGCTCGCCGTCCTGGCCACCGCAACCCTGGCGGCGGGCGCAAGCCCCGCTTCGGCCGCCCCCGCGTCCGTGTCCGTGCCCTACTACGACCAGCAGCTCAACGACGACTGCGAGGCGGCCGCGCTGCGCATGCTCCTCGCCGCCCGCGGCGTGAGCGCCGACGACCAGCAGATCCTCGACCGGATCGGCGTCGACCGGGAGCACCCCGAGTTCGGCCACTCCGGCCCGCTGTCCGGCGACCCCTACGTAGCCTTCGTCGGCGACCCGGACGGCTCGGAGTCGGCCGGCACCGGCTTCGGCGTCTACTCCCCGCCCGTCGTCGCCGCCGCCCGCTCGTACGGGCTCACCGTGCGCCAGGACGGCTCGGGCGTCTCCGTCCAGCAGCTCAAGGACCAGCTGGCCGCCGGCCACCCGGCGATCGTCTGGGTGGACTACCACTGGCGGCGCCTCCGGAGCACCACCTACACGGCCTACGACGGCCGGAGCGTGCTGTACGCCGGGCCGGCCGAGCACACCGTCGTGGTCACCGGGTTCGGCAACGGCAGGGTGTCGGTCAACGACCCCGCCCGCGGCCGGACGACCGTGTCCGAGGAGTCCTTCGCCGACGGGTACGCCACCTACGGGCAGATGGCGGTGGTCATCGACTGACCGGCGCCCGCGCAGCCTGTGAGCGATGTATGAGTTTTTGGCAAGAACCCGCCCCCGAACCGCCCCCGTGGCGCATTGCCCCAGGTCAACCCCCGATACTGACTCCCATGGCACGGCTATTCCTGTTCGAGGACGACGACTCCGCACCCGCGGCCCCGGCGCGCGGCCCGCGCTGCGGCTGCTTCGGGCCGCGGTGAGCGCCGCCGCCCCGGACCCCGCACCGGCCGCCGCGCCCCGACCGTCCGACGACCCGCCGCCGCGCCCGGGCCCGCACCCGCCGCGGCTGGTCCGGCTGCGCCGCGCCGTCGCCGGGCTGCGGCCACGCCTGCTGGTGGCCTTCGTCGCCGTCGCCGCCCTGAGCGCGCTGGCCACCGCCACCCTCACCTACCGGGCCGCCACCACCTCCACCCTCGACCTGACCAAGGACACCGCCCTGGACGAGCTGCGCCGCCGCGTCGACGTGCTCGCCCCGGCCCTGCCCTTCCCGCCCACCCAGGGCGAACTCGACCGCCTGGCCGCCCAGTTGTCGGGCACCGGCGGCTTCCGCGACTGGCGGGTGCTGGCCTCCTACGGTGCCGAGCACTCGGAGTGGACCCAGCCCGTGGCCGTCCCGCCGGCCCTCCAGCACACCGTCGACACCGGCCACGCCGCGTTCCAGCGCTTCGCCGCCGACGGCCACCCCTGGCTCGCCGTCGGCGTCCCCGTCAGCTACGCGAAGGGCGGCCCCGCCGGGGCGTCCGGGCTCACCGTCTACGCCCTGCTCCCCCTCGACCGCGAGCAGAGCGCCGCCTCCGCCCTGCTCGCCGGCGCCGCCGGGGCCGGGGCCTTCGCCGCCGTGCTGGCCGCCGGACTCGCCCTGCTGGCCGCCCGCCAGGTGCTGCGGCCGGTCCGGGCGCTCGGCGACGCCGCCCGGGCCCTGGCCCAGGGCCGGCTGGACACCCGGCTGACCGTCACCGGGCACGACGAACTCGCCCAGCTCTCCAAGACCTTCAACCACACCGCCCGCACCCTCCAGGGCACCATCGAGGAACTGCGCGCCATCGAGTCCCAGGGCCGGCGCTTCGCCGCCGACGTCTCGCACGAACTGCGCACCCCGCTGGCCGCGATGCTCGCCGTCACCGACATCCTCGACGAGGACGCCGAACAGCTGCCCGCCGACACCGCCACCGCACTGCGCATGATCAGCAACGAGACCGTACGACTGACCAGGCTGGTCAACGACCTGATCGAGATCTCCCGGCTGGACGCCGGGGCCGCCCCGCTGCGCACCGAGACCGTCGACGCCGCCACCGCCGTGCGCGAGACCCTCGACCTGCGCGGCTGGGGCGAGCAGGTCGACCTCGACCTGCCCGCCGCCCTGCCCGTCCGGCTCGACCCGCGCCGCTTCGACGTCGTCGTCGCCAACCTGGTCGGCAACGCCCTGCGCCACGGCCGCCCGCCGGTGCGGCTCGCCCTGCGGGGCAGCGAGGAGGAACTGGTGCTCACCGTCACCGACCACGGTCCGGGCATCCCGCCCACCGAACTCCCGCACCTGTTCGACCGGTTCTACAAGGCCGACAAGTCCCGGGCCCGCTCCGAGGGCAGCGGCCTGGGCCTGGCCATCGCCCAGGAGAACGCCCGGCTGCACGGCGGCCTCATCGAGGCCGCCAACGTGCCGGACGGCGGAGCGGTGTTCACCCTCGTCCTGCCCCGCGGACTGGACGGGGAGGAGGAATGGTGACCCTCCGCCGACTCGTCCCGCTGGCCGCGGTCCTGCTGCTGACCGGCGGCTGCTCCATCTCCACCACCGGCTCGGTCCGCAGCGGCCAGCCGGCCACCGGCGTCCAGCCCGGCACCCGGCTGTACTTCCTCGACCAGCACGGCATCCGGCCCGCCATCCGGCCGAGCGCCGAGCGCGAGGACCTCCAGCAGACCCTGGACACCCTGCTGGCCGGGCCCGACCCGACCGAACGGCGCACCGGGCTGTACAGCGACCTCCCCAAGGACGGCCGGGTCCAGGCCACCGCCACCCCCGGCGTGGTCACCCTGCGGCTCTCCTGGCCCGCCGCCTCGCTGTCCGCCCCCGCCATCCAGCAGCTCGTCTGCACCACCGAGGACGCCCCCACCGCCGGCCCGGTGCCGAGGGTCGCCATCGTCAGCAGCGACGCCCCCTCGGCCATCCAGCAGCAGTGCGACCTGCACCGCACCGGCTGAGCGAGGGGGCGTCGGACCGGGGGCACGAGGGCCGGGACCGGTTCGGAACGGGCTCTGACATACGGTCACGAACTTTTGGAATGGCCCGGTTCGGGCGAGTTTCGGAATCTCCGATATACACTGCACGGGCACCGTGGAAAGAGCGACAGGAACCGTCTTTCCGTCGATCGGACAAAAGGCCGAACCGTTGAATCCAGAGGCGATCCTTTTATCGGTTTTTACCCCGGAGGGCAGGGAGAATCCCTACCCGGCCCTGGCTGGACTTCGAGAGCTGGCGCCGGTTTATTATAGTGCGACGATCGGCTCCCATTTCCTGACCACTTTCGCGGGATGCCAGTCCGTTCTCGCCGGTCCGGATTTCCTGGTGCCTGACCGGGAGTGGTGCGAGCGGGAAATCCCGGATGCCCTCGGCCGCCCTGCCGCCGACTTCTTCTACTCCTCGATGCTGGCCACCAACCACGCCGCCCATGACCGACTCCGTCGACTGGCGGCCCGGGAGCTGAGCGCCCGTCGGGTCGCGGCACTGCGGGCCAGGGTCGAGGAGCTCGGCACCGAACTGCTGGACGCCTTCGCGGAGACCGCCGCCGGTGGCGCGGTCGCCGACTTCCACGAGTTGGTCGCGTCGCCCCTTCCGGTCGCGACGGTCGGCGAGCTGATCGGCGTGCCGCGTGCGGACCAGCAGGACCTGAGCCTGCTCGGTGACGATGCCGCCCGGCTGCTGGAACCCGTCCGCACCCCGGAGGACTGGGCCCGGGCCGACCGGGGGGTGAGCGGGTTGCGGGAGTACTTCGCCGGGCTGCTGCGCGAGCGCCGTTTCCGGCCTGCCGACGACCTCGCCTCGGCCCTGGCCGCGGGCTCCCTGACGGACGGCGCCGGGCTGACGGACGACGAACTCGTCGACGTGCTGGTCCTGGTGTTCGCCGCCGGCTTCGAGACCACCGTCGCGATGCTCGGGATGGCGGTGTACGCCCTGCTCAGCCATCCCGACCAGTGGGCCCTGCTGCGGGCTCGCCCCGACCTGGTGCCGGCGGCGCTGGAGGAGTCGCTGCGCTGGGACGCCCCGGTACCGATGACGGAACGCATCACGGCACGGGCCACGGAGGTCGCCGGGGTCCCCCTGCAGGCCGGAGCGAGCGTCATCACGGTGATGGCGGCCGCACACCGGGACCCCGAGGTGTTCGCGGATCCGGACGCCTTCGCGGTCGGTCGGGCGGACGGCCGGGTGCTGGGTTTCAGCGCCGGCGCGCACTACTGCGTCGGCGCCGCGCTGGCCCGGCTGGAGGGATCCGTCCTGCTGCGCCAACTACTCGACCGCTTTCCGCGGCTGACGCTGTCCGGCCCGCCGACCCGACGCACCTGCGACGGTCTGCGCGGCTTCACCCGCCTCCCGCTGGCCCTGGCCGGCTGACCCGCCCCCACAGTCCCGACCACAGCCCTCGGAGGAACCGGTCCCGTGCGCTTCCTGCATCGCGAACGTGCCGCCCTGGAGACCCACCTGACCGGCTTGGACGCCGCCCTGGCGGCCCAGCCCCTGGAGCGCCTGGAGAGCGCCCCCAGCCCGGCGATCGGCGCGTTCCGTGCCGCCGGCGGCCCCGGCCTGCTGGTACCCCGTGCCCTGGGCGGCAAGGGCGTGAGCGCCCTGGAGGCGGTGCGCGTCCAGCGTGCGGTCGGGGCCCGCTGCCCCTCGCTGGCGGTGGCCACCACGATGCACCACTTCTCGGTGGCCGGACTGGTCCGCGCCGCCACCCCGGGCGCTCCGGAGGAGCGGTTGCTCGCCTCGATCGCCGCCGACGGCCTGCTGCTGGCCTCCGCCTTCGCGGAGGGCCGGGCCGGCCAGAACATCCTCAAACCGCACATCACCGCCCGTCGCCGAGGGGAGCAGGTGGTGCTGAACGGCAGCAAGATGCCGTGCAGCCTTTCCCGTTCGATGGACCTGCTGACGGCCTCGGTGCTGCTCGCGGACCAGGACGGCGTCGAGCGGCTGGCCGTCGCGCTGGTCCCCGCCTCCACCCCGGGCATCGAGGTGCGGCCGTTCTGGCGCAACGCGGTGCTGGCCGGCGCGGAGAGCGAGGAGGTGGTGCTGACCGAGGTCGAGCTGGACCAGGAGATGGTCCTGGTCACCGAGGTCACGGCCGACGCGGTACCGGACGACCTCAACACGGCGGGCTTCCTCTGGTTCGAGTTGCTGCTGACGGCCGGCTACCTGGGCGTGGCCAGCGCACTGGTGGAGCGGGTGCTGACCAAGCCCGGCGGCCCCCCGCAGGACCCGACCGGACCCCTGGTGGAGGTGGAGGCCGCGATGCTCGCGGTGGAGTCGGTGGCCCGCGCGATGGCGGACCCGGACCAGCCCTGGGACGACGGCCTGCTGGCGGCCGCGCTGGCGGCCCGCTACGCGGCGGAGGACGCCATCGCCCGCACCACCCGCGGCTGCCTGGCCGCCCTGGGCGGAATGGCCTTCGTCGGCTCGGCCGAGGGCAGCTACCTGGCCTCGGCGGCGGGGGCGCTCGGCTTCCACCCGCCCGCCCGGGCCCGGATGGCCGGCCCGCTGCGCGAGTACCTCGACGGCCGCCCGCTGCGGATCGGATGACGGGCGTGAGCGCCGCGGCCGGCTACCGGGTCGAGGTGGTGCGCGGCGTCGACGCGCTCCCGGAGGGCCTGTGGGAGCGCCTGGCGCCGCCGGACGACCCGATGTGGTCGCGCGACGTGCTGCGCGCGATGGAGGCGTCCGCGATCGGCCCGGACGGGTACGCCCACCTGGTGCTCCGTCAGGACGCCCCCGCGGAGCCGGAGCCACTCGCGGTGCTGCCGGTCAGCCTGTTCCCGCGGCTGCGGCTGGACGAGGTGCTCGGGGCCGACGGCCGACGACGCCTCGCTCCGCTGCGGCGCCTGCTCCCCGGCCCACTGACGGTGCCGATGCTGTTCTGCGGCCACCTGCTCGGCCAGGGACACCTGCTGACCGACCGGCGGCTGCCGCCGCCGGCCCTGGACGCGCTGGTCGGCGGGGCGCTCGCGATGGCCCGCCGGGAGGGGCTCGGCACGGTGGTGTTCAAGGACTTCGCGCCGGTCGAACTGGCGGCGCTGCGGCCCGCCCTGGCCGGCGCCGGCTTCTTCTTCCTGCCCGCCCTCCCGGACACCGAACTCCGCCTGGGCCCGGGAGGGTTCGAGGACTACCTGACCCGCCTGCCCGCCAAGGCGCGGCGCAACGCGCGCAGCAAACTGCGCCGGGCGGCGGCCTGGCCCGGGCTGCGGACCGAGGTGCTGGAGGACTTCGCGTACCTGCTGCCGGAGATGCTCGGGCTGTACCGACAGGTGATGGACCGGGCCGACCAACGGCTGGACGTGTTGGACGCCGACTTCCTGACCGCCGTCCACACCGGGCACTCGGCCGGACGCCGACTGGTGGCCTGCTTCGAGGGCGAGCGGCTGGTGGCCTTCCTCCTCTGCCTGTTCGCCGGGACGGGCGCCACCGGAGCCCGGATCGGCCTGGACTACCGGATCGCCCACGACGCCGGGCTCTACCACGCCGTGCACCACGCGGCGATCCGGCTGGCCATCGACTCGGGATGCACCCACATCCGGTTCGCCCAGACCGCCTACCAGCCGAAGGTCGAGCTCGGCTGCGACCTCGTCGAGCAGTGGTACGCGATGACGCAGCTCCATCCGCTGCGGCGGGCCCTGCTGCGCCGGATGCTGCCCCCGGCCCTGACCGCCGCGAGGGCGAAGGCCCTCGGGCCGCACGCCGAACACGTCCCCCCGTCCCTCCCTGAACCGAAGGGGTTGTCCCGTGCCGCACGTTGAGGTGGACCTGCCGATCGCCGCGCCGCCGGAGCTGGTCTGGGCGGCGGTGGTGGACGTGGAGTCGTACCAGCACTGCATGGAGAGCGTGGACGAGGTGGTGGTGGTCGAGCGGACCGACGAACGCCACCGCACCACCGCGTGGTCGGTGCGGCTGGAGGGATCGGTGCTGCGGTGGACCGAGGCGGAGGTGATCGACCCGGCGGCCCGGCGGTTCGACTTCCGCCAACTCACCGGGGACCTGGGCGAGTTCTCCGGCCACTGGGCGGTCAGGGAGGTGGCCGACGGCGGCAGCCGGGTGGAGCTCTGTGTCGACTTCGACATCGGCATCCCGCTGCTCGCGGAGATGCTCAACCCGATCGCGGCCGACGCCCTGCGGGAGAACGCCGAGCAGATGCTGACCGCACTGCGCGCCCGGCTCGTCCCGGTCGCGGTGGTGGCCCGATGACGCGTGGCCCGATGACGCCGACCGCCGCGACCGAGGTGTTCGACCAAGTGCGCCGGCACCTGTCCGGGAAGCTCGCGCTGACCAGTGGCTTCGCCGGGCGCGGTGCGGTCGAGACGGCCGCCGAAGGCACCAGGGTGACCCTGTCCGACGGGCGCCGGGTGCTGGACTTCGGCTCGTACGCCGTCACCCTGCTCGGCCACCGGCACCCCGAGGTACTCGCCGCCGTCCACCGGCAGCTGGACGCCATGCCCACCGCCACCCGGAGCCTGGCCAACCCCGTGGCCGCCGACGCGGCCGGCCGGTTGGCGGCGCACCTCGGGCACGCCCTGCCGAAGGTCCACTTCGGGCTGAACGGCTCGGACGCGGTGGAGGTCGCCGTCAAGCTGGCCCGACTGGCGACCGGCCGGGAGCGGGTGCTCGCGGTGTGCGGCGGCTTCCACGGGAAGTCGCTCGGCGCCCTGGCCCTGACGCACAGTCCGCTCTACCGGGTCGGCCTGCGCGGCTGCGCCGTGGAGGTGGCGCACCTGGACCCGCAGGACGCGCGGGCCTTCGCCCGGGAGCTGGCGGCGGGACCGGTGGCCGCGCTGGTGTTCGAGCCGGTCCAGGGGGAGAACGGTGCGGTACCGCTCCCGATGGAGGTGCTGCGCCAGTGGTGCGCGGATGCGGTCGAGCACGGGGCGATGGTGATCGCCGACGAGATCCAGTGCGGCCTGCGCCGCTGCGGTGAGCCCTCGCTCGCGCTGGCCGAGGGCCTACCGGTGGACGGCGTGCTGCTGGGCAAGCCGCTCGGCGGCGGCGTGGTCCCGCTGTCGGCACTGGTCAGCTCGGAGCGGCTGTACGCGCCGCTGGAAGCCGATCCGTTCCTGCACTCCGCGACCTTCGGCGGACACCCGCTGAGCTGTGCGGCCCTGCCGCCCGCGCTGGCGGCCATGGACCGCCTGGCCGGGCACGGCCGGGTGCTCTCCGCCCTGCTGGACTCCGGCCTGGAGCACCTGCGCGCCCGCCACCCGGAGACGGTGCGCGAGGTGCGGGGGCGGGGTCTGCTGCGCGGCGTCGAGCTGGATACGCCCGCCCACGCGGGCGCGACGGTCCTCGAACTCGCCGCCCGTGGCCTGCTGGTCTCACCCTGTCTGGGCCGCCCGACCACCATCCGGCTGCTGCCGCCGCTGGTGGCCACCGAGGCCGAGCTCGCCGAAGGTCTCGGCCTCCTGGACGAGGCCCTGACCGCCGTGGCCGCCCGATGAACCCCGCACCCTCAGGAAGGAGTGACATGCCCACGCGTGAGGAACTGGCCCTGATGGTCCGGACGACGATCTCGGACGTGCTCGGCACGGAGGTGGAGGAGGTGCACGAGCGCACCAGCCTGTCGGCCGACTACGGCATCGACAGCCTGGAGCTGATGGAGATCGGCTCCCGCCTCGAACGCGCGCTGGCCCTGCGGATCGAGGTCGAGGACCTGACCCGGGCCGAGGACGTCGGCCAGGCGATCGACCTCCTCACGCTCCGGACGGGGGACCGGTGACGGCGAACCGGGATTCCAGGCGTCCGGACGGCGGCCACCGGGTGGCGGTCACCGGGATCGGGGTCAAGTCTCCGGCGGGCACCGGCGTGCAGGAGGCCTACGAGTCGGTGCTCAAGGCCCGGCCCACCGCCGGGGTGGTCGACCTCCTGGTGCAGCGGGGCGTCTCGGTGACCATCGCCTCGCTGGTGCCTCCGTTCGACGTCGAGGCGTACCTGACCCGCCGTGAGGCCCGGCAGATCGACCGGGCCGCGACCCTGCTGCTCTGCGCGGCCTCCGACGCCGTCGCCGCGGCGGGCCTCACCGACGGCGGTCCGCCGCCGGACCGGGTGGGCGTGCAGATCGGCACCGGCATGGGCGGTCTGGCCAGCATGGAGCAGGTGACCACGGACCACTGGGACAGCCCCGGCGGCCTGCCGGTGCACACCGTGCCGCGCACCATGGCGAACTCCGCGGCCTCCCGCCTGGCCCTGCGCTACGGCCTCCGGGGTGCCTGCACCACGTACTCCTCGGCGTGCGCCAGCGGCACCACCGCGATCGGCGAGGCGGCCCGGCGGATCCGCTACGGCGAACTGGACGCGGCGGTGGCGGGGGGCGTGGACGCGCCGGTGACCACGGTGATCGTCGGCGCGTTCGCGAAGATGCGCGCCATGTCGGCGCGCAACGGCGAACCGGCCCTGGCCAGCCGCCCGTTCGACGCGGACCGGGACGGCTTCGTGATGGCCGAGGGGGCCGCCGTCCTGGTGCTGGAACGCTGGGACGCGGCCCTGGCGCGGGGCGCGGCGATCCTGGGCGAGGTGGCGGGGTACGCGGACAACTGCGACGCCTTCCACATCGTGGCCCCGATCGAGGACGGCGAGGTGGCGGCCCGCTGCATGCGACGCGCGATCGCGGACGCGGGGCTGGCACCGGCGGACATCGGCCACGTCAACGCGCACGGCACCTCGACGGTGCTCAACGACCGGGCGGAGGCCCGGGCGATCGAGCGCTGCTTCGGCGCCGGGGCCCTGCCCGTGACGGCGATGAAGGGCGTGACGGGCCATCTGATCGGCGGCTCCGGAGCGTTGGAGGCAGCGCTCGGCCTGCTCTGCGCGACCCGGGGCGAGGTGCCCCCGATCGCGAACCTCGGCACCAGCCCGGAGGCCGACCTGGTGGACCTGGTCCGCTCCGTGCCGCGCGGCATCGCACCGGCGCCGGTCCTCTCCAACTCCTTCGGCTTCGGCGGCCAGAACGCCTGCCTGGTGCTCGTCCCCGCCTGACCTTCCCCGATTCCCCCCTCGTATCCCCTCCTCGTTCCGGGACGTCCCATGCGAATCCTCCTGACCGGCGCGACCGGTGTGGTCGGCACCGAGGTCACCGGCCTGCTGCGGGCGGCGGGCCACACGCCCGTGCCGGTGGCCCGCCGAGCCACCGCCGACGCCTCGGTCGCCGAGGCCTCGGTCCGCTGGCGGATGGGGGCCGAACCCCCGCCGGCCGAACTGGCCGGCCACTGGGACGTGATCGTCCACGCGGCGGCCACCACCCGCTGGACCCTCACCCGTCCGGAGGCCGTCGCCGCCAACGTGGAGCCGCTGCGGGCAGTGCTCGCCCTGGCCGACCGGGACACCCACCTGGTGCACGTCTCGACCGCCTACGTCGGCGGCACCCGCAACCCCGGCGACCTTCGCAGCGCGCAGTTCGAGGGCTATCGCAACGGCTACGAGTGGTCCAAGGCCCGCTGCGAGGACCTGGCCCGGGCCGAGCACCCCGGACCGCTCACCGTGGTCCGCCCGCCGCTGGTCGTCGGCCGCAGCCGGGACGGGCGGATCGCCCGCTTCTCGGGGCCGTACACGATCCTCCAGGCCCTGGTGTCCGGCCTGGCCGCCGTCGTGGTCGGTGACCCGGACGGCTACGCCGAGATCAGCCCCGTCGACCAGGTCGCCCGGGTGATCGCAGCCGCCGGCCTCGCCGAGCCCCCGCCGACCCCACGCACCGAGGTGATCGCGGCAGGGCCGGCCTGTCTGACGCTCTCCACCCTGCTCGACGTCATCTGCGACACCCTCAACTCCTGCCGCGCCGCCCACGGGATCGCCCCGGTGGAGCGCCCGCCGCTCGTCCCGACGGAACGCTGGAACCGCTTCTTCCTGCCCCTGGCGGACCGTCACCTCTCGCCGTTCCAGGCCCAGGCCGTCAAGCTGCTCGCGATGTTCCAGAGCTACACCTCGATGACGGAGCCCTTCACCCCCACCCATCCGGTCACCGACCCCGCCACCGTGATGGCCACCGCCGTGCGCCACTGGGCCGACGCCAAACCCCGTCTCGCCCTGGCCCGCCCGCAGCCGTGGACGGCCCTCACCACGGCCTCCTGACCCGACGTCACGGCCGGACCGGGCGGCAGAGCTGCGCTCCGGCCGAGGGTCGACTCGGCTTCAGAGTGGCAGCAGCTGGGTGACGTCGTGGCGGTTGCCGCCGGTCAGGGTGATGGCCGGCGGTGTGCCGTGGCCGTCCGTGATCACGTGGTGCTTCGAGCCCGGTCGGGCACGGTCGACCATGGCCACCTCGCCGTTCTGTTAGCTCCTCTTAGAAGAAGGAGTCGTCGTCCTCGTAGTAGTTGTTGACGACCACCTGCGGCTCGTCGTCGCTCAGCGCCTCGTTCAGCAGCATGCCGCCGACCAGGCCGGCCGCACCCGCGCCGATCATCGCGCCGGTGCCGAAGCGGCGGCCGCCCTGCTCCTGCTGCTGGGCGGGCACCTGCGGCTGCGCCTGCTGCGGGTAGCCCTGCTGGGGGTAACCGGCCTGCGGCGGGGTGTAGAACGGCGGGACGGTGGTCTGCACCCGCTGGGCGCAGGCGGCGCAGGTCTCGACCTGGCGCGGCACGCCCCACTGCGGCTGCCACAGCACCACGGCCGAACCGGCGCCGTGGGTGGGGTCGAAGAAGCACGTCACGGGTGAACTCCCTGTAGCTGGCTGGGTCTTCGGAACGGCGGGGACGACCGGCGGCGCCGCGGGCGCGACCGGTACGGGCGCGGAGACGGGGGCAGGGGCAGGGGCCGGAGCCGCCGGCGCGGGCTGCAGGACGTCGACCCCGAAGTCGGTGGCGATGCCCGCGAGCCCGGAGGCGTAGCCCTGCCCGACCGCGCGGAACTTCCAGTCCGCGCCGTTGCGGTAGAGCTCGCCGAACACCATGGCCGCCTCGCTGCCCGTCTCGGGCGTCACGTCGTAGCGCGCCACCTCGGTGCCGCTGTCCGCGTCGACGACCCGCACGTACGCACGGCGCACCTGGCCGAAGCTCTGCCGCCGCTGCGCCGCGTCGTAGATCGCCACCGCGAAGGCGACCTTCTCCACCTGCGCCGAGACGTCCCCGAGCCGGACCTCGATCCGCTCCGCGTCCTCGCCGCCCCCGCCGGAGCCCAGGTGGCGGACCGCACCGTCCGGGCTCTGCAGGTTGTTGAAGAAGACGAAGTGCTGGTCCGTGAGGACCTTCCCGGACGGGCCGCACAGCAGCGCGCTGGCGTCCAGGTCGTACCCGGCTCCGGCCGTCCACCCGAGGCACACCCGGACGGACCGCACGCCGGGCGCCTGCCGGGCCAGGGAGACGTTGCCACCCTTCGTCAGGGCCACACTCATGGGGTTTCCTCCACCACCGTCCGAATCACGCTGTTCGACCACGACAACGCTGTAGAGCTCACGCCGGTTCCCGCCCCTGCGACCCGATGCGGACGGGGAGTTCCAGCAGGCCGCGGGCGCGCAGCGCGGGGCGGTGGCGCAGCTCCTCGGCCGCGGTGTCCAGGGCCAGGTCGGGGAAGCGGCGCAGCAGGTGCCGGACGGGCAGTCCGTCCGGGCCGGTGACCCGGTGCACGGGCGCCTCGGCGCGCAGCGCGGCGTAGGCGCCGTAGGGGTCGCTGATCAGGGACTTCACGGTCGGATCGAGGGGTGTCACCCGCTCAGCCTACGGGTACGGCGCAGGCACCCTGGCGGGGTGTCAGCCCGCCGCCTAATGTCAGTGGCCATGACAATGACCCGCCGCGCCGCGAGCTCCGCCACCCGCCGCGCCGCCCTGGCGACCGCGCTCGTCGGCACCCTCGCCGCGCTGCTCGCCCCCGCCGCCGGGGCCCAGGCCGCACCGGCCGGCTGCCGGACCGTCACCACCGCCCCGCCGGACGCCGAACAGGCCCGGCTGCAGGACGCCCGGACCGCCGTCTTCACCGAGCGCTCCGGCCTCGCCGACCTGCTCCACGGCTTCCCCGCCGCCCTCTGCGCCGCCCGCACCGCCCACCGCGCCCAGCGGGTGGTCGACAGCTGGGGCCGCAAGCTCTGGCAGGCCGGCCTCGACCGCGCCCAGGGGCGCCGGCCCGGCGGCGAACTGCCCGCCCTCGACGACCGCCCGCTGTACTGGGCGCGACTCGCCATGACCGTGCAACTCGCCCAGTGGCAGCCCCGGTTCGACGTCGACCACGCCGGACTGCGGGCCCGCTTCGAGGACGCCTCGCGCGGCCTCGACGACGGCTTCGCCGACGAACCCGACCCCGGCGTCCGACGGATCTTCGTCAGCGGCTTCGACCCGTACGGCCTGGACACCGAAGCGCGCCGCGCCAACCCCTCCGGCGCGGCCGTGCTGCAACTGCACGGGCAGCGGATCACCCTCGCCGACGGCAGCACCGCCGAGGTGCGGGCCGTCGTCCTGCCGGTGCGCTACCGCGACTTCGACCAGGGCATCGTGGAACGCGCCTTCGGCCCCCACCTGGAGCCCGGCGGCCCGCAGTCCGCCGACCTGATCACCAGCATCAGCCAGGGCTACCCGGGCAAGTTCACCCTGGAGGCCTGGGCCGGCCGCGCCCGCTCCGCCGACCCGTACACCGACAACGCCGCCGCGCTCTCCGGCGGCACCCGGCAGCACCCGGTGGACGCCCCGGGCCTCGCCGACGGCCCGGAGTTCATCCGCACCACCCTGCCCACCGACGCCATGACGGCCGTCCAGCAGCCCTACCCCGTGCTGCTCAACACCCCCGTCACCGAGATCCCCGCGGGCGCCACCGCCCCGGTCGACCGCCCCGACGGCCCGACCCCAGGCTCCCGCGCCGTCGCCGGGGGCGGCGGGGGCTACCTCTCCAACGAGGTCGCCTACCGCTCCAACCGCCTGCGCCTCGACCTCGACCCCGCGCTGCCCGGCGGCCACCTCCACACCCCGGTCCTCACCGGCCTCCCGGACCGGCAGGACCGCGTCACCTCACCGGAGTTCGAGCACAACGAGGCCGCCATCGCCGCCCAGGTGCGCGCGATCCTGAGCAGCGCGCGGCTCTGAGCCGACGAACCGCTGGGCCCGGGCCCGGGCCTGGGCCCGGCCGTGGGCCCGGGTTCAGGCCGAGCGGGCTCAGGCCGGGCGGGCGAAGCGGGTGCCCGCCGCCCGGGCGCGCGATTCGGCGATCTCGGCGTAGGCGGCGTCCCGGCCCGCCCAGTGCGAGCCCTCGACCGACGTGCCGCGCTCCAGGTCCTTGTAGACCTGGAAGAAGTGGGTGATCTCCAGCCGGTCGAACTCGCGCAGGTCGCCGATGTCCCGCAGGTCGGCGTAGCGGGGGTCGCGGGCCGGGACGCAGAGGACCTTCTGGTCGGGTCCGCGCTCGTCGCGCATCACCCACATCCCGACCGCCCGGCAGGTGAGCACGCAGCCGGGGACGGCGGGTTCGCCGCCGAGGACGAGCGCGTCCAGCGGCTCCCCGTCGCCGCCGAGGGTGCGTTCGACGTACCCGTAGTCGGCGGGGTAGCGGGTGGCGGTGAAGAGGGTGCGGTCCAGCCTGATCCGGCCCGCGTCGAAGTCCATCACGTACTTGTTGCGCGATCCCTGCGGGATCTCGACCATCACCTCGAACTCCGCCGGCTCCACGGGCTCCACGGGCTCCACTCTCGCCTCCTCCACTGGTCCTGGGGAGATTGTCCGCCGTCAGGGCGCCGTGAGCGGCCACCGAAACGACACCCGTCGTTCGGGCCCGGCCGATAGCATCCGCACCATGGGGAGCTGGCAGGTCACGGTCATGAACCACCGCCGCGAGCCCGGCGGCCGTCCGCAGGGGCGCCCGGCGGGGCCGCTGGCGCGGCGCGAGGGGTGGACGCTGCACGGCGGGGACGGCGAGCTCAGCTGGGTCGACGCCGCCGGCGAGGTCCGCTGGCGCCGCCCCTGCCCGGGCCGGCCGAACGCGGCGCACCTGTCCGCCGACCGGGTGCTGGTCACCACCACCTCCTTCGACTACACCGCCTGGGGCCACCTCGGCCCGGCCCTGCTGCTGGACCTCGCCGACGGCACGCCGGTCGCCGAGCTGCGCGGGGAACGCGGTGCGGCGCTCGGCGACGGGCGCTTCGTCCTGGGGCTGGAGGGCTACGGCCACTTCGACACCAGGGCCCACGACCGGGACGGCGCCGTGGTCGACTCCTGGCGCAGCTTCGGCCACTACGTGGTCGGCACGGCCGGACCGGCCGGCACCGGCGGCCTGCGGGTGGTGGAGACCGACCGCCGCCACCCCACCGGCAGCCGGGTCGTGCGGCTGCTGCCCGGCGGGGTGGTCGAGCCCGGCCCGCTGCTGAGCGACGCCCTGGCCCCCGAGCCGCTGGTGCTGCCCGACGGCACCCTGCTGGTGCTGGACGCGGGAGTGCTGCGTGCCGTCGGGCGGGAGCTGGACGACGCGGTGCTCGCCGAACTGCTCCCGCTCGACCCCGCCGACCGGCACCGCTTCACCGGTTCACTGCACGGCGGCCCCGAGGGCCTGACCGCGACCCTGGTCGAGCGCCACCCGACCCGGATGGGCAGCTACAGCTCCCACATCTGGACCCTCGGCCTGGCGGGCAGGTAACTACCGCTGCACCAGCGGGAGTTCTAGCACCGAACCGGACTCGCCGCCGTGCCCGCCGTAGCCGATCCGGTACTGCGCGCGGCCGTCGGCCGGGAGCAGCTGGAAGGAGTCGGGATTGGCGGCGGCCACGGTGAGCCGGATCCGGTCGCCGGCCCGGAAGAGCACCGAGACCGGCTGGAGGTCGATCACCACCCGCTGCGCCCGCCCCTGCGGGAAGGGCGTGGCGTCGGTGGCCGCGTAGCTGCGGGGCGTGCGCAGCCGGCGCCAGTCGGGGTTGTCGTCGGAGTCGGCCACCGCCCGGTCGGCGAGGGCGAGTTGGCCCTCCGTCAGATAGGTGGCCCGGCCGTCCGGGGTGACGTCCTCCAGGTAGACGTGCAGGGCGCCGTCCGCCGAGCCGGCCAGGCCGGTGACGTCGAGGGCGACCCTGCCGTTGCCGGTGACCCGGGCGGGCTCGGTCAGCGGCGCGGTGGTGTAGCTGAGCAGCTTGCCGTCCACGGCCGCCCGGTCGGGGTAACTCACCTTGCTGCCGCTGAGGTTGGTGTTCCAGCGGTCGAGCGGGCCGGTGCCGGCGGTCGGGTCCAGGCTCAGCAGGTCGGAGCCGGCCGGGCCGCTCCCGGTCCGCCCCTCGGTGAGGGTGTTGCCCGCGCCGAGCCGGAAGGGCCGGGTGCGGGTCCCGGGCACCGGCCAGCGGCTGGTGGTGCGCCAGACGTCCTCGTTGAAGGTGTAGTAGTGCACCTGCCGCCTGCCGTCGGGGCGGGCGCCGTCGCGCACGTAGCGGTCGAAGAAGTCGACCACCCGCTGGTCGTTCTGCTCGTGCTCGGCCGGGGTGAGCGGCCGGGCGGGCCGGAACGGGTCGGCGAGCCAGCCGGCGCCGTGGTTCCAGGGGCCGATCCAGTCGTCCTGGGTGTTGGACAGGCCGCTGAACTGGGACAGCACGCCGTTGGCCGTCCCCGCGTCCAGCCAGCCGGCCCGGGTCAGCACCGGGACGCCGCCGTCCTCGACGGCGTCGGTCTGCTCGCCGACGCTGCCGACCGTCCAGCTCTGCGGGCCGTTGCGGTAGTCGCGGTGGACGCCCTGCTGCGCCATGTCGACCAGGTTGGCGTTGTTCGCGTGCTCGGCGCGCGCGGCGGCCATCAGGGCGGGTCCGTCCGGGCCGTCGACCGGACGGGGGGTCAGGCCGGTGAGGCCGACCTGGGCGCAGAGCTGCCGGGTCTGCGCACTGGTCTCGCAGGTGGTGCCGCCGGCCTGGTCCAGGATGCGCAGCAGCAGCGCGTACGGGGCGAGCCGGGGCTCGATCAGCAGCCCGCCGGGGCGGACCAGGTCCTCGTACGGGTCGAAGTCGTAGGAGATCGGTGCGGCGGCGGTGATGTGGTGGTTGCCGAGGGCGGTGGCGAGCATCGCGGTGTCGCCGCCGTAGGAGACGCCGGTGGTGCCGACCCGGCCGTTGGACCAGGGCTGGGCGGCGATCCAGTCGCTGAGCGGGCCGCTGTCGGCGACCAGGTCCGCGCCCAGTTCGGAGGTCAGGGTGCCGAAGGAGGCGCCGGTGCCGCGCAGGTCGGCGACGACGTAGGCGTAGCCCTTGGCGTTCCAGGCCTCGGCCTCGCCGCTGGTGCCGCCCGACTGTCCGGCCAGGACACGGGCGCGCCAGTAGCGCTGGGTGACCAGGACGGTGGGCAGCTCGGCCCCGGCTTCGGTGCCGTTCGGCAGGTAGACGTCGACGGCGAGGCGGACGCCGTCGGGCATGGCCACGTAGCGTGACTGGAGGTGGGGTGCGGCGGTGCCGGTGTCCGCGACGGCCGGGGCCGCGCCCAGGCCGAACAGGGTGAGCGCGGCGACGGCGGCCGCGGCGGTACGGCGTAACCGCCGGTGGGCCGTCCTGCCCCGGCTCATCGGACGGTCGCCTTCCAGGGGCCTTCCTCCGGGCGCGCCTCGGAGTCCGTGTCCGGCCAGGGCGGCATGGTGACGGCCGTGATGCGCAGCGGCCCGTCGGCGTCCTGGTCGGCCCGGAACTGGAAGGCGGTGCCCAGCGGGATCGAGACGGCCGCCCCCGGGGCGAGCCGGTGGACCTCCTCCCGGCCGTCCTGGCGCCGCCACAGCTCGCCGCGGCCGGCGGTGACCTGCCACAGCTCCTGCACGGTGGCGTGCGACACGGCGTGGGTGACCTGCCCGGGGGCGAGTTCGAAGACCGCGAGGCTGCCGAGCCCGTCCAGGACCAGCAGCGGGCGGACCACGGCGCCGTCGGGCGCGGTCACCACCGGGGCGGTGGCGGGCTCGGCGCTCTCGAAGGGTTGGTGCTCGGGTGAGGAGGAGTGGTGCGGTGCGGGCTGGTGCACTGGCTGATCGTTCATCCGACGACCCGGCCTCTCTCGTACGAAGGAGTTCCTGGGCTCGTCCCCCGTCGCCGATCAGACCATGCCCGCCGGACGGCCCACCATCCGCAGCGGTCCGTATCCGACCCCGAGAGAACCCCGAGGAGCCCGGCTCCGCTACCCCGAGACTCCCCCGAACTCGCGCACCGCATCGGTGACGATGGCCTCCAGCCGGGCGTGGTGGGCCCCGCGCCAGTAGGCCTGGCCGCAGTCCGCGCACTGGGCGAAGGCGTCGTACGAGCGCTCGGTGCCGTCGTGCAGCTGTTCGCGCACCGTCGTCTTGCTCACCGTGCGCAGCGTGCCGTTGCAGGTGGTGCACCGGCTCCAGGGGGCGAGCGGCGGGGCGAAGCGGGAGAGCACGTCGCGCAGCTGCTCGGCGGGGCGGTGGCTGTAGACGTACGCGCCAGCCCACAGTTCGCGGCGGCGCAGCAGGCCGCGGTCGCGCGAGAGCATGACGCGCTGTTCGGCGGCGGAGCGGGCGGCCAGCGCGGCGTCGCCGATGTCGGGGTTCTCGTAGGCGGCGTCGATGCCGAGCAGGCGCAGCCGGCGGGTGAGGGTGCCGAGGTGGACGTCCAGCAGGAAGCGCGGCGGGGCGGGCGAGGGCTGCGGCCGGGCGACGGCGGCGACGCTGACCTGCTCGGCGTCGGCCGGGACGTACGAGCCGGGCACCGGGCGGCCGTCCACCAGCAGGGCGCCGACCTCGGTGAGCGGCACGCCCAGCGACTCGACCAGGTGGCCGAGGCTGGAGGTGCCGTCGGTGCGCAGCGCGGTGCGGCCGGCCCGCCGGGGCGCGGAGACGAAGAGGTGCAGCTCAGGGGCGAGGTCGAGCCAGATCTGGGGTCTGTCCACGCGGCCAGCATGCCAGCGGGCAGCGGGCGGGGGCCAGCGGTTTCCGGGGCCCGCTGCGCGGGGCCCGCGCGGGGCGCTGCGCGGCGGGCCCGCGGAGTAGCATCGGCCGTATCCGGAACAGCAGCAGCGGCGGTTGGAGCGTGCGATGACCGGGAACGAGCGGCGGGACGGCCGGCCGGTCCGGTCGGACGGCCTGGTGGAGGAGACGCCGGACGACCTGCTGGAGGACGCGTCGGACGACCTGTTCGCCGACCGCTCCGAGCGGCCGGCCTCCGGGGCCGGGCGCGCGGCGCCGTACGGCGGCGACGACGATCTCTACGGCGCCTCGGCGGCGGTGGCCCCGACGGCCGAGGAGGACGGCGCGGGGGCCGGGGGCAGGTAGTCGCGGTCGCGCGCCGCCCAGCGGGCCACCGGGCCCATCGCGTACCCGGCGGCGAGGAACACCCCGCCCAGTACCAGCCAGCCCGTGAGCCCGCCGTCCAGCAGCAGCGTGGTGAGCAGCAGCGGCCCCAGGGTGCGGGCGACGGCGACGCCGGTGCCGAAGAAGCCCTGGTACTGGCCGATCCGCTCCGGCGGCGCGAGGTCGAAGCCGAGCTGCCAGGAACCGGCCGACTGCCGCATCTCGCCCACCACCTGCAGCACGGCCGCGACCACCAGCAGGGCGGCGAACCCCCACGCCGGGACGGACAGCACGGACAGTCCGCAGACCGCGCAGGAGGCGAGCAGCAGCACCCCGGACGACCGCACGGCCCGGACGGCCGAGTCCAGTCCGCTGACGTCGCGGGCCGCCCGGACCTGGAAGGCCAGCACGGCCAGGGTGTTGAGCACGAACAGCGCCGAGCCGAGCCAGCCGAGGCCGGGGGCGCGCTGGGCGATCCACAGCGGCAGGATCAGGCTGAGCATCGGCATCCGCAGCAGCAGCACGGTGTTGACCAGGGTGACGGCGGCGTAGCGGCGGTCCCGCAGCACGGCCAGTCGTGGTCCGGCGGCCGGGTCGGCCGGTGCGGGCGGGGCCTCGGGCAGCCGGCGCAGGACCAGCGCACCGGCCAGGAAGCCGAGGGCGGTGACGGTGAAGGCGCCGAAGTAGGCCTCCCGGGTGCCGACGGTGAGCGCGATGCCGCCGATGGCGGCGCCAACGGCCAGTCCTCCGTTGAGGGTTGACTGGAGGTGGGCGAGCAGTCCGGTGCGCTCGGCGGTCGGCACCAGGCCGGCGACCAGGGCCTGCCGGGCCGCGGTGAGGCCGGACTGCGCGGTGGCGTAGAGGCAGACGGCGAGCAGGAACAGCGGGTAGGAGCGGACGACCAGGAGGACGGCGACCACGCCGGCCGTGGCGAGCGCGAGGGCCACGGCGGTGCGGCGCGGGCCGCGACGGTCGGCGAGGGCGCCGAGCGGGACGCCCGCCAGCGAGCCGAGCGCCCAGGCGACGGCGAGTCCGAAGCCGAGGGCGGTCGGCGACATCCCGATGACGCGGGTGAAGTAGAGCGCGGAGCAGGTGTAGTAGGCGCCGTCGCCCACCGCGCTCGCCAACTGGGCTGCGGCGAGCGTGCGTTGGGGGCCGGCGGGGGGCAGCAGGGCGAGCCGGGCGGCGCTCTGGTTCGGCACTTCTCTCCTGTCGGATCCAGGCGGTCGGGCGAGGCCCAGCCTAGGGAAGAAGTGGACCGGCCGACAGGTCCATTGATCTTGAATTTTCCCGGTCCACTTCCGGGGCCCCGCCGCACCGTCGGACGAGCCGTGAACTCCCGTACGACAGCGCCCTGTTGATCGTCCGGCAGCACTCCGCGCGGCCGCTCCGAGGCCCCGCCCGCCCGGGCGAAGCCCCCTCCGTACCCGCTCCGACTCCGCCGGCCGAAGCGGACCGGACACCTCCACCACCCGGCCGGAGGGCCAAGATTGGCCGTGTTGACCCGTCAGTAACGCCCTCCTATGCTCAACGGCGTCCGCGATCCGGCACCGGGGCCGGGGCCGTCCGTGCCCGCCCGATCCGGCGCCCGCTCCGGCTCGAAGGGCCCCTCCCATCAGCACCTCCACCGCCCGCTCGGGCTTCGCCGGCCGCGAGGGCCCGGACGAGGACCCCGCCGCTCCCACCGGTCCCGCGGACCGCGCCGAGCCCGCCGGCCGCCGCCGCTTCCTCACCTACCTGCTGGCCGCCCCCACCCTCACCGTCGCCGCCCGGCTCGGCCTCGACGCCGCCGCGCCCGCCACCGCCCGGGCCGCCGAACGCGCCGCCGCGGCCACCCGCGACGCCTCCGCGCCCCCGCAACTGCTCGGCCTGCCCGGCATCCCCGACGTCCTCGACCTCGGCGACGCGATGATCCTCGCCGGCCTGCCCACCTCCCACCTGCTGGTGCTCGAAATCACCCCCGCCGGGCGTGCCGCGCTGCACCTGCCCCGACTGGAGGTCGGCCAGGGCCTCACCACCGCGATCGCCATGCTCGTCGCCGAGGAACTCGACGCCGAACTCACCGACGTGGACGTACCGCTCTCCGACGGCCGCCCCGAACTGCTCTTCTACCAGCTCACCGGCGGCTCCAACTCGGTGCGCTCGCTGTACGAGCCGGTGCGCGCCGCGGCCGCCGCCGCCCGCGCCCGGCTGGTCACCGCCGCCGCGAACCGCTGGAAGGTTCCCGCGACCGCCCTGCGCACCGCCGGCTCCGCCGTCCTCGCCCCCGACGGCCGACGCCTGCGCTTCGGGGAACTCGCCGCCGACGCCGCCACCGTGGTCGTCCCCGCCGTCCCCGCCACCCCCAAGCCGGCCGACCAGCGCCGCCTGGTCGGCCGGCCCACCGGCCGCATCGACGCCCGCGACATCGTCACCGGCCGCGTCCAGTACGCCGGGGACCTCCGGATCCCGGGCGCCGCACCCACCGTGGTCGCCCGCCCGACCACCGTCAACGGCACCCTCAAGTCCCTGGACGCCTCGGTCGCCCGCGCCATGCCCGGGGTCCTCGCCGTGGTGCCGATCCCCACCGGCGTCGCCGTCCTCGCCGAGACCTTCGACCAGGCCCTCAAGGCCCGCGACGCACTGCGCACCACCTGGAACCCCGGCCCGGCCGCCGGCCTCTCCACCGAGGACGTCCGGGCCGGACTGCGCGCCGCGCACGCGCCGTTCCTGCTGCCGCCGCTGCTCACCCCGTACCTGGACGGCGAGTTCGACTTCGCCTTCGTCAACCACGCGCCGATGGAGGTACTCACCGCCGTCGCCGACGTCCGGCCCGGCCGCGCCGAACTCTGGTTCGCCGCCCAGAGCCCGATCATCGCCCAGCAGACCATCGCCGCCGAACTCGGCCTGCCGCAGAACGCCGTCACCGTCCACGTCGTCCGCGGCGGCGGCTCCTTCGGACGCCGGCTGTTCTTCGACGCCGCCCTGGAGGCCGCCCAGATCTCCAAGGCCGCCGGCCGACCGGTCAAACTGATGTGGACCCGCAACGACGACATGCGGCACGGCCGGATGCGCCCCGCCAGCCACCACCGCATCCGCGCCACCTACGGCCTCGGCCAGGTGCTCAGCTGGGAGCACCGCGCCGCCACCGTGCGCACCGACCTCTCGCACGGCCTCGGCGAGGCCCTCACCGGCGCCGGGTTCAACCTCTCCGTCGCCGGGATCAGCCTCGCCCAGGCCTTCTTCCTGCTCACCGAGAAGAACCCGTACAACGTCGGCATCCCCACCCAGCTGCTCGCCGAACTCCCGCTCCCGGTGCACACCGGCAGCTGGCGCTCCGTCTACTCCGGCATGGTCCGGGTCGCCGACGAGATCATGATGGACGAACTCGCCCGCCGGATGGGCCAGGACGAGGTCGCCTTCCGCCGCGCCCGGGTGCGCGACGCCGCCGGCCGGGCCCTCCTGGACACCCTCGCCAAGGCCGGCGACTGGGGCCGCCCGATGCCCGAGGGCCAGGCCCAGGGCGTCGGCTACCACGACGAGAACGGCGGCCGGGCCGCCTACCTGGTCGAACTCGACGCCACCGACCGCGCCAACCCCCGGGTCACCAAGGCCGTCATCGCCGCCGACGTCGGCCAGGTCATCAACCCCCGAGGCCTGGAGGCCCAGTTGACCGGCGCACTGATCGACGGCATCTCGGTCGTCCTGCAGGCCGGCAACCACCTCGACAACGGCGCCTTCCGGGAGGGGAGTTACGCCGACTTCCACTACGCCCGGCAGCGCAACACCCCGCCGATCGTCGAGATCCACCTGATGCCGCCCAGCGGATCCCCGGGCGGGGCAGGCGAGTTGGGCGTCCCCGCCGCCTCCGCCGCCGTCGCCAACGCCTACGCCCGCGCCACCGGCACCAGCCCGCGCTCCTTCCCGATCAACTTCTGAGGACGTCGCCCCCCATGCCCACCCACACCTTCGTCCTCAACGGGCGGCCCGTCAGCGTCGACGCCCCGGACGACATGCCGCTGCTCTGGGTCCTGCGCGACAAGCTCGGCGTCACCGGCCCCAAGTACGGCTGCGGCGTGGGCGTCTGCCGCGCCTGCACCAGCCACCTGGACGGCCAGGAGTTCCAGCCCTGCACCCGCCCGGTCAAGGAGTGCGACGGCCGCACCGTCACCACCATCGAGGGCCTCGCCGACGGCGACACCCTCCACCCCGTCCAGGAGGCCTGGATCGACTGCGACGTCGCCCAGTGCGGCTTCTGCCAGCCCGGCCAGATCATGACCGCCGTCGCCCTGCTGCGCCGCACCCCCGACCCGACGGACGCCGACATCGACCAGATCCAGAACATCTGCCGCTGCGGCAGCTACCCCCGCATCCGCGAGGCCATCAAACGCGCTGCGGCCACCGGCCGGGTGCACTGACCCACCGGCCGTCTGCGGATCGCCGCGGTGTGCCCTATGCGCCGGCGCCCGCCGCGGGGTCACGGCCGAAGAAGGCGGCGAGCCGGTCGTACGCCGGGGCGTCCGGCGGGGCGGGGACTTCGGGGGCGAAGGCGTGGTGGTCGGCCTCGTCGCCGCGGTACTCGGGTTTGAGGGCGCCGTGCGCCCAGTCGAGTGCCGCCCGGGCCACCTCGTGGTCCAGGCCCTCGGTGGACTGGCCGGTGGCGTGGGCCAGGTCCCAGGCGTGGACGGCGAATTCGGTGGTCTGCTGATCGACCGGGAAGCGGGCCGGCAGGGTGGCGCCGCCGGGGAGCTCGACCGTGCCGGTGAGGTCCCCGGCGGCGCGCCAGGCCTCGACCAGCCGCTCGGCCCCGGCCTCGAAGGCGTGCAGCCAGTCCTCCTCGACCCGGTCGAAGGGCCGGCTCCAGTCCGGCTGCCCGCCCTCGGCCCGGAGGGTGAACTGCGCCAGGTCGTGCAGGAGATGGCTGATCAGGTCGCCGACGTCCCAGGAGCGGCAGGGGGTCGGGTGGCCGGCCAGTTCGACGCCGGTGCCGTCGATCAGCCCGGCGGTCTGGGCCAGGGCCCGGGCGAGCAGCCCGATCGGGTCCACCGGGTCGGCCGGGTCCACCGGATCGGCCGGATCGTCCGCCGCGGTCATGGCACACCTCTCGGTCGGGGGGGCGCACGGGTCGTGCCGGGCGATCGTAAGCGCGGTCGCCGACGACCGCCCGGCACGACACCGCCGCCCCGCCGAACGGGAGGTCAGGCGGCGAAGCCGCCGTCCACCGACAGTTCCGCACCGGTGACGTAGCGGCCGTCCTCACCCACCAGGTAGGAGACGGCGCCCGCGACCTCGGCCACCGTGCCGTAGCGGCCGAGGGCGACGAAGCCGCGCTGGAAGTCGGCGGAGTCGCCGTCGGCCGGGTTCATGTCGGTGTCGATCGGGCCCGGGTGGACCAGGTTGGCGGTGATCCCGCGCGGGCCGAGCTCCCTGGCCAGCGCCTTGGTCAGGCCGATCAGCGCGGCCTTGCTGGTCGCGTAGAGCGCGGCGCCGGGGAAGACGACGCGCTGGGCGACGCAGCTGCCGATGGCGACGATCCGCCCGCCCTCGGCCAGGTGCTCGACGGCCGCCTGGGCGTACAGGTACGGCGCCCGGACGTTCACCTCCAGCACCCGGTCGAGCTCCTCCAGCCCGACCTCCTCGATCGGCCCGCCGGCGCCCACGCCGGCGTTGTTCACCAGGATGTCCAACCGTCCGAACCGCTCGGCGACCGAGGCCACCGCAGCGCGCACCGCCGCCGGGTCGGCGCTGTCGGCGCGCACGGCCCAGCCGGTCCGCCCCATCGCGGTGATCTTGGCGACCACCTCCTCGGCCCGCTCGGCCGAGCCCTGGTAGGTCAGCGCCACGTGGGCGCCGTCCTCGGCCAGCCGCAGCGCGACCGCGGCCCCGATCCCCCGGCTGCCGCCGGTCACCAGGGCCACCTTGCCGTCGAGCGCCGCAGCACCGTTCATCGTCATGTCTTCGGGTCTCCTCGTGCACCGTGGTCCGATCGCGTCCCGGCCGTCCGCCGGCCGGCGTTCCGCTCTCGGTGTGTGAGTCGATCCTGATCCGGATCCCTTGACGTCTCCGGCGGTATTCGGACGTTGCGTCCAATCTTCAACTACAACTCCACGCGCCCCCGGGGCGCGACCAGCGAGTGGTAGTACGACCCGACCGCCGGCTGCCCGGTCCAGTTCGGCCCGGCCGCCGGGTCGGCGCCCGCGTAACCGAAGGGCAGCGCGACCGGCCGTCCGCCGTCCAGGAGCAGCAGGTGGCGGCGCGCGCGGTACTCGAACCCGGCCGCCCGCAGCGCGGCGAGCACCGCCCGGCCCGCGCCGGAGCCGTCGGGGCGGCGCACCGACTCCGGGTCGAAGTGGGCGGCGAAGCGGCCCTCCGGGGCCAGCCAGGAGGCGGCGCGGGCGATCGCGCCGAGCTGGTCGCCGAGGTAGTGCAAGCCGTGCACACAGGTGATCAGCTGGTACGACCGCTCGGGCACCCAGTCCGCGAGCGCCGCCGTCACCAGGCGCAGCCGTGCCCCGGCCGCCGGGGCGGGCGGCGGGACGGGCGGCGGGACCAGCGGCCCGACCAGGTCCACCCCCGTCAGCTCGGCGCCGGCGGGCAGCACCCGGGCCGCCTCGACCAGCGCCCGCCCCTCCCCGCTGCACAGGTCCAGCCAGCCAGGCGCGGCGCCGCCGTGCTCCCGGAGCCAGGCCACGGGGTCGAAGCCCAGCTCGCGGGTGTAGCTGTTGACGCCGCGCAGCCCGCGCCCGCGGTTCATGGTGCTGTTGGCCACCACGGAGGAGGCGCTGAGCTCGCTGTCACTGATCAGTCGGACCATCAGACGACCTTACTGGTGCAGGGCTCCAGCGAACCCGATGCGCCAGGACCCTGAACGCGCCGGGCGGCCACCCCGCGCAGGGGTGGCCGCCGGATCGCGTCGCAGCGTGGTAGGGCGTCAGACGGTCAGCGTCTGCCCCGGGAAGATCAGGTCCGGGTCGGCGCCGATGGTGCGGGCGTTCCTGCCGTACAGGCCGTCGGTGTCGACGCCGAACTTGGCGGCGATGTCGCTCAGCGTGTCACCGCTGCGGACGGTGTACTCGCCACCGGTGGTGTTCTTCGCCGCTTCCGGAGCGGACTGCGCCGGCTTGGCCGACGGGCGGCCCTGCGGGGCCTGCGCGGCGTGCGGCTGCGCCTTCGGGGCGGCCGCCTTCGGAGCCGCCTGCGGGGCGGCCTTGGGGGCCGCCTTCGCGGACCGCTTGGCCGGCTTGGCGGGGGTCGCCCGATCCGCGACACCCGAGCCCGCCGAGGTGTCGACGGCGGCCGGGGCGCCGCCCTTGCTCAGGCCCGCCTTCTGGGAGCACACGGGCCAGGCCCCCGGCCCCTGCGAGGCGAGCACCTTCTCGGCGACGGCGATCTGCTGCGCCCTGGTCGCCTGGTCGGCCCGGGGGGCGTACGCGGTTCCGCCGTACGCGGCCCAGGTGGAGGGGGTGAACTGCAGTCCGCCGTTGAAGCCGTTGCCGGTGCTGATGCTCCAGTTCCCGCCGCTCTCGCACTGGGCGACGGCGTCCCAGGTGGAGGAGGGTGCGGCGGAGGCCGAGGTGGCCGTGACGAGGCCGGCCACCGGCAGGGCCGCGACGGCGGCGCCCGCGACGACCGCCATCCGCAGGCGGTTGCGCTTGCTGGTGGTGGTCTCGGTGGCAGCGGCGGTCTCGTGACGGGAAGTCATGAATGTCCTCTCGGCAAGCCCCGGGCGGGCAGGCGGAACCAGGCCCGGGACACGGGCCGGTCGGTTGCGCTCACCTCGCTCGTCGGGCGGCCGGCCACGTGTCGGACGTGCCGTGCCGCCCCGGCCACCTCCACTCGCCGACGGCCCGTTCGGGCCGGTCTCGTCGGCGGGCACCGCCCTCGCGCCGGGGGTCAGTCGGCGGGCCGTGCGTCGGGGTGAACCCGGGTGGCGCTCGTTGCGCCGCCAAGAAAGCTAGGGGCACATCCGGGGCTCAGCAAGCAATTCTTGGTTCTCGCAGGTCAGTTGACTGTTACCGGCGGTATCGATCAAGAAACGGCGCCCGGTTCGACCAGGTTTGACCGCATTTTAAAGATCGAACGATCAATTTCCGTGCCCGCGCTCACATCTGTCCGTTCGTGGACTCCCGCACACCATCGACCGTCCGCAATCGGAATATGACGGACCGTCACGAGTCCATCCGGAGTTCCCGATTCGGACCACCGATTGAGTGGCATCCGTCACCGGCGACACCCACCGCGACCGCGCGACCCCGCTCAGCTACGGCCGTCGAGCTCCGCGTCCCGCGCCAGCAGCGCCGCCTGGACCCGGTTCTCACAGCCCAACTTGGCCAGGATCCGGCTGACGTAGGTCTTCACCGTCGCCTCGCTCATGTGGATCCGGGCCCCCGCGTCCGCGTTGGACAGGCCCTCCCCGAGCAGCGCCAGCACCTCCAGCTCGCGCCCGGTGAGCACCTCCAGCCGGCGCCGCGCCTGCGCGCCGCGGGCGGCCGCCGAGCCGCTGCGCCCGGCGGCCAGCGAGTCCACGATGTGCCGGGTGGCGGCCGGGGAGAGGAAGGCGTTCCCGCCGGCCGCGGCCCGGACGGCCTGGATCAGCTCGTTCGGCGCGGTGTCCTTGAGCAGGAACCCGGCGCCGCCCTCGGTCACGGCGCGCAGGACGTTCTCGCGCTCCCCGAAGGTGGTGAGGATGATCGCCCGTGCGCCGGGCGCGACCCTGCCGAGCTCCCCGAGCGCCGTCAGTCCGTCCATCACCGGCATCTGGATGTCCAGCAAAACGACGTCCACCCGGTGCGCCCGGGCCAGCTCCAGCGCCTGCCGGCCGTCGGCGGCCTCCGCGACCACCTCGATGTCCTCGGCCGACCCCAGGATCATCCTGATCCCGGCCCGGATGAGCGGCTCGTCGTCGGCGACGAGGACTCGGATCACGCTGGTCATTCCCCTCGAACGGTGGTGCGGCTGGAACTCCATCCTCACATCCCGGCCGCACCCTCCTCCCGCCCGGGGCCGGGGAGGGCGGGCCGGGGCCGGGCGCCGCGACGACGGACGGCCGACCTCAGCCCTTGGAGGTGTACTCCACCTTCTCCACCAGCACCCCGCCCTTGAAGCAGAACCGCGCCACGTGGTCGTCCGACCAGGAGTCGCCCTGGCCCTCCTTCGCCAGCGAGTACCAGCGGCAGTGCGAGTCCTCCGGCCGGGGCGGCCCGGCGGACTGGAAGTCGGAGGTGAAGAAGTCGTTGCCGGGCGGGAGCTGTTTCAGCACCTCGCCCCGCGAGTCGCCCACCCGGATCTGGTCGTAGACCGACTGCCGCACCGTCGAGTCGCTGGCGCCCCGGACGAAGGCCACCACGCCCCAGGCCACCAGGCCCGCCACGATCAGCGTCACCGCCCCCACCCCGGCCGCGCAGCCCAGCGCCGGGCGGCGCCGGCCGTCCTGCCCGCCGTCCACCGGCGGCAGCCCGCCGGCCGCCCACTCCTCCTCGGCCGTCAGGGCGGCGGCGCCCTCGGCCTCCGCCCCCTCGTAGGGGAGGACGGCGGCCAGCCGGAAGCCCTGCTCGGGCGTCGGGCCCGCGTGCACCATGCCGCCGACCAGCCGGGCGCGCTCCCGCAGGCCGGTCAACCCCTGTCCGCCGCTCACCACCGGCCCCGCGCCGGAGCGCGCGCCCACGAGCTCCGGCGCGCGGGGGTTGGTCACCTCCACCACCAGCGCGTCCGGCTCGTACCGCAGCGCGACCGCGATCGGCGCGCCGGGGGCGTGCTTGTGCGCGTTGGTGAGCGCCTCCTGCACGATCCGGTACGCCGCGTGGTCGACCGCCGCCGCGAGCGGCCGCCGCTCCCCCTCGACGCAGAGCTCCACCACCGTCCCGGGCGCCCGGGAGGACTCCACCAACCCCTCGATCCCGTCGACCCCGCCGCGCGACCCCGCCGCGCCCGGGGCGCCGACGACCGCGGGCGGCACCGCCGTCGACTCGTCGTGCAGCACCCCGACCACCTCGCGCAGCTCGCGCATGGCCGCGACCGCCGCCTGCCGCAGCACCCCGACCGCCTCCCGCTGCCGGTCGCTGAGGGTGCGGTCCACCTCCAGCGCGCCGGAGTGCACGGAGATCAGCGCCAGCTGGTGGCCCAGGCTGTCGTGCATGTCCTGGGCGATCCGGTGCCGCTCCCGCAGCCGGGCCTGGTGCACCACCATCGCCCGCTCGCGCACCAGCTGGTCGTTGCGCTCGCGCAGCGCGTCCAGCAGGGCGCGGCGCTGCGCCCGGTAGCGGCTGTAGAGGGCGGGCAGACCCGCGAAGACCAGGAAGATGCCGAGCGACAAGCCGATGATCAGCTTGGGTGAGTACGAGGCGCCGTCCTTGAGCATCCCGAACATGGAGAACATCAGGTAGCTCAGCACGAAGGCGCCGACCAGTCGCCACACCCGGCCGATCCGCGCCCCGGCCACCCAGCCCGCGCACACCAGCAGCGGGAACGGCCCGAGCGACCAGCCCGCCAGGGTCCCGGTCAGCACCAGCACCGTCGCCGGGAAGCCGCGCCGCAGCAGCCACAGCGCGGCGACGGCCAGCCCGAAGGGCACCGCCAGGTCGGTGGCGGCGGCGAGCTCCAGCAGGGCCGCCAGCGCGCCCATCAGCAGGGCCGCCACGGCCTCGCCGACCACTCGCCGGGGGCGCCAGGGCCCCGGGAGCGCCGTCCGTACCGCTGTCGACCAGGCCCGTGCGATTGCTTCCACCCGTCGAGGCTAACCGGGCGGCCGCCCCGGCCGCGGTCACCCTTCGTCGCAGCCCGGGCCGACGAAAGTCGCCGCTCCGGCGCCGTCCGTCCCGCCAGCCGGGCCGACGCCCACCCCGCCGTCCGTCCCGCCGCCCGGGCCGCCCACCCCGCCGTCCGTCCCGAAGGCCGTGAGCAGCAGCGCCACGTCGTCCACCCGCCCGGTCGAGCCGACCTCGCGCAGCAGCCGCTCGGCGAGCTCCTCCAGTGCCTCCCCCGCCCGCCCGTGCGCCAGCGCCGCCCGCAGCCGGTCCACCCCCTGGTCGATCGCCAGCGCCGGGTCCTCCACCAGCCCGTCGGTGTAGAGGGCGAGCAGCGACCCGGGCCGCAGCCGCAGCTCGCTGACCGGGTACGCCGCCCCGTCGTCCACGCCCAGCAGCGGCCCGCCCGGCACGTACAGCGCCTCGGCCCGTCCGTCCGGGTGCCGCAGCACCGGCGGCAGGTGGCCGGCCCGGCCGATCCGCACGGTGCCGTCGGCGGGGGTCAGGCGCACCAGGCAGCAGCTGGCGAGCAGCCCCGGGTCGAGGTCCAGCAGCAGCCGGTTGGTGCGGGCCAGCACCTGGCCGGGCGGCTCGCCGCCACTGGCGAACGCCCTGACCGCGCTGCGCAGTTGGCCCATCGCGGCGGCCGCTCCGACGCTGTGGCCCTCGACGTCGCCGATCACCAGGGTGAGGTCGTCGCCGGTGACGATCGCGTCGTACCAGTCGCCGCCGATCTCCATGCCCTGGGTGCCGGGCAAGTAGCGGGCGGCGGTGCGGATGCCGGGCACCTGCGGGAGCCGGTGCGGCAGCAGGGCCTGCTGCAGGCCGCGGGCCAGCGCGAACTCGGCGTCGTACAGCCGGGCCCGTTCCAGGGCCTGGGCGATGAAGCCGCCGAGGCCGGTGAGCAGTCCGCGCTCCTCGACGGTGAAGGGGTGCGCCCGGTCGAAGCCGAGGATGCAGCTGCCGACCGGGCGGCCGGAGGCGATCAGCGGCAGGAAGGCCCAGGCGCCCATCTCGTCCAGGGCGAGGCCCGGGTAGGCGGCGGCGAGCTCGCGCACCGACTCGAAGAAGATCGGGGTGCCGGTGCTGAGCGCCTCCGCGCCGGGGACCCGGGCGTCCAGCGGGGTGCCCTCGAAGCCGTCCAGGAAGCCGTCGGGGTAGCCGCTCTGCGAGACCAGGTGCAGCCGCTGCTCGCGCACCCCGTAGATGGCGAGCTCCTGGCCGCCGAAGGCCGGCAGGATCTCCTCGGCCACCGCCCGGCAGACGTCCCGCACGGTGACGGCCTCGGTGAGCGCGCTGGCCAGCTGGAGCAGGTGGTGGGTGCCGCCGACGCCTCCCGTGCCCGCGCCGGCCGTGGCCGCGGGCGGCGCCAGGGCGGTCGGCGGCTCGGCCGCGCCCGGCGGGGCCTCGGCGGCGACCATCCGGACGGTGACGCCGTGCGGGTCGGGGTAGAGCGAGAAGGCGAGCCAGCCGTCCGGCGGGCGGACGGCCAGGAAGGCGGTGGGCTGCTGGGAGAGCAGGGCGGCGCGGTAGCGGTTCTCGTAGAAGGGGTCGGCGAGCCAGGGCAGCACCTCCCAGGGGTGGTGTCCGACCAGCTCCTCGGCACCGGCCCCGAGCAGCGGCTCGGCGGCCCGGTTGACGTAGCTGATCAGGCCGTCCGGGTCGAGCGAGAGCAGCCCCTCGTGCAGCCGCTCGACGGCGGCGGCCGCCGCGGTCAGGGCACGGACGTCCAGGACGGCGCCGACCAGGTGGGTCCCGCCGTCGGAGATCGCCCCGGGCACCCGGGCCCACAACTCCACCGGGTACGGCCGGCCGGCCGGTCCGAGCACCCGCACCCGGGCCGCCAGCACCTCGCCGTGCTCCAGGGCGGTGCGGGCGGCGGCCCGGAACTCGGGCACGTCACCGGGGGCGATCCGGCCGGTCAGGCAGCGCACCGTGCCGTCGAACTCGCCGGGCCCGAAGCCGAAGATCTCCCGGAACTGCACGTCCGCCGCGAGCGCGCCACTGGCCACGTCCCAGTCGAACAGCCCGACCCGGGTGGTCACCGCCGTCGGCGGCGCCAGCTCCACCACCGCGGCGTCCCCGGCCGGCTCCACCGGCTGCCCGGCCGCCGCCACCCCGGCCAGCCCGGCGCCCAGCCGGGAGGCGACCGCCTCCGGCCGCCCGCCGTCCCCGTCCGGCACCCCGTCGTCCGAGGCGGGCCACAGCACGCTGAGCACCCCGAACCGCTCCCCGCCGTGCCCCACCGGCACGCAGGCGGAGACGAAGTCGTACGGCAGCCCGACGGCCAGCTGCGGGAAGCGCCGCACGATGTCCTCGGAGTCGGACAGCGTGACGGTCCGCCCAGTGCGGAAGCAGACCGCGACCGGCAGCGGCCCGGCCGCCGCGACCCGGCGGAACGGACTCATGATCGACAGCGGCACCCCGGCGAGGGTCCGCAGCACCAGGGACCGCCCGTCCCGCGAGCGCAGGTGCACCATCGCCCCGTACGCCGCGGTCGACGCCAGCACCTCCCGGACGGCCTCCGCCAACAGCTCGTCCCGCGCGTGCGCCGCCTCCGGGCCCGCCGCACGGACCGGCTCGGCGTCCCCGCCGGTCGGCCGCGGATCGCGCATGCTCCCTTGCTACGTCCGGCCCGGAACCGTGTCAAGGCGAGCCCCGCCCGCCCCGGCCGGCCCACCGGCCCCACCCGCCCCGGCACGGACGCCCTCACCCGGCCGAGCGAACCGCTCCGCCGAGCGGGTGACGCGCTACGGCAGATCGGTGAGGTCGACCTCCACCGGGAACGGCACCGCGGCCTTCACCAGTCCGGTGAACATCTCCCCGGCCCGGTACACCCGGCTCGCCTCGTCCAGCGGACAGGTGTGGACGACCGGCACCCGGCCCGCCGCTTGCTCGACCCGCCAGTAGAAGGGAATTCCGGCCTTCGCGTACTGGTCGGGCTTGACCAGCCGGTCGGTGGTCTCCGAGCCCGGTGAGACGACCTCGACCACCAGCAGCACGTGCTCCGGCCTGGCCGGCATCTCCTCGACCGTGTCGGCCCGGTAGACCACCACGTCCGGGCAGCGGTTGTCGAGCGGCACGTCCCGCAGCCGCAGGTCGAAGCCGCAGTCGGCGTTCCAGTCGGCCCCGCCCGCGTCGTCCAGGGCGTTCGCCACCAACCGCGCGATCCGGTTGTGGCGGGCCGAGCGGCTCGGACGGGCGACCACCACCCCGCCGACGATCTCCACGTCGGCGCACTGCTCCTCGGTCCAGCCGTCGTACTGCTCGGCCGTCACGGTGGACATCCTCGGGCCTCCTGGGCGGGCCGGTACTCGTTGTGTCGGGCGCAGCCTAGTGCGGCCGAGGTCGCGGCTTGGGATGGTTCGGGGACCGTTCGATATCCTCCCCGGCAGGTGGTGGCACGGTGGCCGCCGGGGGTGGGAGTGAGGACCGGATGAAGTCGCCCGAGGGGCCGGTGCAGGACGCCGCCTGGCAGTGGGACGGGGAGGCGGACGGTGCGGACGCGGTGCCCGGGGACGTGCTCGGCGGTGGGGGTCCGGACGGTGACGGCCCCCGGCTGAGCCGGCGCGGGCTGCTGATCGGGGCCGGGGTGCTGGCGGCCGGCGGGGCGGCGTGGGCGCTGGGCCGGGTGGAGGGCGACGGGTCGACGCCCTCGCCGTCGCCGAGCCGGCCGCAGCCGACTGCACTGTCCGGGCCGACGCCGCTGTGGACCTACCGGGGCCCGCAGGTGATGACCCCGGAGCGGCTGCTCGCCGCGCCCCAGGGGCCGGCCTTCCTCTCCAAGGCGGGGTGGCAGGCCCTCGACCCGGGCACCGGTCGTCCCGGACGGCTGCTGGTGTTCGACCCGCCGGCACCCAAGGACTGGCCGAGCGACCTGGAACTGCCCGCCGGAAAGATCGCGGTCTGGCGCGACTACCTGTTCACCGCCACCTCCCGCGGCCACCTGGACGCCCACCACCTCACCGACCCGGCCGCCGACTGGAGCCTGGCGCTGCCCGAGGAGCTGGACGGTGACGTCCAGCTCACCTGCCTGAGCGCCGGCGTCCTCTACGGCTGCCTGTTGAGCTGGCCGCGCTCGGACAGCTCGGCGCCGAGCAGCCGGATCTTCGCCGTACAGCTGGACCGGCGCTCCCTGCTCTGGTCCGTCGCGGTCGACCACCAGGAACGGCCCGCCGCCGCCACCGCCCCCTACAACAAGAACCTGCTGGCCTGCGTCCGGTCGACCGGCGAACGCCTCGAGCTGGTGGTCCGGGACGCCACCACCGGCGAGGAACTGTCGACCGCCGCCGTCACCCAGGACTTCGGCTGGTGCGTCGCTTCCGGGACGAGCTTCCTCGTGCCGGACAGCAACGGCGGGGTGTACCTGCTGGGCCCCGACGGCAAGCCGGCCTGGAACCACACCGCCGCCCGGGGGGAGTCCTGGCGGGCCCTGCCGCCCGTCCCGGACACCGTCCGGGTCTTCGTGCTGCGCAACGACGGCGTCGTCACCTGCCTCGAAACACGGACCGGCGCGGTGCTCTGGTCCGTCAAGCTGCCGTTCCTGCTGGACAACCGCAGCCGTCCGCTGGTCGTCGGCGGCACGCTGTACGTGCCCGGTCCGGCGGCGGGCGGGGTGGCGGCGATCTACACCGCGACCGGCACGCCGGGGTGGACCTTCCACGACTCCGGCCCGGGCAAGGACGTCTGGAACCTCGCCGCCGACGGCTCCCGCCTCTTCGCCGGGCACGACGACGTCCTGCACGCGCTCCCGCTGACCTGAGAGCGGGGGCCTGAACAGCTGACCTGAGAGCGCCGGCCTGAAACCGCTGGGCCGGGAGCGCCCCGGACGGCAGGATGTGCTGGTGCAGGTACACCCGATCTCCCCCGACAAGCTGGCCGAGCTGCTCGCCGACCGGATCACCGAGCTGCCCGGCGCCGGCGAGCGGTGGCTGCGGGTCGCCGTGGACGGCGCCGCGGCCGCCCGGCCCGGGCTGCTCGCCGACGCCCTGGTGGAGCCGCTGCGGCTGCGCGGCCGCCCGGCGCTGCGGGTGTCGGCGGCGGACTTCCTGCGCCCGGCCTCGATCCGGCTGGAGTACGGCCACCGGGACGCGGACGCCTTCCACGACCTCTGGCTGGACGACGGCGCCCTGCTGCGCGAGGTGCTGGACCCGCTGGAGCCGGGCGGCACCGGCCGGGTGCTGCCCTCGCTGCGCGACCCGGCCACCGACCGCTCGACCCGCGCCCCGTACGTCCAACTCCCGCCCGGCGGCGTGCTGTTGCTGGACGGCGCCCTGCTGCTCGGCCGCTGGCTGCCGCTCGAACTGAGCGTCCACCTGGCGCTCACCCCGGCCGCGCTGGCCCGCCGCACTCCGGCGGACGAGCAGTGGACGCTGCCCGCCTTCGCCCGCTACGAGGCGGAGACCGGGCCGACCGAGGCCGCCGACCTCACCGTACGGGTGGACGACCCGCGGCACCCCGCCCTGGTCGAACGGACCTAGCGGACCTGGCGGACGTGGCGGGCGCGCCGGATGTTGCGGACGTTGCGGCCGGGGCGGCCGGGGCCGGCCCGCGCTGGCAGTACGGGCACCAGAACACCGCCCGGTCCCGCGGGGCCTCGCCCTGGCGTCCGGTCAGCACGGGCGTGACGCAGCGCGGGCAGGGGCGGCCCGCCCGGCCGTAGACCCAGTGCCGGTAGCCGGGCCGGGTGTCGCCGGTGGTGATGTGGCCGGGGCGCAGCTTGTTGACCTCCAGCATCTGCCGGGCCCGCTCCACCAGCCGGTCGGGGTGCGGCACTTGTCCGACCTCGGTCCACGGGGTGACCCCGGCGACGAAGCACAGTTCGTTGGCGTACACGTTGCCGATCCCGGCCAGGTTGCGCTGGTCGAGCAGGGCTTCGACGAGCGGCCGGGCGGGGCGGGCGAGGATGCGACGGACGGCCTCGACCGGGTCCCAGTCCGGGCCGAGCAGGTCGGGGCCGAGGTGGCCGACGGCCCGCCGTTCGTCAGTGGTGCGCAGCAGTTCGACGACGGGCAGCCGGTAGCCGACGGCGGTGCCGTGCTCGGTGCCGAGGACGGCGCGGATCTGGAAGGCGGGGCCGCCGGTCCAGCGCTCGCCGGGGCGGTAGACCTCCCAGTGGCCGTCCATCCGCAGGTGGGTGTGCAGGGTGAGCCCGCCTTCGATGCGGGTGAGCAGGTGCTTGCCGCGCGGGCGGACCTCCAGGACCCGGCGCCCGGCGAGCGCGGCGGTGGCGTGCGCGGGCACCCGCAGCTCGGCGCTGGTCAGCTGCTGACCGGCGAGGGCCTCGTGCAGCCGGGCCGCCACGCGGTAGATGGAGTCACCTTCTGGCATGTCTCCATTCTGGTCCGCGCGGCGGCCCGGTGCGGCACCGGCCCCTCGCCGCTACGCGCCTCGACTACGGGGCCTCGACCTGGCCTTCCCGCACCACGACCACGGGGCAGGGCGCGTGCTCGGTGACGTGGCGGCTGACCGAGCCGAGTAGCACGCCGGAGAAGCCGCCGAGTCCGCGGCTGCCGACGACCAGCAGCGCGGCGCCCTTGGCGGCCTGCAGCAGGGCGCCGGCCGCGTTGCCGGGCAGCACGCTCTCGGCGATCGGCACCCCCGGGTCCGTGCCGACGGCCTTGGCGACGCTCTCGGCCAGGGTCTGGCCGGCCAGCTCCTCGGGGTTGAGGGACTCCCCGGTGGGGACGGCCGTCCCGCCCCAGCCGTAGAAGGCGGGGTACTCCCAGGCGGTGACGGCGTCGACCGTCCCGCCGACGGCCTTGGCGTAGTCGACCGCCCAGCGCAGCGCCTGCTCCGAGGCGGGCGAGCCGTCGACGCCGACGACGATCCGGGTGTGGGCACTCATGCGGTTGCTCCTTCGGTCACTCCTGCTCGGCACCAATCGTCCGAACATAGATCAAATCGGGCATGCACCCGGTAGTTGCCACGCCGCACCCGGCGTTCCGCATTCAATTCGGGTGCCGCCGACCGGCACCGCCCGCGAGAATGCCCCCATGCCGAGCAAACCGCGCCGCCGCGCCGGCGGCTTCGCCGAGGTCATCGCCGAGGTCGCCGCCACCCTGCCGCCCGCCGACGGAAGCGCCGGACCGTACCGCCTGACCCCCGTGGCGGCCGGCGGCTTCCAGGACGCCCTGGGCTGCTACTGGCGGCTGGCCCGCGGCCCGCTGGACCGGCGGCTGGCCAAGCGGCTGGCGGCCGGCGCCGACGAGATGACGATGGGCGGCTGGGACGGCTGGCACGAGGACTTCCCGGAGGCACTGGTCCCGGTGCTGCTGACCCCCGAGGAGCGTCCGGCCGCCTGGCTCGAGGCGCTCGCCGAGGACCACCACGCGTACGAGTTCCGTGCCGCCGACGGCCGGACGCTCCTCTACCTCCACGTCTGCTGCTGACCGGCCTCCCGCTCCGACCCGCGGCCGACCTCGATCGACCTCGGCCGCTCCACTCCTGTTCAACTGCGGTAGGCAGCCCATGAGTTGGACATCCGCTGGACCTGCCCCGGGGTGAACTGGGTCATGCAGGAGTCGTAGCTGTAGTCCATGAAGTTGTGGATCGGGTCGAGCCCGCCGCCCGGGCAGGTGTGCCGGCCCTCGGGGCAGCCGTAGGCGGCGCTGCGCTCGGGCGGGGTGTCGTCCACGTAGTCGCCCGGGGGCAGGCAGCCGCCCTGGAAGGTGTGGAAGAGGCCGAGCCAGTGGCCGGTCTCGTGGGTGGCGGTGTTGCCCTCGTTGTAGTGGGTGGCGGGGCCGCCGGGCAGCGAGTCGTCCAGGACCACCACGCCGTCGTCGACCGGGTTCGAGCGGTAGACGTCGGGGAAGGTCGACCAGCCGAGCAGGGACTGGCCGAGGTGGGCGGTGTAGAGGTTGAGGGTGCCCGCGCCGCCCTTGCGCAGGGCACTCTTCATCGACCGCTCGGCGGCGGAGCCGGGGGTCATGCCGGAGTACCAGCCGGCGTTGTCGGTCCAGTCGGTGCCGGCCAGCGCGAACTGGAATCCGGTGGGGGTGTTGCCCTCGCCCTGGCCGCCGTAGGAGGCGTTGAGGTGGTCGATCTGGGCGGCCACCGCACCCTCGCCCAGCCGGCCGGCGTCCCCGGAGTGGATCACGTGGACGTACACCGGAATGGTGGTCGGTTCGGCGGCCAGCGGGACGTGGGCGGGGCCGAGCGCGGCGAGCCGGTGCTCCAGGTCCGCCTGCATCGCCCGGGCCCGGTCGGCGCTCACGGCGTTCGGGTCCCGGCCCGCCTGACTGCCCGCCGGCTTCCGGGCGGCGGGGTCGACACCTGCATCGGCGGCGGTCTCGGCGGCAGTACCGTCGCAGACAGCCGCCACCGTACGGTGCGGGGCCGGGGCGGCGAACTGGCTCAGACCGGCCGCGGCGACCAGCGCGGCGGCGCAGGGGAACAGGCGGGGGGCACGCGAGCGCACCCGGGCAGTACGGCGCATCAGCGCTCCTGACGGGGAGATGACCAGGGAGGGGGCGGGGGGAGATGACGGGGCATCGGCCGCGCCTCGGGCCCGTCCACCGGCGACCGGCGCCCGGCGCGGACCCGCCCGACACTACGACGCCGAGAAGTCGATCTCCCGCAGGGCGCGCGCGGCACCCCGGTCGAGTACCACGGCCGACGCACAGCCGGCCGGCGGCCGCCCCGCCCCGAGCAGCAGCCCGCGCAGCCGGGCGGCCGCGCCCCGGTGCCGGGCGAAGGCGTAGCGCGAGACCCACCGGCCGCGCCGCCGCTGACCCGCCCGGGCCTCCCGCGGGTCCACGTCGAGCAGCAGCAGGTGCACCCGGCGCCCCTGCCGGGCGGCGGCCCGCACCAGCCAGGACCGGACGAAGGGCAGCGTGCCGCAGTCGTGCACGGCCAGCGGCCCGCCCTCCAGCACCGCCCGGCGCAGCCGCCGGTAGTGCGCGAGCCGGGCCAGCGGACGGTACAGCGCGTACGGGAGGCGGCCGGGCAGCCGGGACGCGTACTCCTCGCGGACCAGCTGGGAATCCACCAGCGGGGCGCGGACACTGCGGCGCATCAGGGTGCTCTTCCCACTGCCGGGCAGCCCGGTGACGACCAACAGGTCACCGGCGGGATAGCGCAGCACGGCCGGCCCGGAGCCGCGCAGCTCGTGCACACCGGCGCGGACGATCCGATCCGCGCCCGTCCGGCAATCGGCAGCGCGGCCCTCGACACCACGGCCCTCCACACCACGACCCTCGACACCACGGGGCGGCGACACCCGTGGCGCCGCCGCCCGCGGTATTCGTGTCCCCGTCACCGACCCTCCGCCCGCCGCTTCCACTCGCGTTCCCTGCCACGAGCATGGCGTATGACCAAGAACGAGTAAAGACCCGTGGTCAGGGCAGGTGCGAAGGCCTCGACGGAGGCCCGGCGGCGGCCAGGCCCTGTCCGGCCGATCCTGCCGGACAGGGCCCGGCCAGTGAGCTGGTTCGGGGGTCGGAGCGGTCCTACTGCAGCACGGCCAGAACCGCGCCCCACTGGGCGGTCGTGGCTCCGGAGAGGGAGCAGGGGCCCGGCGTCCGCACGAGCTGGTAGCCGGTCGTCAGCCAGTAGGACGACAACTTCACCGTCGGCAGGTCGGCCCAGCCGGGCTCGAACAGCGGGCCGGTGCCGCTGTTCGAACCCACGGCGCCGACGAGCAGCTGGCCCGCCCGGCAGGTGGGGCCGGTGATGCCGAAACTGGTGCCCCCGGACTCGCCGAGGCCGGTCGCCCGAGCGGCCACGGAGTGGATGTCGCGGTATTCGTCGACGACCACGTGGTACTTACTGGCGGTGACGTAGGTGACCGCCAGGTGGTCGGCGGTCGAGAGGGCGGCCACGTCGAACGCCGCGAGGATGGCCACGCGGTGGTGGCGGGTGTCGAACACGTCCGCGACCAGCTGGTAGCGGCTGCCGCGGCTGTCCGTGACGGTCAGTGGGGCCGGGCAGGTGGACGTCAGCATGATCGACACGATGAGTGCGTCGCCCGCGGCCACGTTCTGGGTGATCGGGACCGTGGCGCTCGTGCCGGTCAGGATGTGAGCCTCCGCGCCGGGGCGGCCGACCCAGGCCGGTGTGCCCGGTGACTGGCCGGCCGGTGCGGGGTCGGCGGCGTCCAGGGCCCGCTGACCGTGGGCCGCGAGCGGCTGCTGGACGCCGTCGTCACTGATCGCGTCCTGGCACTGCTGCGCTGCGGTCACCTCCCGCTGGGCGGAGGCGGGGCTGCCGACGACGTAGCCGGTGACGGCGCCTATGACGATGCCCGCCAGCAGGGCGGCTCCGTGGGACGCCACCCCACCGCGCCGCCCGAACCACCTCCGTCCCGGCACGGGCGCGGGCCGGGGCGAGCCGGTCGCGCCGAGCGCCTCGGCAGGTCCGGCGGGTCCTGCGGGTCCTGCGGGTCCGGCGGGCTGCTCGACCGGGTGGTCCGCCTCGTGGGCGGCGTCGGACGGGAGGCGACCGGGCCCTCTCGCCGGGTTCGCCGCTGCGGCCCAGGCCCGGCGCCACTCCACCTCGTCGCCGCCACAGGCCTTGACGAACTCGCGCACCACGGGCCAGGTGGGTAACCGCCGGCCGGCTAGCGCTTCGTGCAGGGCGGAGTGCGACACGATTCCCGACGTCCTGGACATCGTCCGGAACGACGGATTGCCGGCGAGGGCCCGCAGTTGTCTCAAGCGGTCGAGGAACTCGGCAACCTCGTCCTCCTGGCCCATCACGCCCTCCCGTCTGCCCCCGGTGACAGGTGGGACGGGCCTTGCCCGTCCACGCCTGTCCAGACATGTCAGGTTGTACCGGAAGAACGTGGTCGCGCGCGTGTGAACGAGCAAACTCGTGATCGCCTCCCCGGCCGGGCCCTCGCCTGCGCCGCCGCGCCGACCGTGGGGAGCCCCCGAGCGTCCGGGTCTGTCGTCCGGTGTCCGCTGTACGGCGCCGGGGCTTTCGGACGGGCCGTCGGTGCGGATGAATGAGCGCCGGCGGGCCGAACCCGGGCGAGCGGGCAAACGCCGACGGGCTCCGTCTCCACCCCCAGCTACCAAGGGAGAGAACCTTGCACGCGAAGAAGATCCTCGTCGCGCTCACCATCGCCGGCGCGACGGTGCTCGGTGCGGCAGGCACCGCGTCCGCGTCCTCCAGCGGCTCGGACAGCGCCAGCAGCAGCCACGGCTCGTGGTACCAGGTCTACGCGAACAACAACGTCGTCGGCTGGCACGTCAACATCGGTGACACCGACGAGGAGTTCTACATCACCGCCCAGGACGTCTGCGGCAACTACTACTCCTTCAACTGGAACGACAAGTACCAGTCCGGGTACAACAACGCGTGGTGGACCTTCCCGTGCACCCTCTCGTGGGCGCACCTGTACCCGACCGACAACGGCAGCCAGGACGGCCGGACGGTCTCCCGGTAGTCCACCGACATCCGCGGGTGACCCACGACTTCGTCCGGATCGGCGACACGGACGAAGTCGTGGCGCTGGACCTGCTCCGACGGCCCGCCGGGGTCTCCGGCGGGCCGTCAGTGAACCGGCGGCAACGTCGCTGCGGCCCAGGACACCGCGCTCACGCCCCGGACCGCGGCCGCTTCCCGGCAGTCGGCACGCACGGCGACCCATGAGGCGCCGAACCGACTCCGAACCGACTCCGAACCGGCTCGCTAGCCGAGCTGCGGGGCCACCTGTGCGGCGACCAGCTCCAGGTGGTCGAGGTCACTCAGGTCGAGCACCTGGAGGTAGGCCCGCTCACTGCCGACCGCCGCGTACCGGCCGAGCTTCTCCACCACCTCGCCCGGGGTGCCGGCCAGGCCGTTCTCCTTGAGCTCGGCCACGTCGCGGCCGATCACGGCGGCCCGACGGGCCACCTCGGCGTCGTCCCGGCCGACGCAGAGCACCAGGGCGTTGGAGTACACCAGGTCGTCGGCCGAGCGTCCGGCCTGCTCGACGGCGGCCCGGACCCGGCCGAACTGGGCGGCGGTGTCGTCCAGCGAGGCGAACGGCAGGTTGAACTCGTCGGCGAAGCGGGCGGCCAGCGCCGGGGTGCGCTTCGGCCCCGAGCCGCCGACCAGCACCGGGATGCGCTCCTGGACGGGCTTGGGCAGCGCGGGCGAGTCGGTGAGGGTGTAGTACTCCCCGGCGAAGTCGAAGGTGTCGCCGAGCTTGGTCCGCCACAGCCCGGTGATGATCTCCAGCTGCTCCTCCAGCCGCCCGAACTTCTCCTTCGGGAACGGGATGCCGTACGCGGCGTGCTCGGCCTCGTACCAGCCGGCGCCGAGGCCGAACTCGACCCGGCCACCGCTCATCGCGTCGACCTGGGCGACCTGGATCGCCGTGACGCCCGGCAGCCGGAAGGTGGCGGCCGTCATCAGGGTGCCGAGGCGGATGGTGCTGGTGTCACGGGCCAGGCCGGCCAGCGTGATCCAGGCGTCGGTGGGGCCGGGCAGGCCGTCCACGTCGCCCATCTTGAGGTAGTGGTCGGAGCGGAAGAAGGCGCTGAACACACCGAGCTCCTCGGTCGTGCGGGCGACCTTGAGGAGGGTGTCGTAGCTCGCGCCCTGCTGGGGCTCGGTGAAGATGCGGAGGTCCATGCGGGCCATTCTGGTACGGACCACCCGTTCGGGAACACAGGGAACCGGCCATGCCACGGAACGTTCCGAAGGTGGCCAAGGTCTCAGCACGGAACCGTCACAGCCCGGCTCGCCACCACAGCGGTTCGCCTACCGTGGACGGATGTTCGCGACCCCCGACGAGTCCTTCCGGCGCTCCCCCGACGAGCCGGCCGGCTGCCCGCTGCCCGGCATCGTGGCCGCCTTCACGCCCCGGCTGGCCGAGTTCGCCTTCGAGCCCGGTTTCGTCGCGGCGGTCGACCAGCACGCGGCGATGCTGCGCGAGCTGCTGTACGCACAGGGCGCGGAGCTCGCGCCCCAGCCGCTGGACCGTGAGGAACTGTCGGACTACGCGCTCGGCTTCCTGGACGCGCTCACCGAGATCGGCTGGCGGGAGCCGGTCGGCTACGACTACGCCGTGACCAGGCTGACGGCGATCTGCTGGCTGGTGCGTGACCAGGGTCTGCTGGAGGCCTGATCCGAGGAGGCGGGGGGGTGGACCCGGTCCACCGATCGCGCATCGCGGCATCGCGGCATCGCGGCATCGCGGGAAAATATGCAGACCGGTCTTCTGGTGGCGAGGCTAATAGGTAGACCGGTCTAGAGATCTCCCATCAGGCCAGGTGGACCAGGTAGGCCCGAGACGCCGGGCGTACCGGGCCTACCGGGTGCACCGGGCAGACCAGCCAGACCCCGTAGACCGATCTACCGATTCTCGCCCGGGTCGATCCCCGGCACCGGCGGGTTGGCCGGGCCGGTCTGGGTGGTCGGGCGGATCGGCTGGTTGGCCAGCGCGTCCGAGCGGCCGGCCTGGTAGGCGGTGCCGCGCAGTCGGGCGGTCTCCTGCTCCGCGCTGTCCAGCCACCGCTCCCAGCGCTGGCGCATCGGCATGATAAGACCGCCGCCGACGCCGACCACCAGCACCCCGGTGACGGTGGCCAGCGCCGCGATCAGCACCGGCCCGGTGATCGCGGTCGCGATCCCGGCCTGGCCGAGCGCCGCGATCACCCCGAGCGCCACGATGAACGCCCAGGCCACGGTGGAGACGGTGCGCCCGTACGAGGCGCCGGACAGCGCGTTCCCGACGATGTCGCGCACGCCGTTGGCGATGGCCATCGCCACCACCACGATCGCGACCGCGACGATGCCCCTGGGCAGCCAGGCGACGATGCTGTGGATCATCACGCTGATCGGGTTCGGCCCGAAGACGCCGAAGGCCAGCTGGAGCGCCATCAGCAGGACCGCGTAGTAGACGATCTTGCAGATGATGCCGGTCATGTCGTACTTGGAGCCGCTCAGGTACCGGGCCATCCCGGCCCGCTCGGCGACCTTCTCGGAACCGACGCGGCGCAGCACGCGGTCCAGGATCCGGGCGATCGCCTTGGCCACGAACCAGCCGATGGCGAGGATCACCAGGAAGGCGATGAACTGCGGGACGACCTTGGCGATCTTGCCCCAGGCCTGGGTGAAACCCGACCCGAAGTCGACGGAGAGTGCGAGCTGCTGAGCCACGGAGTCCTCCACTCGATGACACGGCGCCACGAGCGGCGCAGGCGACCCCCCACCCTTCGTGGATAGCAGCACCCCACCCCGACCGCGCGCGCCGGAATGTCCGGGATGGTTCCGTCGGGTGAACGGTCCCGCCGTCCGCACGCGTACAGTGGCGGTCCGGGCCGACGGGGGCGGGGGCCACGGACTGCGGATCGACGGTGACGGGGCGGGACGGAGCTGGACTGTGCTGGACGGTGCGAAGGTGAACGGTGGCGGTGCGGGCCCGGGTGCCACCGCGGGCGAAGGTACGGGCGCGGGTGCGGGCCCGGGTGCCGGTGCGGCCGCGCACCGGGCGCTGCGCTGGCAGGTGCGGCCCCCGGTGGCCCGGGCCGCCGTCCTGGTCCTGCACGGCGGTGAGGAGCACAACCTCGCCCGGCCCCGCCGGTTCAACCTCCCGCTGCTGCGGATGCACGGCTTCCTGCGCGGCCTGGCCCGGGAGACCGCGGGCCAGGACGTCGCCATCGCCACCGTCCGCTACCGCCACCGGGGCTGGAACGGTGCCCGCGCCGACGCCGCCCGGGACGCGTCCGCCGCACTCGACGAACTGACGGCCGCGCTCGGCCCGGTGCCCACCGTCCTGGTCGGCCATTCCATGGGCGGCCGCGCCGCGCTGCGGGCCGGCGGGCACCCGGCCGTCACCGGCCTGGTCGCCCTCGCCCCCTGGTGCCCGGCCGCCGACCCCTGCGAGCAACTGGCCGACCGCGATGTCCTGCTGCTGCACGGCGACCGCGACACCGTCACCCTGCCCGCCGACACCCACGCCTTCGCCGCCCGCAGCCGCGCCGCCGGCGCCCGCGTCTGCGGCTACACCGTCACCGGCAGCGGCCACGCCATGCTCCAGCGCATCCCCGACTGGCACCGCGCCACCACCCGCCTCACCACCGGCCTCCTCGGCTTCCGCCCCCTCCCCGCCGAGACCGCCTCCGCCCTGGCCCTCCCGCCCGCCTCCCCCGAGGCCCTCACCCTCCCGCTCCCCCGCCAGCCCCGCACCGCCACCCCCTGACCCCGGCGCCCCACGCCTTACCGCCGGGGCCGCCCTCGGCCCAGAGGGTGAGACCGGCCTCGGTAATGGTGGGCTCGCGTATTCAACTCGGGCAGTCTGGTCCCGCATCTCCGGGACGACGGCCTTGATGCCGCGTTTGCACAGGTAGGCGCGCTTGGCACGGTTGGCGCGGGACGAGTAGGCCTCATAGGCGTTGAGGGCTGGGAGTTGGATCAGCTCTGACAGGGGCCGAGCGAGACGCCGTGCTGATCCCAGCGATCAACGAGTGGCTACGACCAGCAGGGCCTCGACAACCCCTACTGGTTGGCCGGCCGTGGTTCACCGGAGTATCGGTCCAAGCCCGCCTTCGAGCGCCGTTGTTGCTCGAACCAGTGCACGTAGCGCGGTGAGGCGTCGCGAAGATCGATGCTGAGTGGGTACGGGTCGAATTCGTCCAGGAGCAGCTTGCGGAGGAATTCGACCATGCCGCAGGGGAACAGGGTGAAGTCGTCGCGGGTGTGGCGGCCACAGACCAGGACAGGCCAACGCTCTGGGTCAGGGTCGGCCATAGGCCGCCGCGGCGACGAACTGCGCAACGGCCCCCTGCCGGACGCGTCGATCGACTGGCTCAGGACCGACTTCTTCAGGACCGAGCTCGAACTCGGCCGCTGTCTCAGGCTTCCCGTGGAGGGCCCCTGCGCGTGCGACCTCTACCTGACCTGCGCGACGTTCGCCACCACGCCCGGGTACGCGCCACGACTGCGGGCGCGACGCGAAGTTGAGCAAGCCCTCGCCCGCGACGCCGCCGAGCGCGGCTGGGACCGCGCGGTCGAACGCCACCGCTGCACCGGCGACCGTATCGACAGACTCCTGGTCGACCTCGGACAGCCCAGCAGAACCGAAGCGGAGGCCGGACACCCCGGTGCTCGGTCACACCACCAAGCCGCTACCGGAGTGGTCCCCGCTCGTCGATGAACACGGTGGGCTCCGACGAGAAGGCATCGGCGGTCACGGGGCCGTAGGCGACATTGAAGGTATCCAGCCAGTACGACCAGTCCTGCGCCCCCGCCGCACTGCTGAAACGGTAGTTGAGCTGCCAACGGACCCACTGTCCGGGGACAAGACGCACAGCCGGGGGACGCCGCGGCCGAGCCGGTACGGCGAACAGCGGCTGCACTCGGGGAAGGACCCGCAACCGTCCGTCGGCCTCGCGAAGCTGGACGTCGACCTTGCCCAGCTCCTCCTGGCCGCCACTGGGTTCGAAGCCGTCACGCTCATGCATGCGGACCACGTGCGCCAACGAGGACGGCGCGTTCGGGATGGTGAAGCCGACCGGGGCCGCGTTCCTGCGAGCCGCGGCCTCTCCTCCCCGGGACCGCTTCGTCCAGGACGTCCGTATCCACTGGACGGTGATCTCCACGGTCTCCACCCCTGCCACTCCATCGAAGATCTCACTTTACGTGGGCACCATCCGGCGCGGCCCGGGACGGGCCCGCCCGCCCGGTCGGTCGATCGGTCGGTCAGACGAGGAAGCCGCCGGAGACCTCGATGCGCTGGGCGGTCATCCAGCTCAGGCCCTCCGACGCCAGTGTGGCGATGGCGTCGCCGATCTCCTCGGGTTCGCCGACGCGGCCGAGCGCGGTCTGTCCGGCCAGCCCCTGGCGCATTCCGTCGTCATCCCGCATGACGCCGCCGTTGAAGTCGGTGGCGGTCGGCCCCGGGGCGGGGCGCAGGGCTGGTACTCGCGCAGGCCGACCAGGGCGCGGCGGACCTGCGGGAGGGTCTTCCGGGTGTCCCACAGGTCGAGGTCCTGGGCGAACAGCACGGCCATCACCCGGGTCGCCGACAGGCCGTCGGCCCGGCGGACGGTGGCGACGATCTCGCGCAGCACCTCGCCGGCCTGATCCGCCGTCATGCCGTCCAGGCCGACCTGACGATCCCGCACGAGTGCACCCGGGTGCCCATCGCGAGGGCCACTCCGAGGGCGGCCTGCGCCGCCTTGCCGACCTGCTCGTAGGCCGACTTGGCCAGGGCCAGGCCGTTGTCAGCCCGGCGGAAGAGCAGTTGGTCCTCGCCGATGTTGGTGCTCAGCTGGACGGGCAGTGCCCGGCGGGCGGCGAGCACCGCGTCGGCGATGTCCATGATCCGCCGCGGCTTGATGGTGCCGAGGGCGCTGCGCGGATCCTCGCTGTCGATGATGCGGGCGCCGCCGAGCACCGCCTCGCGTGCCTCCTGCGGTCCGAACACGCTGACCAGCAAAACGCCGATCCGCTTCCATGGAACCCACCCCTCCGATGGTCTGCCGGGAATCCTCGGGCACGTCAGCGAGGGGTGGGCATGGGGCACCCGTGTCGTTCACTCGTTCGGATGAATCTGTTCCGATCCACCCCGAGCCCGGAGCCCGGAGCCCTAAGCAGGCGGGCGGCCAGGGCGGCCAGGGCGGCCAGGGCGGTCACAGCGGTCAGGCCGTCGGCAGGGGCTGGGGAGCCGCGGGGCCGGTGTAGCGGGCGGCCGGGCGGATGATCTTGGGGTCGGCGGCCTGCTCTAGGATGTTGGCACTCCAGCCGATCGCCCGGGCCGCGGCGAACGTGGGGGTGAACATCTCCCTCGGCAGGCCGCAGAGGTGCATCAGCACGCCGGCGTAGAACTCGACGTTGGTGTGCAGTTCGCGGCCCGGCTTGAGTTCGGCCAGGATCGCCTCGACCCGGGCCTCCACCTGGACGGCGAGGTCGACGAGTTCACCGCCGAAGGACTCGGCGACGCCGCGCAGCATCCGGGACCGCGGGTCCTCGGTGCGGTAGACGGCGTGGCCGAAGCCCATGATCCGGTCGCCGGCCAGGACGTGCTCGCGGATCCAGCCGTCGATCCGGTCCGGGGTGCCGATCGCGTCCAGGGTGTCCAGGGCCCGGCTGGGCGCGCCGCCGTGCAGGGGCCCGGAGAGCGCGCCGAGCCCGCCGACCAGGCAGGCGACGAGGTCGGCCCCGGTGGAGGCGATCACCCGGGCGGTGAAGGTGGAGGCGTTGAAGCCGTGGTCCACCGTGGAGATCAGGTACTGCTCGATCGCCCGGGCCTCGGCGGGCCCGGGCTCCTCGCCGGTCAGCATGTAGAGGTAGTTGGCGGCGTAGCCGAGGTCGTCGCGCGGTTCCACCGGCTGGCGGCCCTGCTGCAGCCGGTGCAGCGCGGTCAGGACGGTGGGGACCAGCGCGGTGGCGAACAGCGCGTCCTCGATCCGCTGTTCGGGCGCGGTGTCGTAGAGGGGGCGGATGCCGCGGTCGGCGGCGGCGACCGAGAGCGCGGCGCCCAGGGTGGCGAGCGGGCCGCCGTGCGCGGTGCTCGCCGCCAGTGCGGGCAGGAGCGGACGCAGGGCGTCCGGCAGGCGGCGCAGCGGGGTGGTGCGGGCGAGGAAGGCGGTGCGGGCGGGTGCGTCCGGCAGTCCGCCGAGGAGCATCAGGTGCCAGACGTCCTCCAGGGTGCGCTGTTCGGCGAGGTCGATCGCCGAGTACTGGCGGTAGCGGTAGAAGCCCTCCAGGCCGCGGACGTCGCCGAGTTCGGTCTCGGTGACCACGACGCCCTTGAGGCCGCGGGGGACCTCGATCTCGGTGGTGCTCGGCATGGCAGTGGCCCTTCTCGTGGATCTTCCCGCCCGGTGCTCCGGCGACGTTCTGTACTCTCCGACCATGGATCCATGTTGTCAATGTTGATTGAAATCAATGTGTAATACTGTGGATCATCAAGGCGCGGAGGCGTCACAGGACGACGAGGACGGACCATGGCCGAACGCTTGACCACCCAGCAGGTCGCCGAGCAGCTCGGCGTGAAGGTGGAGACGGTGTACGCCTACGCCAGCCGCGGGCAGCTCAGCAGCGAGCGGGCCCCGGGAGGCAAGGGCAGCACCTTCGACGCCCGCGAGGTCGCCGAGCTGGCCGCCCGCGGCCGTCGCGCGCCGGTGCGGCCGGCGGCGGGCGAGCCGTCGGGCGCCGAACCGGGGTGGGGCAGCGAACCGGTCGAGGTCCGGACCGGGCTGACCCTGATCGAGAACGGCCGGCTCCACTACCGCGGCCGCGACGCTGTCGACCTGGCCGCCGGGCACGGCTTCGAGGCCGTGATCGGCTGGTTCTGGGGGCTGGACACCGACGCCCCGGTGGAGCTGCGGGTGCCGCCGGCCACCGCCGAGGCGCTGGCCCGGGCCGCCGCCGCGCTACCCGACGGGATCCGGCTGCCCGACCGGCTCCGGATCTCGGTCACCGTCGCCGCCGCGCTCGACCCGCTCCGCTTCGACCTGCGCGAGCAGACCGTCCGGGCCGCCGGGGCGGCCCTGATCGCCGGGATGGTGGAGGCCCTGCCGCGCACCGCACCCGACCCCGGGCCCGACGCCCCGCTGGCCGCGCGGCTGTGGAGCCGGCTGGCGCCCGCCGCCCCCGCCCCCGGGGAGCTGGCCTGCCTGGACCGGGCCCTCGTGCTGCTGATCGACCACGAGCTGGCGGTCTCCACCGTGGCGGCGCGGGTGGCCGCCTCGGCGCGGGCGCATCCGTACGCGGTGGTCTCCGCCGGACTCGGTGCCACCGACGGCCCCCTGCACGGCGCCGCCAGCCCGCTGGCGCACCGGATGCTCGCCGAGGTCCTGGCCGACGGCGCGGTCCCCGTGGTCTCCGACTACCTGCGCACCGGCCGGCCGATCCCGGGGCTCGGCCACCGGCTCTACCCGGACGGCGACCCCCGCGCGGTCGCCCTGCTCGACGCGGTCCGCCGACTCGACGGCGGAGCGGAGGTGGTGGCGGCGGTCGCCGCGGTGGAGGCGGCCGCGGGCCCGGCCGGCCGGCCCGCCCAGCGGGCCAACATCGACCTGGCACTGGCCGCCATGGCGCTGACCACCGGACTGCCCGCGGAGGCCGGCGAGGTGATCTTCGCCGTGGCCCGCACCCCTGGCTGGCTGGCCCACGCGGTGGAGGAGTACCGCGAGGAACCCCTGCGGATGCGCGCCCGGGCCACCTACACCGGGCCGCGCCCGCAGGACGACCGGGCGGGCGACGAGGCGGGCACCGCGCTCAGTTGACGAAGTCCTGCGTGAAGTAGAAGTACGTGGCCGGGCTCCCGTCGGGGGCCGTACCGGGCCCGTAGGAGATGCCCAGGCCGGCCCGGGTGTGGTTGCGGTCGAGGAGGTTGGCCCGGTGCATCGGCTCGCCCATCCACCAGGTGAACGCGTCCTGGGGCGCGGGCAGCGGAGCGCTGCCGGAGGACCAGCCGATGTAGACGTTCTCGCTGCCGGAGATCCCGACGGCGTGCAGGATGCGGTCCGGCGGCGTGCTGCCGTCCGACCCCAGGTGGCCCGGCCATCCGTTCCACGTCCGGTCCTTCAGACCGGGGTGGTCGGCGAGGTCCTGGCTGTGGGCGCGTGTCGTACCGACGAGCCCGGGATCGATCGACACGTCCGGGGCCCCGTTCTGCCGGCGGGCGCTGTTGACGAGGTCGAAGGCCGTGAGCTCCTGCCAGTCCATGAAGTCCTGGGGTTCGTCCGGCCAGTGGTCGATGACGAACACCCAGCCGCTCGCCTGGTGTCCGCCGCCCGCGGGGCACCGCCCCTTCTCCGGGAAGCCATTGAAGAACATGCCGTAGCAGTTGCCGCAGAAGCGCCAGTTCGTCTGCTGGGTCGGCGCGTCCGCCGAACCGTCGTGCCGGACGGTGCACAGGTAGCCGGTCGCCCGGTGTCCACCACCCGTGGGACAGGTGCCCTTCGTGGGAAAGCCGTCGAAGAACAGTGCGTAGCAGTTTCCGCACTGGCGCCAGTTCGACTGCTGCGTCGGGGTCTCCGTGGCGTCGGAGGGGAAGCTGTACGCGAAGCCGAAGGCCTTGTGGCCCTCCCCGGCAGGGCATGCGCCCTTCTCCGGAAGCATGTCGAAGAAGAGCGTCTGGCACTTGTAGCAGGAGCGCCAGTCGAGCAGATTCGTCATGGGATCCTCCAGGACTCTGCGCACGACCTGTTGGTTCGTGCGGGCCCCTCGCCGCTTAAGCGGGGTGGATGTCAGGCGGCGGCACCCCTCCCCTCCCAGGATGACCCGCGGGAAGCGCTCGTGCACGGCGCCCGACGAGCCGCCGGACGGCCGGTCTGTCCCGTGGCCGGCGCTTGCCACCGGCCACGTTTGCCCAGGTCAGTGGAGGTGCGGGGGCCCGGAAACGGTTCCGGTGGTCTCACGGGTTTCTCATCGCGGCGGGCCAGAATGAGCGGCGCCGGCACGAACGCCGCCGGAATGGACGCCGTCCGCCGCCGAGCCGAGGGAGCCGAGGGAGCAGCATGGACGACACCGCCGACCGCCCGGACTGGCGCGTCCTGGTCGTCGACGACGAACCGGACCTGGTCGAGGTGGTCTGCGGCGCCGTCCGCTACGAGGGCTGGCAGGCCCGCGGCGCGACCACCGGTCTGGAGGCCGTCCGGGAGGCCGCGCACTGGCGGCCGCACGCCGTGGTGCTCGACGTCATGCTGCCCGACCTCGACGGCTTGGAGGTGCTGCGCCGGATCCACGCCGAGCAGCCCGAGGTGCGGGTGCTCTTCCTCACCGCCCGGGACGCCGTCGAGGAGCGGATCGCGGGGATCGCGGCCGGCGGTGACGACTACGTCACCAAGCCGTTCAGCCTGGCCGAGGTGGTGGTCCGGCTGCGCGGGCTGCTGCGCCGGGCCGCGCCGACGGACGGGCCGCGCCGACCGCCCGCGCACGCCCTGGTGCTGGGCGACCTCGTCCTGGACGACCGGGCCCGCGAGGTCACCAGGGACGGTGAGACCATCGAGCTCAGCCCGACCGAGTACGCGCTGCTCGCCCACCTGATGCGCCACCCCCGGCAGGTGCTCAGCAAGGCGCAGATCCTGGACGCGGTCTGGTCGTACGACTTCGGCGGGCAGGCGCACATCGTGGAGCTGTACATCAGCTACCTGCGCAAGAAGCTGGACGCGGGCCGCAGCCCGATGATCCACACCGTCCGGGGCGCGGGCTACCTGATCAAGGCCGCGCAATGAGGCGCGCGACGACGCGCGCAGTGGGACGGGCCGCCGCGCGGGTCACCAGGGCGCTGCGGAAGCTGCTGCCCCGCACCCTGCGGGCCCGGCTGATCGCCGGACTGCTGGTGCTGCTGGTGGTCACCTGCGCCGCCGTCGGCTTCGCCACCGCCGCCGCCCTGCGGCACTTCCTGGTCGACCGCCTCGACCAGCAGCTCGCCGAGGCCGGCGGCCGGTACGCCGCCAGCCTGGAGCACACCGGCACCGGCGCCGGCCCGGACACCCGGGCCCAGACCCCCGGCACCCTGGGCGTGCGACTGCTCGGGGGCAAGGTCACCGCCGCCGGGGTGGTCGACGGCGACGCCGACGACGTCGACGACCCGGACAACGCGGACGACCGGGTCGCCTTCACGCCCGACCAGCAGCGCTCGCTGGCCGCCCTGCCGGCCGGCGGCCCGGCCCGCACCCTGGACCTCGGCGGCCCCCTGGGCCACTACCGGGTCCGCGCGGTGGCCGGGCGGGACGGCGACGTCCTGGTCAGCGGGCTGCCGCTGGGCCCGGCCGAGGACACCGTGACGCGGCTGGAGACCCTGGAGCTGACCGTCTTCGCGATCGCCGTCGCCGCGGCCGGCGCCGCCGGGGCGGTCTGGGTCGGCTGGTCGCTGCGCCCGCTGCGCCGGGTGGTCGGCATGGCCGAGCGGGTGAGCGCGCTGCCGCTCGCCAGCGGCGAGGTGCTGCTCGCCGAGCGGGTCCCCGACGACGACCCGCGCACCGAGGTCGGCCGGGTCGGCGCCGCCCTCAACCGGATGCTCGGCCACGTCGGCGACGCGCTGGCCCGCCGGCACGCCGTGGAGGAGCGGCTGCGCGGCTTCGCCGCCGACGCCAGCCACGAACTGCGCACCCCGGTGGCCGCCGTCCGCGGCCACGCCGAACTGGCGCTGCGCCACCCGGGCCAGGTGCCCGGCGAGGTGCGGCACTCACTGGAGCGGATCGACGCCGAGGCCCTGCGGATGGGCGCGATCGTCGAGGACCTGCTGCTGCTCGCCCGGCTGGACGCGGGCCGCCCGCTGGCCGGGGACGAGGTGGACCTCACCCGGATCGCGCTGAACGCCGTGGCCGACGCCCGGGCGGCCGGGCCCGGCCACCGCTGGCGCCTGGCACTGCCCGAGGAGCCGGTCCTGGTGCACGGGGACGAGCACCGGCTGAGCCAGGTGGTGGCCAATCTGCTGGCCAACGCCCGCACCCACACCCCGGCCGGCACGGCGGTCGAGCTGCGCCTCGAACCCGGCGCCGGGCACGTCGAGTTGAGCGTCACCGACGAGGGGCCGGGGATCCCGGCGGAGCTGCTGGAACGGGTCTTCGAACGCTTCGTCCGGGGCGACCGGGCCCGCTCCCGGGCCACCGGCTCGACCGGGCTGGGCCTGGCCATCGTCCGGGCCGTGGTCCAGGCGCACGGCGGCACGGTCGAGGCGGCCAGCCGGCCGGGCCGCACGGTGTTCACGGTCCGGCTGTGTCAGCCCGTGGGGCCGTGACGTCCGTCGTACCCGTGACGGACGCTCCGGCCGTGACGGCCGTGCGGAAGCGCTGGCGGTAGTCGGTCGGCGTGGTGTCCAGTCGGCGGCGGAAGGCCCGTACCAGGGTGTCGGTAGTGCCGAACCCGCAGGCGGTGGCGATGCGTTCGAGGGTGTCGTCGCCCGACTCCAGCCGGTGGCGGGCGAGTTCGACCCGGGCGGACTCGATGTAGGCGCTCGGGGTGGTGCCCAGCTCGGTCTTGAAGATCCGGATCAACTGCCGTTCACTGAGGTGCGCGTGGGCCGCCAGCTCGGGCACGGTGAGCCGGCCGGTCAGGTGGCGCAGGATGTGGTGGCGCAGCTCCTCGATCCGCCGGGTGGTGGAGACCGGCTCCAGCGGGACGCTGAACTGGCTCTGGCCGCTGGGGCGTTTGAGGTACATCACCAGCTGGCGGGCGACCCGCAGGGCGAGTTCCTCGCCGAAGTCCTCGGCGACCAGGGCGAGCGAGAGGTCCAGGCAGGCGCTGATGCCCGCGCCCGTCCAGACCTCGCCCGCGCGGATGAAGATCGGGTCGGCGTCGACCTCGATCTGCGGGTACTCGGCGGCGAGTTGGCCCGCGGTCGACCAGTGGGTGGTGGCCCGCTTGCCGTCCAGCAGCCCGGCGGCGGCCAGCAGGTGCGCTCCGACGCACACCGAGGCGACCCGGCGTGAGCGGGCCGCGAGCCGGCGCACCTGCCCGACCACCTCCGGGTCGGCCACCGCCCGGACCCGACCGGCCGCGTCGACCTCCACCGACCCGGGCACCAGCAGGGTGTCGATGCCGCCCTCGGCGGCGGCCCGGTCGAAGGTCAGGTCGGGCAGGATCCGCACCCCGGCCGCGGTGGTGACCGGCTCGGCGGTGGCGGCGGCCAGCACCACCCGGTAGCCGACCGCGTCCCCGGTCTCCCGCCGGAGCAGCGCGAACACCTCGGGCGGTCCGGTGACGTCCAGCAGGTCGACGCCCTCGAACAGGACGATGACGACCAGCCGCTGCTGCGCGCTCTCCACGGGGCCTCCCTCCCTCACTCCGGTGCCGGTGCCGGTGCCGGTGCCGACGGTCGATGTCGGCGCCGACGGTCGATGCCGACGCCGATGTCGGATTCTGCATGTTAGACGGCATTGCCGCCACACCGGGCCCGCCCGTAGCGTTCCTGGGGCAGGCCGCACCCCGCGTGACCTGCCCCGACACCCCCCAGGCCCGAAGGCGGCACAGCCATGCCCAGCACCACCCTGCGCACCCTCACCGGTCTCGACGACAAGCCCGCCCGGCTCGGCGCGAGCACCCTCGTCCTGGTCGACTACCAGAACACCTACACCCGCGGCGTGATGGAGCTGACCGGCTGGCGCGAGGCCCTCGACGCGGCCGCCGGCCTGCTCGCCCGGGCCAGGGCCGAGGGCGCCACCGTCGTCCACGTCGTCAACGACGGCGGCGCCGGCACCCCGTACGACATCCGCGAGGAGATCGGGCAGATCCACCCGGCGGTGGCCCCGGCCGAGGGCGAGCGGGTGGTGGTCAAGCAGGCCCCGGACGCCTTCGTCGGCACCGAGCTGGGCGAACTGGTCGACGCGGCCGGCCACCAGGAGGTCGTGGTCGCCGGGTTCATGACCCACATGTGCGTCGCCTTCACCACCGCCGGCGCCTTCCTGCGCGGCAACCGCCCCACCGTGGTCGCCGACGCCTGCGCGACCCGCCCGCTGGGTTCCGGCGCCGAGGAGCTCACCGCCGCCCAGGTCCACCGGGGCGCGCTCGCCACCGTCGGGGACCTGTACGGCGTGGTCGTCGAGTCGGCGGCCGAGCTGGGCTGAGCCCGGCCGCGTCCCGCCACCCCCGCGCCGGCGGGGCGCCCCGGTCCGTCACCCGGGGCACCCCGCCCGGGCGGGGCGGCGGGCGCCGCCCCGCCGGCCCTCCGAGCCTGCCGGGCCCCGGGGCCGGAGGGCAATGGATTCGGTCCTCGCCGAACGGTCTTGCGGAGCGGCCGCCCGCGGGGCGACGATCCTGTCCGTGCTGCGAATCATCTTCGGTACGGACGACTTGGACCGCGTCCGGGTGGCGGAGCGTCCGGACATGTCGATGGAGCTGTCCCTCAGCGTCCACGGCCTGGTCAGCGGCCGCTGCGATCCACGCTTCCAGGTGTGGCGCAACCGGCTGCGGGCGTCCTGGAACCCCCGGACCGCGCTGCTCTTCGACCTCTACACCCCCTCGGCCATCCCGGAGTTCCTCGCCGTGCGCCGCGACCCCGGCGCCACCGAGAGCGCCACCGCCGAGGCGCCCGAGGAACCGCTCCGCGACCACCTGCGATCGGTCGGCGGGACCAGGCAGTTGAGCGCCTTCGCGCGCGGCGTGGCCGCGGGCGACCGGCGGGCCCGGCGACTGCTCGGCAACGTCACCGCCGACTACCAGACCCGCGCGATCGACCCCTACCGGCGGCAGATCGAGACCATCGTCACCACCGACCACGGCCGGCGCCGCCGGCTCGGCGAACCGGACCGGGTCCTCGCCTCGCTGCACCCGTCCGTCTCCTGGCGCCGCCCGGTGCTCAGCTTCCCGCTGGTGGGGGCCTGCCGGCACGACATCCGGCTGGACGGTCGCGGACTCCTGCTCCAGCCCTGCGTGTTCGGCCCCCGCCGCCCCGTCATCGCCCGCTTCGAGGACCCTGGGCAGCAGCCCGTCCTCCTCTACCCGGCGAGGATCAGCGGCCCCTTGCAGCCCGAGCCCGAACCCGCCCCGAGCCGCAACCTCACCGCCCTGCTCGGCCAGACCCGCGCCGCCGCCCTGGAGGCCATCGCCACCCACGGCCCGTGCTCCACCAAGGACCTGGCCGGGCTGCTGGACATCTCCACGGCCTCCGCCAGCGAACACGCCACCGTCCTCGCCGACTCCGGCCTCACCACCAAGGACCGCGACGGCCGCACCGTCACCCACCGCCCCACCCCCCTCGGCCGCGCCCTGCTGTCCGGCCGCCTCCCCGCCCCGACCCCCGCCCCGACCCCCGACTCGGTCTGACCGGAAGGACGCTCGTGTCGCTCACCCCGGAGGACCGCTGGGCCGTCGTCGACCTGGTCTCGATGCACGGTCACCTCGTCGACGACGGAGACCTCGACCGGCTGGACGAGGTGTTCACCGTCGACGCGGTCTACGACCTCACCGAGTTCGGCCAGGAGCCGCTGTCCGGAGTGGCGGCCGTCCGCGCGGCGGCACGGGCGCTGGGCGCGGGCAACCCGGTCGCGCACCACGTCACCAATGTCGTCGTCACGGCGGGGGCGGACGGCCGGGTGCGGGTCCGTTCCAAGGGGCTGGGGGTCCGGGCGGACGGCTCCTGCGGCTCCGTCTCCTACGAGGACACCGTGGTGCGCACCGCGGACGGTTGGCGGATCAGTCACCGCCGGGTCTCGCCGCGCCGGGCCCCCTTGGGCGGGGCGACGGCGCCGCGCTGACCGCACGCCGCCCCCGGCCAGGGGCGGGGGCGGGGGCAGCGCGCGGGCCGGGTCAGACCAGGGCGGCCTCGATCAGGTCGGCGGCCCTCGACGCGCCGCCGCCCGCGCGGACCTCCCCGCCGATTTCGGCCAGCCGGGCCGCCACCGCCGGGTCGGTGGTGAGCTCCAGTACGGCGGAGCGCAGCGCCTCGGCGGTGGCCTGCTCGGTGTCCAGGCGCCGTGCGACGCCGAGTTCGACCAGCCGGTCCGCGTTCTCGAACTGGTCGGCGGCCTGGGGCACCGCCACCATCGGCAGCCCGCAGTACAGGCCTTCGCTGCACCCGCCCATCCCGGCGTGGGTGATGAACGCGTCGGCCTGGCGCAGCACCGCGAACTGCGGGACCCAGGGGTGCACTTCGACGTTGGCTGGGATCGGCCCCAGCTCCGCCGGGTCGGTCGCCTTGCCGACCTGGAGCACGACGTGCCAGCCGGGAAGGTCCCCGAAGGCCTCCAGGCACGCCCGGTAGAAGGCCGGCTGGTGGGTGAAGGCGGAGCCGAGCGAGACCAGCAGGACCTTCTGCGCGCCCTGCGGCCTGGTCCAACCGCCCTGGTGCTCCCGGTTGTCGAGGCAGGGGCCGGCGAAGGAGAAGACCTCGGGGTCGACCTCGTCGACCGCGCTCTGGAGCGCCCGGGGGATCAGCGCGAGCCCGCGGTCCGGGCGCAGCATGTACGAGAACATGTCGCGGGGCGCCACCCCGTTCTCGGCCAGCCACTTGGCGAAGCGCTCCGGTACGCCCTCCGCCTCCAGGGCCGCCATGACCGTCCGGAACGGCTCCGCCTCGGGGTCGGCCTGGGCGATCCGGGACGGCGAGACCAGCATCGACGGGACGCCCCAGCCGTCGGCCAGGACCCGTCCCGCGTACGCCATGAAGTCGTACAGCACCAGGTCGGGCCGGTCGTCGTGGAAGGCCTCCCGCATCCGGGGCAGCATGGCCTGCGCCTCGCCGAAGACCATGCCGTGCACATTGGTCCCGGGCACGACCGCACGGCCCTTGAGGATCTCCAGGCCGGTCTCGTACGGCACGAGCCGGGCGCCGGTGGTCCCGATCTGCTCGGCGAAGGTCGGGTCGTTCACGTAACTGACGCGGTGGCCGCGGGAGACCAGCTCCCGGATCACGTCCAGGCTGGGGTTGACGTGGCCGTGCGCCGGGATGTTCACCATCGCGATGTGTGCTGGGCGGGGCATGTCGGTACCTCTCACGTGGTCGTCAGAATCCTGCGCGTGAGCTTCTGACGTTACGTCATGTACCGGGGTGGGCGGGCGGCGAGGGGGTTCGGCCGTCGGCCGCGGTCGGGAGGTCGCGCAGGGTCAGCGCGGCCGGCGGCGGCAGCGGTCCGCGGGCCCCGTCGGCGCGGAACGACTGGAGCAGGTAGGCCACCAGGCGCCGGGACGCCGCACCGTCGTCGGGCAGGGCGGTGACCAGGGCGCAGTGGGCCAGCAGCACCACGGCGAGGTCGGAGGGGTGGAAGTCGGGCCGCAGCGCGCCCGAGGCCTGCGCCCGGCGCACCAGGGTCGCGACGTCGCGCTCGGCCCGTCGGCGGGCGTGCGCGTGCTGCGACCCGCTGTCCGGGAAGGCGGTGACGAACGCGGCCGGGAACCCGCGTTCCTCCCGTTGCAGCGCGCAGACCGTCTCGATCAACCGCTGGAAGCCCTGCCAGGGGTCGGGGGCGGCCAGGGCCTCGGTGAGCGCCCGCGCGCAGGTCTGCATCTGCTGCGCGAACGCGCCCCGCACCAGGGCGTCCCGGGTCGGGAAGTGCCGGTACAGCGTCGCCACGCCGACCCCGGCCCGACGGGCCACGGCGGCCATCGGGGCGTCGATCCCGTGCTCCGCGAAGACCGCCCGGGCGGCGACGAGGACGCGCTCCCGGTTGCGCCGGGCGTCCGCCCGCACCCCGCCCCGGGCTGTGATCCGAGAGGAATCCACCATCACTGTCTCTCGCTTCCGGTCCAAACGGACGATTGCGTCCGCTTGAGAGCCTACGGTCGCTGCCGGACCCGCAAGTCCCCGGGCCGGAACGGGAGAACGATGAACGACCGGATGATGAAGGCCGTGCTGTACGACCGCTACGGCGGCCCCGAGGTGCTGTACGTGGGCCGCGTGCCGCGCCCCGAGCCGGCCCCCGGCGAAGTGCTGGTGAAGGTGCGCGCGTTCAGCGTCAACGGCGGCGAACTGACCGTCCGTTCGGGCCGTCTGCGGCTCCTGAGCGGCCGGACCTTCCCCCAGCGGGTCGGCCTGGACTTCACCGGCGAGGTCGCCGAACCGGGCGCCGGAGTCACCCGGTTCGCGCCCGGCGACCGGGTGTGGGGAGTCCTGGGCCGCACCTCCGGGTTCGGCAGCGCCGCCGAGTACGTGAGCGTGCCCGCCACCCGGGTCGGGCGGCTCCCCGACGGCATCGACCCGGTGGACGCCGCCGCCCTGCCGGTGGCCACCGCGGCCATCACCGCCCTGCGGGACAAGGCCGGGCTGCGCCCCGGCGAACGGCTCCTCGTCCGGGGTGCGGCGGGCGGTGTCGGCAACGCCGCCGTCCAGCTCGGACGGGCCTACGGCGCCGAGGTCACGGCCCTCGCCCGCGCCACCGGCCTCGACTTCGTCCGCGGGCTCGGCGCGCACCGGGCGATCGACCACCGGACGGTGCGGGCCGCGGACCTGGACCGCTTCGACGTGGTCCTGGACACGGCGGGGACCGACCTGCGGGCCTACCGGCGCCGACCGGCGCCCGGCGGGCGCATGGTCACCCTCGCCTTCGACCCGAAACGGCCCGCCGCGTCCTTCGGCTACCTCGCGGCCAGCACCGTCCACGGACGCGGCCGGGTGCGCTTCTTCAGCGGCAACCCCGGGCAGGCGGACTTCGACGACCTCGCCCGCCACGTGGTCGAGGGCAAGCTGCGCCCCGCGGTGGACACGGTCTTCCCCCTGGAGGAGACGGCGGCGGCCCACCGGGCGCTGGAGGCGGGCGGGGTCCGGGGCAAGTACGTGGTCCGGGTCGGCTAGGACTTCCGGGCTGCCGGGCTGTCGGGTTGCCGGGTTGCCGGGCTTCCGGGCTGCCGCGATGAGAAAGCCGTGAGATCAGCGGGGGCCGTTCGTGGGCCCCATACGGCCTCTGACCAGGGGAAACGGTGGTTCTGGCGGGCGCCGGCGGCGGGCCCGCTCAGAGGCGACTCAGAGCTTGCGGTGCGATCGTGGACCGCCCGGGCGGGGCCGTGCCGCCCCCGGGAGTCAAGGAGGTTCCCCGATGGCCACTGCCACCGCACCGAAGTCCCGGCAGGCGCCGGCCGGCCCGCGTCACCGGGCGGCCGAGCGCCCGCCGCTCGCGCTGCCGCCGGGCGCCGCGCTCGGCCTGATCGCCGCCGGCGCGCTCGGCGTGCTCGGGCTGTGGTGGGCGGACACCTCCTCGGTGGCCGGCGCGGCCGGCTGGCTGACCGGCGCCGGGCGGATCACCGGACTGCTCGCCGGGTACGCCGCACCGGTGCTGCTCCTGCTGATGGCCCGGCTGCCGGCCGTGGAGCGCGGGGTCGGCGCCGACCGGCTGGCCCGCTGGCACGCGTACGGCGGCCGCTGGCTGGTCGGCCTGGTCACCGTGCACCTGCTGACCGTGGTCTGGGGGTACGCGCTCACCGACGGGCGCGGGCCGCTCGACGAGGGCGTGGAGATCGTCTTCCACTACCCCGACATGCTCAAGGCCGCCTTCGGCACCCTGCTGATGCTCGGCACCGGAGCGGTCTCCGCCCGGGCGGCCCGCCGCCGGCTCTCCTACGAGACCTGGTACCACCTGCACCTGGCCACCTACCTCGCGGTGGCGCTGGCCTTCGCCCACCAGCTGACCACCGGCGCCGACCTCGGCGGCGGACCCGGCCGGGCCGCCTGGTACGCGCTCTACTTCGGGACGGCGGCGCTGCTCGGCTGGTTCCGGCTGCTGCGGCCCTGGCTGCTCGACCGGCGGCACGGGCTGCGGGTCGCCGAGATCCGGCCGGAGGGACCGGGCGTGGTGTCGCTGTTCCTGTCCGGTCGGCGGCTCGACGAACTCCGCGCCGAGCCCGGCCAGTTCTTCCGCCTCCAGTTCCAGGCCCCCGGGCTGCGCTGGGCCGCCAACCCGTACTCGCTGTCCGCGCCGGCCCGCCCGGACTTCCTCCGGTTCACCGTCAAGGACCTCGGCGGCCACAGCGCCGCCGTCGCCCGGCTGCGCCCGGGCACCCCGGTCCGGGCCGAGGGGCCGTACGGCGCGTTCACCGGGCGCCGGCAGCGCCGGCGCCGGGTACTGCTGCTCGGGGTGGGCGTCGGGATCACCCCGCTGCGGGCCCTGTTCGAGACCCTGCCGGGCGAGGTCATCCTGGTCCAGCGGGCCCGGCGCGCCGAGGACGTGCTGTTCCGGGCGGAGCTGACGGAGATCGCCCGGCGGCGCGGCGCGACGGTGCACGAGCTGCTCGGCCCCCGCGAGCAGGTCGGCGACCTCGGGGCGGCGCTGGCCCGCCTGGTGCCGGGGCTCGCGGAGCACGAGGTGTACCTGTGCGGGCCCGAGGCCGTCACCGCGGAGGCCGTACGGGCGCTGCGGGCCGCCGGGGTGCGGCCGGGGCGGATCCACCACGAGTCCTTCGCCTTCTGAGCCCGACCACACGAGGAGCCGTCCATGCGCCGAGCCGTCGTCACCAGTGCCGCCACCGCCGCCGGGGTGGTGCTGCTGCTCTCCCTCAAACCGCACCAGGCGACCGGGAACGCACCCGTGATCAGCTCGGGGGCGGGTAGCTCGTCCGGGGCCGATTCCGGGTCCGGGTCCGGGTCCGGGTCCGGGTCCGGCTCGTCCTCGGGCAGCGGGACCGGGTCCGCGTCCCCCGCGCCCGCGCTCGCGTCCGCGGCGGGCGGCGCCACCCGGAAGGCCAGCGGCGACACGATCAACACCCGGTACGGCCCGGTCCAGGTGCAGGTCACCCTCGCCGGGAGCCGGATCACCGGCGTCGACGTGGTCAAGTACCCCACCGAGGACCGCCGGGACCGCGAGATCAACGCCGACGCCCTCCCCACCCTCAACCAGGAGGCGATCTCCGCGCAGAACGCCCAGATCGACGCCGTCAGCGGCGCGACCTACACCAGCGACGGCTACATCCGCTCGCTGCAGAGCGCCCTCGACCGGGCGAAGGGCTGACGCCCGGTGCTGCGGCACGCCGAGCCCGTGATGGGCACCGTGTTCTCGATCGCCGTCCGCGACCCCGGCCCCGGCACCCCCGAGGCGCTGCGGCAGGTCGCCGACCGGCTGCACCGGATCGACGCGGTGTTCTCCCCGTACCGGCCGGAGAGCGACATCAGCCGGCTCGACCGGGGCGACCTGGCCCTCGCCGACTGCGATCCCGAGGTCCGCACGGTCCTGGACGCCTGCCGCGAGGTCGCGGCCGAGACCGACGGCTACTTCACCGAGCGCCCCGGCGGCCGGCTCGACCCCAGCGGCTGGGTCAAGGGCTGGGCCGTCGAGGAGGCCGCCCGGCTGCTGCGCGCCGCCGGGGCCCGGCAGTTCTGCGTCAACGGCGGCGGCGACGTGCAGACCTGCGGCGGGCCCTGGCGGATCGGCGTCGCCCACCCCGGACGGCCGGGCGCACTCGCCGCCGTCCTGGGCGGAAGCGACCTCGCGATCGCCACCTCCGGCACCGCCGAACGCGGCGCCCACGTCCTGGACCCGCACACCGGCCGGCCGGCGGAGGGCCTCGCCTCGCTCACCCTGGTGGGCGCCCCCGGCACCGGCATCGCCCGCACCGATGCCTGGGCCACCGCCGCCTTCGCGATGGGCCCGGACCGGGCCCTCGCCTGGGCGGCCCGCCGGCCCGGGGTGGAGGCGCTCGCCGTCCTGCCGGACGGCACCAAGCGCTGGACCCCCGGCCTGCCCGGCCACCTGCCGCCGGCCGGTCCCGCCGACTGGCAGCTCGCCACGGCGCGCTGACGCCCGCGACCGGCGCCGCGCGGCCGGGACCACGCGCGGGCGGGCCTGCGTGCGCGCGAGTACCCCACGCGCGGGCCTGTCCTCACGCGCGGGCGAGTCCTTACGACGCGCGGGCGGCACCGGCAACCTCCCGGCCATTCGGACGATTTCACCCCATCAGGTGAACACGACGATCATGCCCCCGCTCACACCCGCCCGGTCGTCGATAGTGGGGGAACCACCGGGCGCCGAGGCGCCCCGTTCCCCGACGCACCACGTCCCAGGAGCCGTTCATGCTGACCGAGGCCGCCCAGCGGGTCGAACTGGTCTTCACCCTCTTCGACGCCAACCGCAACGGAGTGATCGAGGCCGAGGACTTCGCGCTGATGTCGGCCCGCGTGGTCGAGGCCGCCACCGACTCCGGCGAGCCCGCGAAGCAGGCCATCCGGGCCGCCTTCCGACGCTACTGGGCCACCCTGGAGCGCGAGTTGGACGCCGACGGCGACGGCGTGGTCAGCCGTGACGAGTTCCGCGCCTTCGTCCAGGCACCCGAGCGCTTCGGCCCGACCGCCGCCGAGTTCGCCCAGGCGCTGTCCGCACTCGGCGACCCGGACGGCGACGGGTACGTCGAGCGGCCGCTGTTCGTCGCGCTGATGACCGCGATCGGCTTCGGACCCGCCAACATCGACGCCCTGTTCGACGCCTTCGGCCCCACCCCCGACGACCGGATCACCGTCGCCACCTGGGCCGACGGGATCCGCGACTTCTACGCCCCGGACAAGGCCGGCATCCCCGGCGACCTGCTGGTCGGCACCCCGATCGCCTGAACCCTCGACCCTGCCCCGAGGAGGCACCTTGGCACCCGTCGTCGCACGCGCCGTCGGCCGGGGAACGGGCGCGGAACTCGCGACCGTCTTCGAGCAGACCCCGCACCGGATCGCCCAACTCCACGACACCGCAGTGGAGATCACCCGCTCCACCCGGACGTACCACTCCTCCGTCCCGCTGCGCGAGGAGGCCGCGGACACCGAGCGGCACGCCGACGCCTGCCACGTCACCGCCTACGCCACCGCCGACACCGCCGCCGGCGCCCTGCCCGGGGCGGTCGCGTGAACGCCGCGCCGCCGACCGGCCGTACCGCCCTGGTCGTCGTCGACCTGCAGAACGACTTCTGTGCCGGGCCCGTCGCCGCCGCCCGCTACCCCGGCGACCCGACCCGGCTCGCCACCGTCGCCGCCAACACCGCCCGGGCCGTCGAGGCGGCCCGCGCCCACGGCACCGAGGTGGTCTTCGTCCGCTTCCTCGGCGACCCCGCCCACCAGGGCGCGAGCTGGCGCCACCGGGACGCCGCGCTCGGCAAACGGCCCAAGTGCCTCGACGGCAGCTGGGGCGCCGAGTTCCACGCCGTGACGCCGAGGGCGGACGAGGCCGTGTTCACCAAGCACGCCTGCTTCGACGCCTTCCTCAGCGCGGGCTTCGAACGGCACCTCGTCGACGGCGGCGTCCACCACCTCGCCATGACGGGCGTGTTCGCCGACGTGTGCGTCGACACCACCGCGCGCACCGCCTTCCAGAAGGGCTTCCACATCACCGTCCTCGCCGACTGCACGGCAGCGCTGCACCTGCCCGACGAGGCCGTCCTCGGCTTCATGCAGCGGGTGTACGGCGCCCGCGTCACCACCCGCGACCGGCTCGACGTCTGGACCAACCCTCCCGAGACCCCCGCCCCCCGACCACAGGAGCGCACATGAGTGTCGGCGCGACCGAGACCCTCGACCCGACCGGAACCCCCGGCACCCCCGGCACCGACGGCCACGCCGTCGCCGAAGGCGTCGCCCTCACCGCCGTCCTGGTCGCCGCCGCCCGGGCGATCGAGACCCACCGCCCCGACGCCCTCGCCCGGGACCCGTACGCGGAGCACTTCGTCCGCGCCGTCCCCGCCGCCGCCGACTGGCCGCTCCACCCCCAGGACGTCCCGGCCGGGGAGGCCGACCCGCTGTGGGGCCGGCTCGGCCGCTACTTCGCCCTGCGCACCCGGGCGTTGGACGACCAGCTGCTGCGCGCCGTCCAACTCGGCGCCCGCCAGGTCGTGCTGCTCGGCGCCGGACTGGACGCCCGGGCGTACCGGCTCGACTGGCCGTCCGACTGCGCCCTCTACGAGATCGACCGGCCCGAGGTACTGGCCTTCAAACAGGGCGTCCTGGACGGCATCGAAGCCCGTCCGACCACCCCCCACCGGGTCACCGTCGGCACCGACCTGCGCACCGACTGGGCCCAGGTGCTCACCGACGCCGGCTTCCGCCCCGACCGGCCCACCGCCTGGCTCGCCGAAGGCCTGCTGCTCTACCTGCCCGGCACCGCCGAACGCGAGCTCTTCGCCACCGTCGCCCGGCTCAGCGCCCCCGGCTCCACCCTCGCCTACGAGGCCAAGCTCGGCATCGAGTCCGCGGCCGTCCGCACCAACCCCGTCTACACCGCCACCCGCGACCGGACCGGCATCGACCTGCTCGCCCTCTTCGACGCCGAACCCCGCCCCGACACCCCCGCCGACCTGCGCGCGCACGGCTGGTCCACCACCGACCACACCCCCTTCGAGTTCACCCGCCACTACGGCCGCGGGCCGCTCCCCGAACCGGACGACACCCTCGCCGCCAACCGCTGGGTCTTCGCCGTCCGGCCCTGACACACTCCTGACGCACGCCCGGTACACACGTTCCGTCAACGGTTCAAAATCCCGGCATCTTCTCCGCGTACCGTCGATCCGGGGCCCGATCAAGGGCCCGGGTACGGAGGAGGGACGCACCATGCACACCGTTGCCACGCACACCGCCACCCACGTCGCCGCGCAGGCCGCCGTGCGGGCCGCCGCGCAGGCCGCCGACGATCTGCTGCGCGACGGCTACGCCCGGGTCACGCTCGACGACGGCGCGGCGCACCTGCTGCACCGGGTGCTCGGCGAGAGCCGGACGTTCTTCGGCCGGCCGACAGAACGCAAGTTCCGCTACTCGACCGGCGACTTCAACTCCGGCTACCGCCCGCTCGGCCGCGAGTTCTCGGTCCGCTCCGACCGCCCCGACCTCAACGACTGCTTCACCCTCTGGCACGACCGCCTCGACCTGATCCCCCACGCGGCCGAACTCCCCGACCTCACCGCCGCCCTGCTCGCCTGGCGCCGCCACCTCGCCGCACTGGTCACCCACACCGTCGGCGAGCTCGCCGCCCGACTCGGCGGGCACCGGGCCCCCGCCTTCGAAGCCGCCTCCTACCTCCAGCTCAACGACTACGCGGCCACCGGCTTCGACCGCGACCTGCTCCAGGACCGCCACGAGGACGGCCACCTGGTCACCGTCATCCACGCCACCGCCCCCGGCCTCGAACTCTTCCTCGACGGCACCCCCCGCCCGGTGGACACCGCCCCCGACGAGGTCATCCTGATGCCCGGCTCGGTCCTCACCGACCTCACCGCCGGCCGCGTCCCGGCCCTCTACCACCAGGTCCGCAACCTGCGCCTGCCCGAGCGCACCGCACTGATGTACTTCGTCAACCCCGAACTCACCGAGCCCGTGTACGCCTGGACGGCGGAGCCGGGGGCGCAGCGGGGAGCCGAGCGGGGAGCCGAGCGGGTCGACCTGCGGGAGAAGATCCGCACCAACCCCGGCATGTTCGGCCTCCCCGAGGTCCCGGCACTCTGATCCCCCGCCGGCCGTCGTCAGAAGTCCGACGGGACGGACCACCGCCCCGAGCGCGCGAAGCGGCCGCAGCCGTCGTGCTCGAACCGCACCGTCCCGTCGAACTCCGACTCCCCGTTCGCGCACGCCCCGTAGTCCAGCCCCAGGGTGCCGGCCAACGGGAACCAGTGACGGCAGAAGCCGCACTGCTGGCGGTACCACTCATCGTCGTCCGCGCCCCCACGGTGACGCCGGGTGATCCACCGGTCGTGGATCGCGTCCAGCTCGCGGGGGTGCTCGGCGGCGTGCGTCGCCGTGTCCGCCTCCTCGCCACCCCCGGTCATCGCCCGGCCCCACCGGTGAGGGCGAACGACCCGTGCGCATTCCACAGTTCGCACCGCCGGTCGCTCCCGGCCACTCGCCCGACGTACATCGGGTCGGACACGTCCGCCTCCGCCGCCTCGACCACCTCGGCCACCCGCGCGGACACCTCCCCCGGGTCGCCCGGCCAGATCAACGGCCCGAGCCTTGGATCGCCGAACTCGGACTCCAGGAGGGCCGATCCCTCCACCGGGATCGCCGAGAGGGCGTAGAGGACGTGGTCGAGGTCGTCCGGGTCGAAGCGGGTCGCGAGCGTGCGGAAGTACCACCAGTTCCCGCGTTCGGTCTCCACCCGGGCGACCCCTGCCCGGGGACCGTCGTACCAGTCGAAGATCATGACGGCTCGAAAGAGTGGCATCGCGTCGTCGTCAGTCGTCATCGGTCTCTTCCGTCCGGCACCCAGGTGGCCTGGAACAGTGTTCCGGACGGGCGATCGGACGTCACCAGGATTCCCCGGCCCGGCGGGAGGGGCCGGGGCGTGACGCTGCCGAGCAGGTAGCCCTCCCGGCCGTCACCGGACAGCAGCACGCCCTGCCCCCCGTAGCCGCACACGGCCCCGAGGAACGGGTCGGCGGTGCGGGCCTGGCCGGCGCCCACGGAGTGGTCGGCGACGATCACGCGGAGGCCGAGCTCCCCGGCCCGCGGCAGGAATGCGGCCAGGGAGGGCAACGGGTTGTCCTCGTTCGCGGCGACCACGTCCAGGTCGTCCACGACGAGGACGATGTCCTTGTGCCCCCGTGACCCGGGTGTCCGGCTGGTGACCGCGATGCGCAGGATCCGGGCCAGGGTGGCCAGGCTCGACATGTCCCCCGCGTAGTGGACGAGGTACTCGGGCGGCACCTCGTCCCGCAGCGAGGCCTCGAAGTCCACCACCAGGAAGCCCACTTCGTCCGGGGTGAAGCGCTCGGTGAGCCGCTTGACCAGCAGGCGGAGCAGCGCCGTCTTCCCGGACCCGGTGTCGCCGAAGACGGCGAACAGCGGGCCGGCCTGGAAGTCGACGGACACCGGGGCCTGTCGGACGTCGTCGAGCCCGATCACCACGCCCTGCGAGGTACTGCCGTGGGAGGACCGGTCGGGGGCCGCGATCATGGACGCGTCCACCCAACCGGGGGCCACGATGACCGCCTCGACCCCACCGGGGCTGCGAAGTTCGGGATCGTCCGTTCGGATCATCTCGTACAGCCGCGTCACCAACGGGCTCGGCACAACGGCCAACTCCTGTTGCAGCGCGCGCTGGAGCTGCCCGTAGGCGACGAGTGCCACGGTCCGCCGACCGGACCGGTAGTGGGCGAGCATCAGCAGCGCGCACAACCGCTCGCGCAACGGGTTCTCGTGGACGAGCCGTTCGAGTGCGTTCGCGAGCTCCGAGTGCTGCCCGAGTGCCAGGCCGGTGGCGTACATCTCCTCGGTGGCCGCCATCCGCCGCTCGGTCAACCGGGTGCGCTCGCCGGAGGCGTACGGCCCGGGGACGCCGTCCAGCGCCGTGCCGTCCCAGAGGTCGAGCGCGGACCGCAGCAGGGTGTACGCCTCGGACACGTCCCCTGTCTCCTGCGAGTGCCGGGCCTCGGCCAGGCGCTGCTCGAAGACGGCCACGTCGAGGGAGTCCGGATCGACGGTCAGCCGATAGCCATCGCCGACCGTCTGTAGGGTGTCGGCCGCGCCGCGCGGCTGGGTGGGGTCGCCGAGGACGGAGCGCAGCCGGGAGACGTAGGTGCGCACGGCGGCAACGGCCTGGGGTGGCGGAGCTTCGCCGTGGAGGGCGTCGACCAGGCCTGCGGTCGACACCTGCGCCGGGGCGTGCAGCAGGAGGGTGGCCAGGACGGCCTGCTGCTCCGGTGAGCCGACGGGCTGCGGCTCGCTGCCCCGCAGGACGCGCACCGGGCCGAGCAGCCGGTAGCCGAGGCGGGTGTCCCCCGCCGTTTCGACCATCAACTCCTGGGCGCGTTCGTACAGTCCGGTCAGCCTGATCCGCTCGATCTCCGCCAGCGGCCCCGGCGCGTCGGCCAGCGGCGGCCCCTGCCAGAGGGCGAGGGCCTTCTCGGCGTGCCGCCGGGCCTCCGCCGGGTCGGCGTCCGCGCGTGCCGCCTCGGCGCGCTCCAGGGCCTGTTCGAAGAGCACGGTGTCGATCTGCTCGGAGACGACGTTCAGGACCCAGGTGTGGTGGTCCGCCAGCTCCTCCAGCACCTTGCGAGGGTCCGACGGCGAATTGAGGACTCTCCCCAACTCCGTTATGTGGGATCGCACTTCGTCGATGTCACGGTTGGACGAGGTGTGCCGCTGCCGTACCTCCGCGATCAGCACCTCGGCCCGGACGGGCCGACGGCGGTACTTCAACAGGGCGGCGAGCAGCGCCTTCCGCTCCCCCGATCCGAGCTCCACCGTTTCGTCCCCGCGCCAGGCGCGGACCTCTCCGAGCAGCGTGAACCTCAGGGGCGGCGCCGTCGTGCGGTCGGGCCGGACCAGGGCTCCGGAGGCGGCGATCCGCTGGAGGACCTCGGCGGCGGAGGACGGTCGGCGGCGCGGGTCCGGGTGCACCAGGTCGAGGACGAGGCCGTGCAGGGTATCGGGCACTCCGGTCTCCTGGAGGACGGTGCCGAGGTCGAAGAGGTCGACGGTCCGGTCCGTCGTGCCGTTCCCGTCCAGGTCGATGCCCAGATCGCAGAGGACGGGGCTGCCGTCCGGGCGGATGAGGATGTTGGCGGGCTCGATCCTGCCGTGCGCGATCCCGTGGCCGTGCAGGTACACCAGCGCCTCGGCCACACCGTGGGCGATGACCGCGGCCTCGTGCGAGGGTACGGAGCCGCCGTCGAGCATGCTTCTGAGGTTGGGCCCGTCGATGAACTCCATGGCCAGGTAGAGGCGTTCGGTGTCGCTGCCGGAACCGTGGAAGGCGACGAGGCCCGGATGGTCGAGTTCGGCGAGCATCCCGGCCTGTTGCTGGAACAGGCCCTGGTCCAGTTCGGGGAAGAGGTGCTCCCGGGCGAAGGACTTCACCGCGACCGTCGAACCGTCCCGCTCGTCGCGGGCCCGCCAGACCTCGCTCCGCCGCCCTTGGGCGATCCGCTCGACCAGGCGGAACCGCTCCGCGACGAGCGGCCGTTCGGCCTCACGCGCGCGGTCCCCGCTCCTCCGCTCCTCTCGCCGGCGGTCGGCGCGCCAGCGGCCCTCGAACTCCCAGATGTGGATGTGGGTGTCCCGGTCGCCGATCGAGGCGAGCACGCAGCGGGTGTCATCACCGCTGATCCCGACGATCGTCCGCGCCCGGCCGGGGTCGACCACGGCGGCGGCGAAGAACTCGGCGGTCGACGGGTCCTCGGGCTGCCAGCGGTGGAGGCGTCCGGTCGGGTCGACGCCGATCAGGAGCTGCCGCCCGTCCCGTTGGGGCAGCATGGTCATGGCCCAGGAACGATGGCCCCCGGGCAGGCCCCTCAGCTCCAGGCCCGTATCGCGGTCCCGCGGGCCCCGGACGTGCATGCGGCCGTCGATGTCCGAGGTCCAGAGGACTTGCTCTCCGTCCGCGCTCCCGAAAGGCGCGATGGCCACCACCGGTTTGACGAAGCCTCGTTCGGTGGAGATGAGAGATCCGTCGCGGGCGAGCCAGAAGACGACTCCGCCAGCGGCATCCGTCGCGCAGAGAACGTGTGGGTGCTCACTGATCTGCGCCATCACGACGAACTCCGGGAGGCCCGCGTTCAGGGTCAGCGGAGGGGCCGACTCCTGCCCGGTCGTCACGTCGATGTGGCGCATCACTCCGTCCACGCTGTAGACGGCAAGTGCGGTACCGGCACCGTCGGGATCGTGCACCGTCGCGATCGCCAGGGCCGGGCTGGGCAGGCGGAAGCTGCGGACGGTGGAGTAGGAGTCCCCCGCCCCCTCCGGCCCGACCAGCACGGCCAGTTTCTCGTCCAGGTGCCAGGTCGCCAGTTCGTCCGGGCGGCGGGGCATCCGGTCGAGGAGGTGCTGGAACTCCTGGGCGTACTCGATCCGCCGGTAGGCGTCGCCGAGGCGGTGGCGGATCTCCTCGCGGAGTTCGTCCTCGGTGAGGAAGGCGAGGACGATGGTCGTCGCGGACTGCAGGAAGGGCTTTCCCTCGCGGGAGTTGGTCGTGACGATCACCCGGCCCCCCTCGGAGTCGAGGAGCCGGGCGAGTTCGCGCGGGTACAGGTCGTCCGACCACAGGTCGTCCACGATGACCAGCCAGTTCGGGTGGGCGTCGAGCCGCTCGTCGAGGCGGTCGGCGCTCTCCGCGCCCAGGGCGGCCCGCAACCGCTCGAAGCCGGTGGCCATCGTGTCGGCGGTCTGCCCGTTGATCCAGTGGATGAAGGGGTGCTGCCCGCCGTGCAACCGGACGTACTCCTGGAGGAGGCGGCGCCTCCCCATGCCCTGGGCCGCCTCGATCGCGATCAGCCGGGTCCTCGTGCCCCCTCGTTCGCAGGCCTGGACGAGCCGGTCGAGTTCCTCCTGCCGTCCGATCATCCGCGGCGGGTCCGGCGGGCTGGTGACCGGTGGGGGCGGGGTCAGCAGCTCCCGCCGGAACGTCCGGTCGCCGACGGCGCTGCTCAAGTGCCGGGCGATCGTGACGTGTTGGCCGCCGGCCCCGGCCAGGACCCGGGCCGCGACCTCGGCGAACGGGCGGCTGCGCTCCGGGAGCCGGTGCCGCGAGTCCTTGGTCGCGGCGGCGAGGGCGCGGAAGTCGAGGGTGCCGCCGAAGGTCGCGGCGACCCGGCCGGAGACCTTGGCGAGGACGTGCTCCAGCACCCGGACCGACTCGGTGCGGGTCAGCTCCCCCAGCAGTTCCTCCCGGACGCCGTCGACGAAGTCGTACACCACCTCGTCCGGGTCGGCGGCCTTCTCCCGCACCTCGATCAGCCCGGACAGGAACAGTTCGGCGAGTTCCCGCTGCCCGGACTCCGGCACGGTCGACCGCTGGACCAGCCGCATCACGGGCAGGCTGAGCGGCGCCGCCGCCAGGTGGCAGGCGAGCCGGTGGGCGTTCGGGGAGCTGCCGGCCCGGAAGGCGGCGACCCGGTCGGCGGGCGGGCGCGCGGCCGTGTCCCTGGTGCGCGGGCGCGGCGGGCGCGGGATCCCGCTGAGCGGTGCGGCCAGCATGGGCGTCCAGCCGGTGGTGCGGCCGGCGGTGAGGTCGGCCCAGGGGGCGATCCAGTCGGCGTCGATCTCCAGGACCGGCAGCCAGCCGACCGAGGCCCGGGCCGACGCGCCGGCCCGGCCGCGCGGGATGCCGGGCAGGGTGCTCTCGGTGCGCAGCCGCGGGACGGGCCGGCCGTGGGTGGCGGCGCGGGCCTCGACGGGGGCGGCGCGCAGGGCCGTCCGGTGCCAGAGCCGGCGGGGCAGCACCTGGAGGGCGGCGGCCGGTCCGGCGGCTGCGGCGCGGGCCAGGAAGGGCACCAACTCCCTGCCGTACCAGGCCGGTCCGACGCCGTCGGTGAGGACGAACAGGATCCGGCGCCCGTGCGGGTCGGCGAGCGGGCGGGACCAGTTCGGGTCGGGGGCGGCGGGGGGCGGGGCGGCGGTGCGGCGGCGGCGGAAGGGGGTGAGGTGCGGGGTGCCCCGGTCGGTGTCGAGGGACCAGGTGCGGACCTCCTCGAAGGCGCCGTGGCGTTCGAGCAGGGTGGCGAGTTCACCGGCGAGGTCGTGCCAGACGGCCATGGTGGCGCCGGTGTCGACCAGCAGGTCGACGGAGTAGCGGGGCTCGGTCCGCTGCCAGACCGGCAGCAGCACCCCGGCCTCGGCGGTGGCCTCCGCCGTCGCCTCCTCGTCGAGGTGGGAGGGCCTGCGGCCGCCGGGGCGCTGGGTGAGCGGTCGGCGCAGCGGCCGCAGGGCGCGGGCGATGGCGAGGGCGCCGGGCAGGGCGGGGGGTCGGGTGACCTGGACGACCTCGGCGCCGCGGGCGGGGCCGCCGGGGTGGTCGGGGTCGGCGGGGGCGTGGCGGGGGTGGAGTTCGACCTTGGGGCCGGGCCGCGGGGTGGTGGGGGCGGGCGGTCGGGGCCGGTCGGGGTCGGGGTCGGCGGGGCGGCGGGGGTCCTGGCGGGGGTCGGCGGACGGCTGGTGCGGGTTCGGGTGCGGGGTGGCCGGGGGTGCGGGGTGGCCGCCCGGCGACTCCGGGTCCGCATCGGCATCGGCGTCGGTGGCGGTGGCGGTGAGCGGGCCGAGGCCGGCCAGTTGGGAGATCCACAGCACGTCGGCCAGGTCCTGGGGCTGCGACGCGCCGTCCTCGGGTGCGACGAGGGCGGCCAGCGCCTGCCGCAGCACGGCGTGCACCGCCGGCTCGCCGTCCGCGTCGGACCCGCCGAAACCGTCCGCACCGTGACCGCCCGTACCGAACCCGTCCACCGGCCGCCGCCTCAGCTCTCGTTGAGCGGGCGCAGCAGGACGTCCTGGATGACGTCGCGCCCCGGTCCGCTGCCCCACAGGCCGCGTTCGGCCATCAGCAGGGCGTTGAGCAGCTGGTCGTTGGCCAGGTCGGCGCCGTCCTCGCGCTGGCGGCGCAGGAACTCGGTGATGAGCTCGGCGCGTTGGGTACCGTCCGGGCTGCCGTCCGCGCCGAGGTGGGCGGCGACCATGGCGGCCAGCCGTTCCTCGGTGGGCGGTTGGATCTCCAGCCGGACGCAGCGGCGCAGCAGGGCGGAGGGGAACTCCCGCTCGCCGTTGCTGGTGAGGACGACCAGCGGGAAGTGGGCGCAGCGCACGTGGCCGCCGCGGACGACGGCGCGCCGGCCGGGGTCGGCGACGGCGATCTCCTGTGGGCCCGGGCCGAGGCGCTGGAGTTCGGGGATCTCGAACTCGCCCTCCTCGAAGACGTTGAGGAGGTCGTTGGGCAGGTCGATGTCGCTCTTGTCGATCTCGTCGATGAGGACGACGCGGGGGGTGCGCCAGGGCAGCAGGGCGGTGCCGAGCGGGCCGAGGCGCAGGAACCGGCCGATGGCGGGCGGCCTGCGGTGCGGGCCGTCCTGCGGCGCGTGCAGGCCGGCCTCGTGGAGCCGGCCGATGGCGTCGTAGGTGTAGAGGCCGTCGCGCAGGGTGGAGCGGCTGCTGATCGGCCAGCGCAGCACCGGGCCGAGGCCCAGCTCGTGGGCGACGGCGTAGGCGAGGGTGGACTTGCCGACGCCGGGCTTGCCGGTGATCAGCAGCGGGCGGCGCAGGTGGAGGGCCAGGTTGACGAGGTGGACCTCGCGTTCGTCGGCCTGGTAGGCGGTGGCCTGCTGGACGCGGCCGAGGCGGCGGGCCGTCAGGCCGGCGGCCTCCTGGACGGGGGGCGGCGGGAGTTCCTCGTCGCCGTCGAGCCAGTCGCCGAAGGAGCGCCAGGCCGGGGCGGGCGGGAGCGCGGCGATGCCGCCGTGGGGCACGCCGGTGCCCCGGTAGATCCACCAGTTCTCGGGCATCGTTACCGCCTCGTCCTCGTCCTCGTTCTCGTTCTCATCGTTTCCCACTCCTCGGCCCTGTGTGCGGTCGTTTCCCGCGCCGTCGGTTCCCGCTTCACCGCCGGCCATCCGCCTCGCACCGTCCGGCCCACACCCTCCGCCTCACACCATCCCCGGGAACCCGGCGTCCTGGTCCGGGTCCATGCAGTTCGGGTCGTCCCAGAAGAGGGCGACGCCGTCCTGGGCGGGTGCCTCCCGGGTGACCTTGCGGTGCCGGTGGACGGCTTCCGGCAGGTGGGCGAGGGAGCGCGGGCGGTCGCGGAGCAGGGCGTCGACCACCTCGGTCGGGGCGCCGGGGGTGCGGCGCCACAGCATGGCCGGGACGCCGTCGATCTCCACGGCGTCGAGCACGGCCGCGCGCACCCGGGGGTCGAGTTCGTCGTACGGGGTGTCGAGGGCGAGGCAGGCGACGGTGGGGCGGCCGTCGAGCCAGCCGGGCAGGTCGGCGACCCGTTCGGGGTGCAGGGGCGGCCAGTCGATCCGGTCGGCGGCGTCGCGGTCGAGGGTGTCGGCGAACAGGTGCTCCCACCGGTCGTACCAGGCCTCGGTCTGCAGCCACGGGTTGATGTAGCGGTCCAGGTAGCGGACCACCACCGGGTGCAGCAGTCCGATCCGGCGTCCGTCCAGGGTCGGGGACCACAGTTCGGCGCTGTGGCCGAGCAGTTCCCTGGGCAGCAGGAACTCGATCCGGACGGGGCTGCGCCGGTTCCGGCCGAGTTCGGCGAGCAGGGTCTGCCAGCCGGCCAGTCGGGCGCTGCCCTCGGCGACCAGGTCCTCCAGGGCGAGCGAGTCGGTGGCGACGAGGTCGTGGAGGCGGGCGATCGGGCCGCCGGCCAGCGGTTGCCGGTAGCAGGACGCCCGGAGGTGGTAGCGGCCGGCCTCGATGTGCTCCGGGGTCTCGGGTTCCAGCCGGATCTGCACGATCAGGCGGACGGCCGTCTCCTCCCGGGGCGCGGGGCGGGCGACCGGGAGGCTGCACAGCAGGGCGCCCAGGTCGCCGAGCCGGGGGTGCCGGAGCAGCAGGTCGCGGTCCCGGGCGAGGCCGTCCAGGAAGGCCAGGGCGTAGCCGGCGTCGGGGCCGCCGAAGTGGTCCAGCAGGCGGGTGAGGACCTCGGGCAGGGTGGTCCGCTCGTCGATCCGGTGGCGGCCGGGCGCGTTCGGGGGTACGTGGAGGAGCAGTTGGTGCGGGCCGGGGGCCGGGTCCAGGGTGCGCAGCAGGGTGATGGCGTGGAGCAGGGCGCGGGCGGGGAGGCCGGTCTCGGCGGTCAGCGCGAGCACGGTCACCTCCAGCCAGGGCAGGGCGCCGCCGTACGGGTCGTGGTCCCTGAGCGCCTCGCCGAGCGAGCCGAGGACGGCCCGGGGGTCGCGGGCGCAGCGGATGCTCCGCAGGATCTCCAGGACGTGTTCGCGCGGGGTGTCGGCCTCCTTGACGTCCAGGTGGAAGAGGCGGGACGCCGGGGAGCGGCCCATCGTCTCCAGCACGCCCTGGCGGAAGTCCCGTCGGGAGATGCCCTGGAAGTCGAACAGGATGTCGGCCAGCAGGGCTTCGGCCTCCTCGAACGGGGCGGCGAGGTGGGGGCCCCGCTCCACGGCGGCCTGCGGCGGCCTGCCGCCGTTCGCGCCTGGGTGCATCGGCCTACCAGCTCCCCGGACCGTCCGCGGGGCGGTCCCCGGCGGCCCGGCCGAGCACGTCCCGCAGGTGCGCTAACGCGCCGTCGTGGGGGGCGAGTTCCTCCAGTGCCGTGTACAGCGCGCGGAGGGCCGCCGGGGCGTCGCGGTGGTGGCGGCAGCGGCGCACGATGCGGAACAGGTGGTCACGGCGGTCGGAGCGTTCCTCGACCTCGAAGGAGTTCGGCAGGCCGAGGTGCTCGCCCATCCGCTCCAGCAGGTCGAACCGGCCGTCGGCGCGCGCGGTGTACGGGAGGGCCATCAGCGCCGTCACCAGGTCGGCGTCGGTGGGCGGCGGTGGGGGCGCGGCTGCGTGAACCTCCGGGCCGAGGAAGGCGATCAGGGCGGCCAGCGGCACGTACCAGCCGCCCAGGTCCTGCTTGTGCGAGCGGGTGCTCTTGAGCACGCCGCGCACCAGCCCGTCCGGCCCGGCCAGCATGCTGCCGCTGAGGCCGGGTTGCACGAAGCCGGTGACGGCGGTGAACTCCCCGGACCGGCCGACGACCCGCAGGGCCACCGTGTCCTCGTTGACCCCCGGTGTCGGGGTGGCCGTGGAGTGGCCGAGGGCGGTCAGCCACGTCCCCGGCTCGGCCTCGGCGCCCGCCAGCGGGGCCACCGGGTGGCCGGGGCCGAGCGCCGGGACGGCGAGCAGCGCGAGGTCGGGGAACGCCTCGAAGGGGCCGGCGCCCAGCTCGGCGGGTTCGGCCCGGACGGCGTCGGGCGGTACGGGGTGCGTGCTCGCCCCGTACCGCACCACCAGGCCCTCGGCCGGGCCGCGCCGGTCCAGCACCACGTGCGCGCAGGTGACCGCCAGGCCCGGGGCGACCAGGAAGCCGCTGCCCAGGAAGGCGCCCGCGGCCTCGATCCGGACGGCGCAGCGGTGCAGCGCCTCGGCCCGGGCGCCGTCGAGGTGCGGGCCGGTCACTCCGCGGCGGCGGGGGTGGCGGCCGGGGCGGCCCCGGCTCCTTCGGCCTCGGCGAAGCCCACCTCGCCGGTCACCTCGGCCCGTACCGTGGTGCCGTCCCCCAGGTCGATCGTCTCCACCGTCACGTCCCCGGCCACGCCGCTCCCCTCCCGAACGTCCGGGCCGTACGCCCGAACCACCATGCCTGCCTGCGGCCTCCCCGACCGCGCGCGCCACCCTACCGCGAGCGCGCGGGCCGTTCGGCCGTCTTCCGCCCGTCCGGAGTTCCCCGCTTCCGGTGGGTGACGGTGACTCACGCCTCCTTCCGGCAGCCGGCCTTGTCGAGTGACGAGGCCCTTCGGAGCGCGAGGACTCCTGTCTCAGCGGCCACGCTCCCCGGGCCGGGGCCGGCCGCCGGTCGTCACCGTCCGGCCTTGCGCGCCGCGGCGCGGATCGCCTCCGCGTACGGGGCGTCGAGGGCCCTGGTCTCCGGGGTGAGGTCCTGGAAGGGGACCAGGGCGCCGTGGTCGGCGTTCGTCGACTGCATCCACGCCGACCAGGCGTCGTGGACGTCCTCGTCCGTGACCTGCGTCCCCTTCGCCCGGAGCAGTACGGCGTAGCTGCGGAAGAGGTCGTCGGAGTCGGCCGGCGGCGCGGCGGCGGCCGGAAGGCACGAGCGGATGAGGTCGGCGAGCTCGTCGAGGTAGGTCATTCGAGCAGCGTTCCCAGGAGGATCACCAGATACACCGCGGCGAACACCCAGGGGACGAGCCGTTCGGAGATGCCGAGTTCCGCGTACCGCTTGCGCCCGGCCTGGCGCGGGGTCTGCTTGAGGTGGTTCCACTCGTCGGTGAAGACCTTGGCCGGCAGGCCGTTCTCCAGCTCGTTGATGACTTTGAACTTCGCGGCGTTGAGGTCCCGGTAGCTGCGCAGTTGGAGCCACCACGCGGCGGACAGGGTCAGGCCCGCCGCGGTGACGGCGACCACCGACCACCACGCGGCCTCCCGCAGTTGGGGAACACCGAAGCCGACGACGGTGACCAGGGCGGTCTGCACGGAGAGGAAGAAGGCGTTGGCCGCGCCCCGGCGGGCTGACACCCGGTCGGCCATCTCCACCGCGAGCTTGTACAACTCCAGCAGTTCCGGCGGCTGGTGGGGATCGGCGGGGCGGGCGGCCACGGGGTTCACCGCTCACCGCCCGCGGCTTCCGCCGCCCGGTTCTGCCAGGTCGTGACCTGCCGGATGAGGAGGATGACCAGCACCCCGGCCACCAGGAACAGTGCCGTCAGCAGCGCGGACGCGTTGGCGTTGGCCAGCACGTCCGACTCGCTCTCCTCCGAGTTGGCCAGACGCCACTGGACCGGTTTGACGACCTCGGCCAGGATGAAGCAGGCCCACCAGGCCTTGACCAGCGTGTCGGGAGCCGGCCGCCGGGGCGCGCTGGCCCGCCAGATGTCCGTGACGACCTGGTAGGGGTACCAGAGGTTGGCCACGGGGACCGTCCAGGCCCCGACCGCCCACATCCGGGAGCGGCGATGGGCCTCGCGACCCCCCAGTGCCTCCGCGTTGATCCGTGCCCGCCACAGCCAGACCAGGAACGCCACCCCGGCCGCGGCCCAGACGACGAAACTCGCCGCCAGCGACGACACCGTCGTGAGGGTGTCCGAATCGGCGGCCGCGAGGTCCGCGTCCGTGGCCGCCCCGTTGAGGTAGTCGTGGATGAGCAGGTAGTCGCGCCAGTTGGCCACCGAGACCAGCACCTCCCGCAGGACCTCCACCGCGATCAGCACCGCCGCGGCGACGCCCCAACCGGTCACCGGCCTGTGCGTCCTCGCCCCGGTGCCGCCCGCGCGACCGGCGCCGTGTTGCTGTGCGTTGCTCATGGGTTCCCTCCGTTGACGTGCTGTCCTCGACGTGTCCTCGACGTTTCTTCGAGGTGTCCTCGATGCGTTCCCGACGCGTCCTCACCGCGTCCTCGACGTCGCGCCGGGCTCCGCCGCCCGGCGCCGGTTGCGGCCGGGCACTCTCAGGGAGCGGCGAGTGCGAGCAGCCGGTAGAGCAGGACCAGGATCGCGAGCGCCACCATGCCCTTGCCCCAGGTGCCGAGCATGTTGATGTCGCTGCGCACCACGACCATCCGGCCGCGGACGCCCACCGCCGCCAGTGCGGTCTTCATCGCGCCGACCGTCCGGCGCGCCGGTGAGGGGTCCCAGGTCACCTCCTTGGCCGCCCTGAGGCGACGCATGATCCAGCGCCCGTGGGGCGCCGGGCCGGACGTGGGCTGGACCGCCGTCACCTGCGGTGTCCAGTCGGGTGCGAAGGTGACGGCGGCCGAGATCCAGGAGGTGTCCGCCGCCACCCCCTCCAGCGGAAGGGGCACCGGCAGCCGGCCGTCCAGGCTGTCGATCGCCTCGCTCACCCGGCCCGGTGTCAGCAGGAGGAGCTTGCGGGCGGGCTGGGTGGCGACGACCTGGTCGATCTCCCAGCGCAGCCCCTCGCCGACACCCACCCGCAGCACGATGAGCTGGGAGAGGTCCATCAGCCGCAGGATCGTCGGCTTCCAGTCGTCCAGTGGGAGGTAGAACCGTGCCGCACCGAGCAGCGGCAGCGGCTCACCGGGTCTGCCCACCGCGATCACCGGGCCGAACGCCGCCAGGGCGGAGGCGAGTTGCTCCTCCCGGGAGTGGATGTTGAGCGCCTGCCCGTCGTCGACCTGGGCCGCGGTGCGGTCGTCGGCGAAGCTGCGGAGGTAGAGGACGGGCCGGCGGCCGTCGGCCCGCAGGGCGCGCACCGCACCCCGGGTCGAACGGGGCCGGCTGTAGCGCAGGACCAGGAAGCCCGCGCCGACCGCGGCCAACCCCACCGGGAGCAGCAGGACTTGGACGGCCATCGGTCGGCCGTGTTCGGTCGGATTCGTTCGCTGGGCCATGCTCACGAGGGTCATCCCTCCGATGAACAGGGTGTAGCCGAGGCCGGTCGCGGCCAGGAACAGCGGCCGGCGCCAGGGCGGATGCCGCTCGGCGAACCGGCCGACCGTACGGACGGCTTCCGCGGTCGCCGCCCTGCGTCGGCGGCGGAGCCAGAGCGACGGTCCGGCGAAGGCCAGCGCGCCCGCCGTGAGCCACAGCCCCGCCAGGGTCTCGGAGCGAAGGTCCTGGTCGAGGCCCGCCCGATCCCGTTCGACGTCCGCCGCGAGCGCACCGGCCCGCGCCCGGGCGGAGGCGCCCCGGCCCAGGTCCACGAAGCCGGTGACCGCGGCGACCGTGGCCCGGGCCCGGCCGGCGGGCACGTTCTCCTCGAACCACGCCCTCGCCGCGACGAGTTCGGCGCGGGCAGTCGGGTCACCGGCCGCGAAGCGGTCCACCAGGACGGTGAACGCGGCGACGCGGGCCGGGCCGTCCTGGAGGCGGCTCTCGGCCTGTCGGCTCTCGACCACGGTGATCAGCACGTGCAGCGCGGCATAGGCGGCCACGAGCGCGATCGCCGTGATCACCCGGGAAAGCGTCCGCACACCTGATGACATTCGGCCCCCCTGCTCCGAGCACCCACGGGTGCCCGCGCTGCGTCCCGGGCACACCTGGCGTGTCCGGCCGCCGCGGGCACTCCATGATGTGGCCCAACTCACCAAGAGTTGAAGAGATTTGAGCGACATATGAGCCGCGGGGGCCACTCGCCCGACCGGCGGGGCCGGGACCGCCCCATGGTTTGAGCGTTTCTGCGCAGAGCGGGGCGCGGTGGGCCGAGAGTCAGGGGTTGTGTTGCTCAAAACTGCAGTCACGATTGACATGAACCGCCCGGAGCAGCAAGCTGCTCTTTCGAAACTGCTCAAAACCAGTGTTCTTCAAGCATCTTGGATCATCCGATCAAGCACGCACGAAGGCGGTATCTGCGGTGGACAAACGTGTGCTGGCCCTCGTCTCGGCGTGTGCCCTGGGGGCGCTCGCCCTCACCTCCTGCGGCAGTGGCGGCGGGAGCGGCAGTGGTGGGGCGGACGCCGACGGGAAGGTGACGCTCAAGCTGGTGGCCGCCGACTACGGCGACAAGGAGTCCAACAGCTCGAAGAACTACTGGAACGGGGTCGCCACCGCGTTCACCGCGGCCAACCCCGGCATCAAGGTGGACGTCCAGGTGGTGAACTGGAACGACATCGACAAGCAGGTCAAGACGATGATCCAGAGCGGCAACGTGCCGGACGTGCTGCAGACCGGCGGGTACGCCGACAAGGTCGCCGACGACCTGCTGTACAAGGCCGAGGACGTGCTGTCGCCCGACACCCGGGGCGACCTGATCGACAGCTTCGCCAGGGCGGGGCAGGTCAAGGGCGTGCAGTACGGCATCCCGTTCGTCTCCTCGGCGCGGGCACTGTTCTACAACAAGGCGCTGTTCCAGCAGGCCGGAATCGGCCAACCGCCCACCAGTTGGGAGGAGTTGCGCAAGGACGCCGAGCTGGTGAAGGCCAAGGTGCCCGGGGTCACGCCGTACGCGCTGCCGCTGGGGCCGGAGGAGGCCCAGGGCGAGAGCATGATCTGGGAGCTGGGCAACGACGGCGGGCCGACCGGGAAGGACGGCGCGTACACCCTGAACAGCCAGGCCGACATCGACACCTTCCGCTGGCTCAGGTCCAACCTGGTCGACCCGGGGCTGACCTACGCCAACCCGGCCACCACCGACCGCAAGACCGCGTTCGCGGACTTCGCGGCCGGGAAGGCCGCCATGCTCAACGGGCACCCGTCGCTGATCCAGATGGCGCAGGACGGCAAGGTCGACTACGGGGTCGCCCCCATCCCCGGCAAGAACGGCCCGCTGGCCTCCACCCTCGGCGTGGCGGACTGGATGATGGCGTTCAAGAAGAACGGGCACCGCGACCAGATCCGGAAGTTCCTCGACTTCGCGTACACCAAGGCCAACCAGGTCTCCTTCGACGAGACGTACAACCTGATGCCGGTGACCAAGAGCGCGCTGCAGGAGCTGACCACCGGGGGCAAGCACCAGGACCTCGCGCCGTTCTTCGCCCTGCTGCCGAACGCCGTGTTCTACCCGCTCGGCGACACCACCTGGGACGCGGTCTCGGCCGAGATCAAGAAGTCGGTCGGCAGCGCCGTCGCGGGCGACCCGGCCAAGGTGCTCGGCGACCTCCAGAAGAAGGCCCAGGACGCCGTCGCGAACAAGTGACGTCAGGCGCCCGACAGTTGACGGCCCACCCCGAGCGCGTGCCGGCCGACCCCGAACAAGTGACGGCCGGCACCCGGCGACGGCCGTGAAAGGCACCCCCGTGACTCCCAACCCCCCTGTGCGCAGAGGCCGTCGCTTCGGCCCGCTGCCGTGGATCGCCCCGGCCGTGCTGCTGATCCTCGCCGTGGTGCTGTGGCCGGTGTACGAGATGGTCCGCACCTCGTTCCTGCGGGTCAGCACCAGCGGCTTCGTCCGCGGCTCGGCCGGACTGGACAAGTACCGCAAGCTGTTCGACGAGACGGACCTCGGCCACGTCCTGCTGGCCACGGTGGCCTGGACCCTCGCCGTGGTCGGCCTGACCATGCTGCTGTCGCTCGCCCTGGCCCAGCTGTTCGACCAGCGCTTCCCCGGCCGCCGCTACGCCCGCTGGGCGCTGATCGCGCCGTGGGCGGCGTCCGTGCTGATGACCGCGATCGGCTTCCGCTGGATGCTGGACCGGACGGCGGGCGTGCTGAACACCGTCATGACCGACCTCGGGCTGGTCGACGGCCCGCAGGACTGGCTGGGCGACCCCTCGACGGCCTGGCCCTGGATGGTCTTCGTCGCCGTGTTCGTCTCCCTCCCGTTCACCACCTACACCCTGCTGGCCGGTCTGCAGACCGTGCCCGCCGAGGTGTACGAGGCGGCCCGGGTGGACGGCGCCTCGGCCTGGCAGGCGTACCGGCGGATCACCCTGCCGCTGCTGCGCCCGGCGTTCCTGGTCGGCCTGGTGATCAACCTGATCAACGTCTTCAACTCCTTCCCGGTGATCTGGGGCATGACCCAGGGCGGCCCGAGCAGCGACACGGCCACCAGCACGGTGTTCATGTACCAGTTGAAGTCCACCGACATCGGGGAGTCCGCGGCGATGTCGGTGGTCAACTTCGCCCTCGTGGTGCTGATGGTGCTGGCCTTCCTCAAGGTCAGCCGCTGGAACCAGGAGGAGAGCTGATGCCGCGCCAGAACCGTTGGAGGCCGCGCACCCTGGCCCTCGCGGGGGCGGCCTGGCTGCTGGCCGCGGTCTTCCTGTTCCCGTACCTGGAGATGGTCGTCACCGCGCTGCGCCCGGCCGACGAGCTGCGCGACGCGACGTACCTGCCACGGCACTTCGCCTGGTCCAACTTCGTCGGCGTGTGGCAGGAGTCCACGCTCGGCGACAACCTGCGGGTCACCCTGCTGGTGGCCGGCGGCTCCACCCTGCTGGCGCTGCTGGTCGCGCTGCCCGCCGCCTACTACACCGCCCGGGTGCGCTACCGGGGCCGTCGGCTGTTCCTGCTGCTGGTGCTGGTGACCCAGATGTTCCAGCCGACCTCCCTGCTGGTGGGCCTCTACCGGGAGTTCTACCAGCTGTCCATGCTCAACTCGGTCTGGACGCTGATCCTCTGCAACGCCGCGTTCAACCTGGCCTTCGCGGTCTGGATCCTCACCGCGTACATCTCCTCGATCCCGGTGGAGCTGGAGGAGGCCGCCCTGCTCGACGGCCTGGGCCGGATCGGGGCGCTGCGCCGGGTGGTGCTGCCGCTGGCCCTGCCGGGCGTGGTCACGGCGGTGATCTTCACCTTCATCTCCGCCTGGAACGAGTTCGTCATGGGCCTGACGCTGTCCACCGATCCGGGCAGCCAGCCGCTGACCGTCGGGATCAACAGCTTCATCGGCAACTACACCGTCCAGTGGAACTACCTGTTCGCCGGCTCGGTCGTCGCGATCGTGCCGGTGGTGGTGCTGTTCGCGCTGATCGAGCGGCACGTGGTCTCCGGCCTGACCGCCGGATCCGTCAAGTAGCGCATCCCGTCAGCAGATAGACCCCGCCCCCGAGCCCCGCCCCCGAGCCCCCGAGTCGACAGGAGAACCCCCGTGCGCCTGCTCCGACCCCAGCTCCGCCGGGCCGCCCTCGCGGCAGCCCTGACCAGCCTCGCCGCCGTCACCGGCCCCGTCGTGCCGGCCCACGCCGCCGGCCCGCCCGCCGCCGTCCTGGACGGCAGCCACCAGAACGTCACCTGGCAGAGCCCCACCTACGCCAAGGGCACCCTCGGCGGCGCCACCTCCTGCCCCGCCGTCGCCCAGGACCCGGACGGCGCGGTCTGCGCCCGCTTCGACCTGACGGTGAACGTCCCGAACGGCTACTGGGACGACAACCCCGAGGGCGGCGTCCCGATCTCCGTCCAGTGGCAGAACCCCACCGACGACTTCGACCTGTACATCTACGACGCCAACGGCAAGGAGGTCGCCGAGAGCGCGGGCACCGCCGACCCGGAGGCGACGGTGATCCCCAAGGCCTCCGGCACCTACCACGTCCTGGTCGTCCCGTACGACGTGCACGGCGGCTCCTTCACCGGCCGCGCCTACCTGCCGCAGACCGCCGACGCCGGCGACCTCACCTCGTTCAGCGGCGGCAAGGGCAGCTACGACATCGCCGCCGGCACCCTCAAGGCCAAGGTCGACTTCCTCGCCGACGACCAACTGCGGCTGCGCGCCGCGCCGGACGGCACCATCACCGACCCGGCGGGCAGCACCATCATCCGCAAGCAGCCCGAACTCCAGCCCCGCACCTCCTCGTTCGATGCCGGCGACTACTACGGCATCCGCTCCGGCCACGTCGTACTGCGGGTCTACAAGCACCCGCTGCGGTTCGGCCTCTACCAGGCCGACAACCGCACCGCGATCTGGCAGGAGAACGCCCCGATGCGCTGGTCCACCAGCGGCCTGCGGCAGAGCCTGACCCGCGGCACCGACGAGCAGTTCTTCGGCGGCGGCGAGCAGAACGGCAGCTTCTCGCACCGCGACCAGGTGGTCCACGTCGCCAACAGCACCAACTGGAACGAGGGCGGCTACAACAACTCCCAGCCCTTCTACGTCTCCAGCGGCGGCTACGGCGTCTTCCGCAACACCTTCGCCCCCGGCATCTACGACTTCGGCTCGCCGGTGCGCACCGGCCAGCAGGAACGGCGCCTGGACGCCTACTACTTCACCGGGGACGTCAAGTCCGTCATCGGCCAGTACACCTCGCTGGTCGGCAAGCCCTTCATGCCGCCGGTCTACGGCCTGGAACCCGGCGACTCCGACTGCTACCTGCACAACGCCAACCGCGGCGAGCGACACACCACCGACGCCCTCAAGGTCGCCGACGGCTACGTGCAGAACCAGATGCCGCTCGGCTGGATGCTGGTCAACGACGGCTACGGCTGCGGCTACGAGAACCTCCCGCAGACCGGCGACGGCCTGCGCAAGGACCACGCCCAGCTCGGCCTGTGGACCCAGAACGGCCTGCCCAACCAGGCCGAGGAGGTCAAGGCCGGGGTCCGGGTCCGCAAGCTCGACGTCGCCTGGGTCGGCAACGGCTACGACTTCGCGCTGAACGCCTGCGACCAGGCCAAGGCCGGCATCGAGGACAACAGCGACGCCCGCGGCTTCGTCTGGCTGCCGGTCTCCTGGGCCGGCGCCCAGCGCTGCGGCGTGCTGTGGAGCGGCGACCAGAGCCTGTCCTGGGACTACATCCGCTGGCAGATCCCCACCTACGCGGGCGCCACCATGTCCGGCATCGCCTACGACACCGGGGACGTCGGCTCGATCTTCCGCCGCGACCCCAAGATGTACACCCGCGACCTCCAGTGGAAGGCCTTCCTGCCGACCATCATGACCATGGACGGCTGGGCCAAGGACATGACCGGCAAGGAGCAGCGCGACCAGCAGCCCTGGCTGGACGGCGAGCCCTACACCTCGATCAACCGCAAGTACCTCCAGCTCAAGGAACGCCTGCTGCCGTACATGTACACCCTGTCCGCCGAGGCCACCCGCACCGGCATCGGCGCCGTCCGCCCGCTCGCCCTGGAGTACCCGCACGACAAGGCCGCGCTCGGCCCGAACGCCACGTACGAGTTCCTCGCCGGGCCGGACTTCCTGGTCGCCCCGGTCTACTCCGACACCTCGGTGCGCAACGGCATCTACCTGCCCGAGGGCACCTGGACCGACTACTGGACCGGGCGCACCTACCAGGGCCCCACCACCATCGACGACTACTCCGCCCCGCTGGACACCCTGCCGGTGTTCGTCAAGGGCGGCGCCATCGTCCCGATGTGGCCGCAGGGCACGCTGTCCTGGCAGAACCGCGACAAGGGCGAACTCGACTACGACCTCTACCCGAAGGGCGACTCCTCGTACACCCTGTACGAGGACGACGGCGTCACCCGCCAGTACAACGCCGGCTCCTCCGCCACCCAGCAGGTCGAGGTCCACGCCCACGGGCCCGTCACCACCGTCGAGGTCGGCGCCAGCGAGGGCAGCTACACCGGCAAGCCGGACGCCCGCTCGTACCGCTTCACCGTGCACGGCCAGTCCGCCCCGCGCCTGGTCGTCACCCAGGGCGGCCGGCTCCCCGAACTCCACTCGGCCGCCGCCCTCGACACCGCTGCCTCCGGCTGGTTCTTCGACACGGCGACGGGCGTGACCCACGTCAAGACCCCGTCGGTCCCCACCGACGACGAGTTCTCGCTCCACCTGATCCACTGAACCCTTGACGCTGAGGCCCCCGGGGAACCACCCGGGGGCCTCGGCGTCGGCGGGCCCCGGCCGCTCCGGTGCTCAGGAGGTTCCGGTCGCGGCCCAGAGCCTCCCGAGCGCGGCCATGCGGCGCAGAACGGGGACGGGGATGGCGGGGTTGCGGACGGCGTGCTCGGCGCTGTCGGCTTCGAGCAGCAGCGTCACCAGCAGATCCGGCGGTAGGGCGGGGTTGAGCCGGACCCGCCGGCGCACGCCTCGGTCGGTGTCGGTGACGAGCCGCCGGAGCGATTCCGGCGAGAGGCGCCGGTCCTGGGCGGCAGCCGCGCGGACGAGCGGATCGGGGTCGCGGCCGAGCTGCTCGACGAGGGCGCCGGTCGAGGCCGGGTCGTCGAGAGCGAGGGCCCGCAGGCGCGGGTTCGGGTCCGTCGCGTAGCGCAGCAGGCCCGCGCGGGGGAAGTTGGGGTGGTTGTGCGGTCGGCCGGGGAAGGACAGGCTCCCGTCCCACCAGGCGGCCACGTCCAGCAGCAGCTCCGCTGGAGCGTCGTCGCACGACTCGGCGAGGAAGAGCCGCACGACCCGGTCCCGGTCGCGGGCGAGCCCGGCCACCACGTCCGCGGGCAGGCGCGGCGCCCTGGCGACGCTGCGGCGGATCAGCAGGTTCGGCGAGGCCGCGAGCTGACGCATGGCGTCGGCGTCCCCGTGCAGGGCGCCGATCCACCACAGCGCCGTCGTTTGGCCCTCCGGGTCGATGTCGGGGACGTCGGCGGCCATCGCCGCGATCTCCTCCGGCGTCCCGGGCGGCGTGGCGTCGGGGTGCGGGGCGCGGCCGACGCCGCGGCCACCGCGGGAGAGCCGCCGGGCGGCCAGTTGCTCGCCCGCGAGCTCCTTGAAGAGCCCTCGTAGCCCGGCACCCGGCGTGGCGGCGACGAGCCGGTCCCACTGTGCGGCGGAGAGGCGACCGGATTCCGCGGCGATGACGCGCACGCGCCTGGCCCCGTGGACGACCGCGGCGTCCACGACCTCGGGCGGCAGGTCCTCCCGCCAGAGGAAGCCGGCTTCCTCGGCGTCCAGGAGGCTCAGGAGCACGTCGACGGGCGCCGAGCGGTTGAAACCGAGCCCGGAGAGCCAGGAACGGGCCACGTCCCGATCGAGGTCGGTGGCCGCGGTCAACCTGCTCCAGGCCTCGTCGGGCACGTCGGGCACGTCGGGCACGTCGGCAGCGTGTACATGGGTCGTCCCGGTCATTGGCCAAAGGCTAGAGCACCGGACCGGCGGCCCCGGCCCGAGGGCAGGGGGAGCGCATTCACCGGGGGGACCGCCCGGAACGTCGTAAAGCTGCTCGACAGCCGGATGCCAGCCCGAACAACCCCCGCCGCCTCCCGCCCGTTCGAGCCCATTCCGACCGCGACACGGGTCCGCCGGGGACACCGGCCGGTCGGGTGCGGAAGGGTGAGGCCGCCGCCCGTCCCGGGGCCACCGCGTGTGGCCCCGGGACGGGTGGCTTTGCGGCCACGACCGGCCGGAGCGACCCGAGACCGGGATGGTGGCATGACCCTTCAGGACACCCCGACCGCCGGAACCACCCGGCACGGGGACTTCGCCGAGCTGCGCCGACGCGTCGGCGAGGCCGGGCTGCTCCGCAAGCGCCCGCTGTACTACGGCTGCCGGGCCGCCGCCCTGCTGGGCGCCCTCGTCCTGCTGCTGGCCGGTTTCGCCGTCGTCGGCGCGAGCTGGTGGCAGCTCGCGCTGGCGCCCGTACTCGCCCTCGTGCTGGGCCAGTTGGCGCTGCTCGGCCACGACGTCGCGCACCACGCGGTGTTCTCCGGGCGCCGGAGCACCGACCTCGCGGGCATCCTGCTCGGCAACCTGGTGGTCGGGATGAGCTACGGCTGGTGGGTCAGCGACCACAACCGCCACCACGCCCACCCGAACCGGGAAGGGCGCGATCCGGCCGCCAACGCCATGCTCTTCGTCCGCACCGCCGAACAGGCGGCCCGTACCGAGGGGTTGAGGAGGACGGTCGCCAAGTACCAGGCGGAGCTGTTCTTCCCGCTGCTCTCGCTCCAGGCTCTCGGCCTGGTCGTCGCCACCGCCGTGACCCTGACCCGGGGCCGGCTGCGCCACCCGGTGCTGGAACGGACCCTCGCCGCCCTGCACTACGCCCTCGCGGCGGGCCTGCTGCTGGCCGTCCTCACCCCGCTCCAGGCGCTCGCCTTCGCCGTGCTGTGCGGCGCCGTGCTCGGCGTCTACCTGGGCTGCATCTTCGCGCCCAACCACAAGGGCATGCCGATGACCGGACCGGACGAGCAGCCCGCCGACTACCTCCGGCGCCAGGTGCTGCCCTCCCGCAACCTGCGCGCCGGGCGGTTCACCCACTTCCTGTTCGGCGGTCTCGGCTACCAGATCGAGCACCACCTCTTCCCGGCCATGCCCGTCCCGGCGCTGCGCCCGGCCTCGCGGATCGTGCGCGCCTACTGCGCGGAGGTCGGCCTGCCGTACGCCGAGGCGGGGCTGGTCGACTCGTTCCGGGAGATCCTGCGGGACCTCCGGGCGGTGGGCCGCTGCGTCGACGCGCCGCCGAGTGCGGCCGTACCCGGGGCCAGGGCCGAGGACGGTCGTGCCCGGGTCGAGAGTGGGGCCGCCCGCATCGAGAGCGGGGCCGCCCGGTGAGCCGCCTCCTGTCGGGGCCGGTGACGCTCGGCACCGCCGCACCCCCCACCCCCGGGCCGGACGGCGGACCGCTGCGGGTCCTGATCGTCACCGAGTCCTTCCCGCCGCAGCTCAACGGCGTCGCCCACAGCGTGCTACGGACCGCCGAGCACCTGAGCGCCCGTGGCCACCGCGTCCTGGTGGTCACCCCGGCGACCCGCACCCGGCGCGGCCCCGAGCGGGTGGACGGCTACCAGGTGCTCAGGGTCCCGTCCGTCCCGCTGCCCGGCTACCCGGAGGTGCGGATCGCCCTGCCCGGCGGGCAGTTGGCGGCCGCGATCGAGCGGCACCGCCCCCAGGTCGTCCACCTGGCCGGGCCGTTCGCCCTCGGCGCGGCCGGCGCCGCGGCCGCCCGGCGGGCCGGCGTCCCGGCCGTGGCGGTGTTCCAGACGGACATGGCGGCCTACGCCCGGACCTACCTCCCGTTCGCGGGCGAGGCCGGTGCCCGGACGGCCTGGCGGATCCTGCGGCGGGTCCACGGCGCGGCCGCCCGGACGCTGGCGCCCTCCCGGGCGTCGCTGGACGCGCTGGCCGCCCACGGCGTCCCCCGGCTCCACCTGTGGCCGCGCGGGGTCGACCGGGAGCGCTTCCACCCGCGCCACCGCGACGAGGCGCTGCGCCGCCGGCTCGCCCCGCGCGGCGAGGTGCTGGTCGGCTACGTCGGACGGCTGGCGGCCGAGAAGCAGGTCGACCGGCTGGTGCAGGCCTCCCGGCTGCCGGGCGTGCGGCTGGTGGTGGTCGGCGACGGCCCGTGCCGCGCCCCGCTGGAGGCCGCACTGCCGGACGCGGAGTTCCTGGGCCGCCGCACCGGGCACGAACTCGCCCGGCTGTACGCCTCGTTCGACGTCTTCGCGCACACCGGACCGTACGAGACCTTCGGCCAGACCGTCCAGGAGGCGATGGCCAGCGGCCTGCCGGTGGTCGCCCCGGCGGCCGGCGGGCCGCTGGACCTGGTCCGCCCCGGGCGCACCGGCTTCCTGGTGCCGCCCGGCGCGGGCGAGGAGTTCCGGACGGCCGTCGACCGGCTCGCCCGGGACGCCGGCCTGCGGGCCGAACTCGGCCGGGCGGGCCGCGCCGCCGTGGCCGAGCGCGACTGGGCGTCGATCGGCGACCGGCTGATCGGGCACTACCGCCTCGCCATCGCGGAGACCACCGGAGCCCTGCGGCGGTGAGCCGCGCGACGCCACCGCCACTCCACCGCAGCTCCGCTCCCGAAGGAACCAGCCCCCGTGCACCAGCCGCTCGCCGCCGCCTACACCCCCGGCACCGCACCCGCCGCCGACACCGCCGTCTTCCTGCACGGCCTGGGCGGCTGGACCGACAACTGGGCGGCCCTGATCGGCCAGTTGCGCGGCGCGGTGCACTGCCTGGCCCTGGACCTCCCCGGCTACGGCCGGTCGGCGCCCCCGCCCGGCGGCCTCGTCACGGTCGAGGGCCAGTCCGCGGCCGTCGCCGCCCACCTGGACCGCGCCGGGCACCGCCGGGTCCATCTGGTCGGCAACTCCCTCGGCGGCCTGACGGCCATGCACATCGCCGCCCATCGGCCCGAGTTGGTCGCCTCCCTGACCCTGCTCGCCCCCGTGCTGCCCGCCCTCCCCTCCCCCCAGGCCTTGCGCGCGGCGCTGCTCGCCCTCCCCGGCGCCCCGCGCCTGTACGCCCGGCTGCTCGCCGAGCGGAGCCCGGACCGCCAACTGGACGACCTCTACCGGCTGATCTACGCGGACCCCGCCCGGGTCCGCCCCGAGGTGCGCGCGGCGGAGGCCCGCGAACGGCTGCGCCGCAGCGAACTCCCGTACGCGGGAGGGATGCTGCCCGCGGGCATGCGCGCCGTGGTCCGCACCTCCCTGCACCGGGGCGCCGCCTCCCCCTGGCGCCAGGCGGGCCGGATCACCGCCCCCACGCTGCTGGTCTACGGCCGGGAGGACCGCCTCGTCCCGTTCCGGCTCGCCCCGCGCGCCTACGCCGCCTTCCGCGACGCCCGCCTGCTCACCCTCCCCGACACCGGCCACGTCGCCATGCAGGAACGCCCCGCCCCGGTCGCCGCCGCCCTCCGCGCCCTGATCGCCGAGACCGGACGGGCACCCGTACCCGTCCCGGTGGCCTGACGCCCCGCCGTCGTGCCGGTCAGAGCCCCGGCGTGCGGTGCAGGGAGATCAGCAGGCGCCAGACCCGCTCGGCGACCCGCTCCGGCTCCGCCGCGATCCGGCCGTGCAGCCAGTCGGCGAGCACCCCGGTGAACGTGCCGGCGACCGCGGCCGCCACCAGGTCCGGTTCCGGCGCTCCGGCCAACGCCCGCTCGGTGCGGCTGCGTTCACGCAGCTCGCGGTTGAGCACCAGGCCGAGCGGCCCGCCGCCGCCCGGCGCCAGTAGGGCGCGGTGGAGCCCGGCGTGCGGCACCAGCTCGGTGAAGAACCCGGTGAGGGCGGGCGGCGGGACGTCCGGGTCGGGCACGCCGCGCCAGGCGTGCAGCGCGTCCACCGCCACCCGGACCAGGTCGGCGCAGGCGTCCACCGCCAGCGCCTCCAGATCGGCGTAGTGCACGTAGAAGGTGGCCCGCCCCACCCCGGCCCGGCGCACCAGGGCGGCGACGCTGACCTCCGCGAGCGGCCGCTCGGCGCACTCCGCCAGCAGCGCCCGCCGCAGGGCGGCCCGGGTCCGCTCGGCCCTGGGGTCCACGGCGCCCCTCGGGTCCACGGCCCCCCTGGGGTTCAGGGCGTCCCACGGGTCCGGGGCGGCGCTCATCCGGCCACCAGGACGGCGCCGAGGGCAACCGCTCCGGGCAGGGCCTGGGCGAGCAGGATCCGCCGGTTCGCGGTGGCGCCGCCGTACAGCCCGGCCACCACCACGCAGGACAGGAAGAACACCTGCACCTGGTGGCCCGTGGTACCGCCGGCGAGCAGCCCCCAGACCAGCCCGGCGGCCAGGAAGCCGTTGTAGAGGCCCTGGTTGGCAGCCAGCGGCGCCGTCGCCCGGGCGAGCTCCGGGTCGAACCCGGACAGCTCTCGGCCGGGCCGCCGCTCCCACAGGAACATCTCCAGCACCAGGATGTACCCGTGCAGCACGGCCACCAGGCCGACCAGCAGTTCCGCCGTCGTACGCATCGTCAGCTCCCGAGTTCATGGACAGGTGTCCATATTATCTGGACACCTGTCCATGAAGTCCACCGGCACCCGCCCTCCGCCGCCAAAGCGGGTCGTTGGACCACGTACGGAACCTTGAGGCCACGAGCGGCCCATGGCAGGCTCATGGCGCATGATCGATGATTTCGCGAAGGACAACCTGCACGCGAGACTGCGGCGGGACCGCGAGGCACTGCTCTGGAAGCTCGACGGATTGTCCGAGTACAACGCCCGCCGACCGTTGACGGCGACCGGGACCAACCTCCTCGGCCTGGTCAAACACGTGGCCACCGTCGAGGCCAGGTACTTCGGCGAGGTCTTCGACCGCCCGTCCCCGGAGCCGCTGCCCCGGTGGCAGGACTCCGACGGCGGCGATCTGTGGGCGACCGAGGACGAGACCCGCGATCAGGTCATCGGGTTCTACCGGCGCACCTGGGCGCACTCGGACGCGACGATCAACGGGCTTCCCCTCGACGCCCCCGGCCACGTGCCGTGGTGGCCGGGGCCTCATGCCGACACGAACCTGTTCGCCGTCATGGTCCATGTCCTCGGCGAGTCCAACCGGCATGCCGGGCACGCCGACATCCTGCGCGAGGGCCTCGACGGCCGGACCGGGATGCGCCCCGAACACGAGCAGCAGGTCGACGAGGAAGCCCGTGCGGCCTACGTCGCGAAGGTCGAGCAGGCCGCCAGGTCGGCCGCACCGGTCAAGGCTTAGAGGGTGTCGACGGGCGGCCGACGGGCCGCCGACGAGCGGCCGGCGCCCGGTCCGGGGGATCCTGCACCTGGGCGGCGGCGCGAGCGCCGGCCACCGCAGCGGCACCGCCGCTCCCGAGAGGAGACCCGGACCATGGACGAGGACCCGGCCGACGAGACCGTCCTGCGCGAGGTGCTCGACCGCTGGAAGGACGCGGTCGACCGGCACGAGCCCGAACGCGTCGCCGCCCTCTTCACCGAGGACGCGGTCTTCCAGGGCCTGCACCCCTACAGTGTCGGGCGGCCCGGGGTGGCCGCCTACTACGCCGCCCAACCCGCCGGCATGACCGCCGAGTACGAGATCCTGACGATCGACCGCCCGGCCCGGGACCTCGTCCTCGGATACCTGGCCGTGGACTTCTCGTTCACCGACCGCCCGACGCTGAGCGTCTTCCTCGGCGTCCTGCTGCAACGGACCGCCGACGGCTGGGCGATCGCCCACTACCAGGTCTCCCTCCTGCCCCGGGAGGCCGCCGCGCCCCTGCGCGAGTTCCTGGTCGAGATCACCACCACCGTGCCCGAGGGCACGCCCGCGGCGGAGGTCGACCGCCGGCGCGCCGCCGAGGCCGTCCGCGCCCGCGAGCTGGCCGCCGCCGGGCGCCTGGCGCGGCTGTGGCGCCCGGTCGGCGAGCTGCGCAGCATCGGCGTCTGGTGGGCCGCCGACGAGGACGAGCTGCGCGAGGAGGTGCTCGGCAGCCTCCCGCTGCGGCCGTGGATGACCCTCACGGTGACCGCCCTGGAGTCCCACCCCAACGACCCGGCCCGGCCCTGACGGCCGGACCGGGCCCCACACGGGTCGGCACGGCTCGGCCCGCCCCACCCCGACGGCGCGCCGGGCGCGCTCGACGGTCTCCGCCTTCTCGCCGACGGATGGGCACCGTGAGGCTGCTACGGCTCTGTCCTCTGCGCCGGCACGGTCCCGGCGCCCCGCTGTTGTGGAACCCGGGTGGCGCGGGCGGTCGCGAGAGCGGCCAGCAGGCCCAGGGGGAGTGCGGTGAGCCAGACCAGGGCGGGCGGTCCGATGCGGCCGAGGGCCAGCCCGGACATCGGGCCGATCGCCGAGCCGATGTCCTGCGAGGTGGACAGGGCGGCCTGGTAGGTGGCGCTGCTGCCCGCCGGGGCGTGGCGGCTGACGAACGCCGAGGTGGTGGGGCCGTAGATCATAATGCCGAAGGAGGTGACGAGGGCCGCGGCGACGAGGGCGGGGTAGCCGAGGCCGGCGGCGGCGAACCCGGCGAGGCCGGCTCCTTGGAGGGCGGCGCCCAGGAAGAGGAGCCGGGCGGTGTCGCGGCGGCGGGCCCAGCGGCTGACGCGCATCTGGAACAGGATGATCGCGAGGGCGTCGACGGCGAACAGGATGGCGTAGGCCGTGGGGCTTATGGAGTCCACGCGGTTCAGGAGGACCAGGCCGTCCGCTTCCCACCAGGTGAAGGTGACGGTCAGCAGGCTGCCGCCGAGGATCAGCAGGGCCAGTCTGCGGTCGCGCAGGATGTGGGTGAACGGGCTGTGCACGTTCTCGGCCTCGCCGCCGGTTGCCTCTTGTGCGGTCTCGGGACCTGTGACGCGGTCGGCGGGGACGGTGATGAACACGGCGATCGCGGCGGCGACGAGCAGTACGCCCGCTACGGCGAACACGCTCGACAGCGAGAAGGCGACGGCGACCGCGCCCAGGACCGGTCCGACCACACCGCCGATGCTGGCCACCACGCGGGTCAGTCCGTAGGCCTGGTGAAGGTCCTCATCCGTGTGGAGGTCACCGATGAGGGCGGCGATCGTGGGGTGGAACGCCGACTCGAAGAGCCCTGCCGCCAGGAATAGCACGAGGGCGAGGACGGCGTGGTGGACCAGGAAGAGGCTGCCGTAGCCCAGGGCCATTCCCGTCGTGGAGAGCAGCATCATGCGGCGGTGCCCGATCCGGTCGGCCAGGACGCCCCCGGCCAGGCCTCCGGTGAACTCGCCGGCGGCCTGGACGAGGAAGAGGGCTCCGGCCGCTGCTCCGCCGAGTCCGCCGACGCGGTGGGCCCACAGGACGATGAACGGCAGCATGATGCCGTTGGCGAGTGCGCCGAGCAGCCGCACCGCGAGGAGGCCGCGGAAGGCGAACGTCACCTGCCGTGGGGTCATTCCGTCGCGGATCCCGGGCGCCAGGGTGTTCACGTGCGGTCTCCCGGCGTGGCGGCGGGGCGGGTCTCGGCGGGTGCGGCCGGGTCGAGGGTCCGGGCCGGGCCGGTGCGGTGGCGTGTGGTGTTCATGAGGGCTTCCTCTGCCGTGAGGGCCGTTGGGCACGGCGTAGCCGCCACCCAATTACGGGTCACTGTGTCTCGAAAGAGGCTAGCACCATTTCGAGGCACGGTGTCTTGTTAAGCTGGCCCCATGCAGAGCACCCCCCCAGAGCACGCTTCACCCGGGCGCCCCCGCAGTGAGGCGGCGCGGGTCGCCGTTCTCCACGCCGTCGACGACCTGCTCGTCGAGCAGGGATACGCGGCGATGACCATGAAGGGCATCGCCGAGCGGGCCGGGGTGGGGCGCCAGACGGTCTACCGGTGGTGGTCCACGAAGGCCGAGATCCTGCTCGAGGCAAGCACCAGTGACGCCGCCCACGAACTGGCCACGGAACCCCGAGCCCGCCCCACGGACGACCTCACCGCATTCCTCGAAGCGCTGACGTGCTTCCTCACCACCTCACCCGCAGGTCTCGCCTACCGGGCCCTGCTGGGCGAAGCGCAGCACGACAGCGCCGTACGCGACCTCGTCCGCACCGCCGACCTCCTCGGCACCGCAGCCCAGGCCGTACTCGCCCGCGTGAGCCCGCACGCCGCCCACATGCCCCCCGCGCCACTGGCCGCGGCCCAGCTCACCGGGCCCGTCCTCGCCGTCATCCTGGAGACCGGCGGCCCGCTGCCACCCGCCCTGCTCGCGGACCACGCCGAAATCCTGGTCCGGGCCTGGACCACAGAACCCGCACCCCGACCCGCTACCGCCGTGCGCCCGGGCACCGCCTGATCCGCAGCGGCTCTCCTCGAATCTCCTCGAGGTGCGGTACGGGGTCCCGGTCTTCCCCGTACGACCCTTCCCCGCACGCCCCTATCCCCGCACGCCTCAGGCAGGCGCGCCGGCCGCGAGGACCTGCCGCAGGTCCTGCACGGACGCGCGGATGAGCGCCGGCAGGTCCGAACCGTCCGGGCCGACCGGGTCGGCCGGCTCGGCGATCCAGCGCGCGACGGCGACCTTGAACACGGCCATGCCCGTCTCGGCCGCCAGGCCGGCGGTCGGCGCGGGGACGCCGCGGCCGCGCAGCGCCTCGGCGGTCGCCGCCGCCATCGCGTCGAGCTTGACCAGCTCGCGTTCCCGTAGCTCCGGGCTGGCCGACACGACGGCGTCGCGCCGCCGGACCCGTTCGGGGTTCTCCTGCAGGACGGCGCCCACGGCTTCGAGGGCCGCGCCCACCGCCTCCATCGGGGCCGCGTCGGCGGGTGCCTCCGCAACCGCCCGTACCAGCAGCTCCCGCATCAACTCGGTGCCGTGGAAGAGGACTTCGCGCTTGTCGGCGAAGTGCCGGTAGAAGGTCCGCTCGGTCAGCCCGGCCCGCACGGCGATCTCCGCCGCCGTGGTCCGCTCGAACCCCTGCTCGGCGAAGAGCGCCAGTGCCGCTTCCGCCAGCCGTCCGCGCCCGTTCGGCTCCCATCTGCCCATGCGGTGATCGTACGCGATGACAGTCCCTGACATCACTGCTAGCCTGACGACAGTCACTGACATCACTCGTTCGGAGGTTCTGTCATGCACGTCTTCGTCACGGGCGCGTCCGGCTGGATCGGCTCCGCCGTCGTCCCCGAACTCATCAAGGCCGGCCACCGGGTCACCGGGCTCGCCCGGTCCGACGCCTCGGCCGCCAAGGTCGCCACCTCCGGGGCCGAGGTCCTGCGCGGCGACCTCGGCGACCTGGACGCCCTACGGGCCGGGGCCTCCGCCGCCGACGCCGTCATCCACCTCGCCTTCGTCCACGACTTCACCGCCTTCGACGCCTCGATCCGCACCGACGCCCGCGCGGCCGAGGCCCTCGGCGAGGCCCTCGAAGGCTCCGGCAAGCCCCTGGTCGTCGCCCACGGGACGCCGGCGACACCCGGGCGGACGGCCACCGAGCACGACCGCAGCGCCCCCGGCTCCCTCGGGGCGGGCCGCGAGGAGAACGCCGCGGCCGTCCTCGCCCTGGCGGAGCGCGGCGTGCGCCCGTCCGTCGTCCGACTGCCCCGCACCGTCCACGGCGACGGCGACCACGGCTTCATCGCCCAGCTGGTCACCACCGCCCGCGCCAAGGGCGTCTCCGGCTACGTCGGCGACGGCTCCCAGCGCTGGCCGGCCGTGCACGTGCGCGACGCCGCCCGCCTGTTCCGCCTGACCGCCGAGCAGGCCCCGTCGGGCTCGATGCTGCACGCCGTCGGCGACGAGGGCGTACCGACCCGCGACATCGCCGCGGTGATCGGCCGCCACCTCTCCCTCCCGACGGCCGCCGCCCCGGCCGAGGACTTCGGCTTCCTCGGCGGCATCCTCGCCGTCGACCAGCCCGCCTCCAGCACCCTCACCCAGCACCTCCTCGACTGGCACCCCACCGGCCCCGGGCTGCTCGCGGACCTCGACCAGGGCCACTACTTCCGCTGATCCCACGGCACGGGCCCGGTCGGGGGCCCCCGGCGGGGCGGGGGCGGGCCCGGGGGGGGGGCGGGGGCGGGGGGGCCCCCCGGGGGCCCGGGGGGGGGGGGCCCCA
>NZ_JBIAXC010000036.1:1225-105523 GCF_042896295.1 Kitasatospora sp. NPDC001309 | reverse complement strand
CTGCCGCTCGTGATCCGACAACACCAGCTCGGCCAGCCTCGGCCCAGGACGTCCCATGCACTGACCAACGACGGATCAAGGACTCAGGACACTAGCGTCCCGGCGGCTGATCCCGCATCCGGTTGCCCGCACCCCCGGGGTCCGGCTTGCGGAAGTTCTCCGCTGCGGCGACCTGGTGACGGTACTCGGGCGCCGGACGGCGCTTGCGAGTGCCGAGCGGCCCTCCGTGCAGCATCGGGTCGGAGCCGGCGCACAACTGTTCGTAGACCTCGTCGTAGGGCCTGCGGCAGCGGATGCACATCACATCTGCCGACCGGATCTTGGTCGTGGCAGGCACCCGGTAGACACCGCGGCGGCGGGCGTAGGCGGCGCCCTGCGTGTCTACGGGGACGTACGCGGCGATCACCCACTCGTGGATGGGGCTGCTGGTGGTGTCGTCGGTCTTGGTGCTGTCGGTGGTCATGCTGCACTCCCCTCGCCACCGGGCGCCCTGAGGGTGGGGCCGGCTGGCAAGCAGCGGTTGTTCGGCGTCCTGTTCTGCCCGGGCCCGTAGCGTGGGGTCCCGGCTCGTTCGTGGCACGCGGCTTCGAGTTGGCTCGAAGGAGCGGTGCCGTCAATGCCGGAGGGCTGTAAGCCCGTTGTCTTCCAGCATGGATGCCTCGACGTCCCACAGTTGGCTGCCGAGGGCGGTGAGTACCGGTTCGGCTGCGGCGGTGCGGGGCAGGGCGGTGGCGGCTACGTGTGCGGCCTCGGTGCCGTTCGGGATCACCGGGCCGATCGCGCCCAGGATCGTGTCGCAGACGGCGCGGCTGCAGCGGTCTTCGATCGAGGGGCCGATGACGAGCAGGCTGCCGTTCGCCCCGTAGATCGGCGTGTGCTGGTAGGTGACGCTGTTCGCCCGTGCCAGGTCGCGCAGTTCACGATCAGTACCGGCGGGCGTGGGTGCGAGGTTGAGCCACCACGCCCCGGAGTCGAGGGCTTCGAGTGCGCCGGCGACCGGGTGGGTGAGCACTTCGTGGAGCTCGTCGAGTTCCTCGATGAAGGTGAGGAGCATTCCTGCCCCTTCGACGGCCTCGCGCGGGGTGGGGTGCGCGGTCCAGCTAGCCTCACTGGTGTTGGCACCCCGTATGCCCCAGGTACGAACTGGGTATCGCGCAGCCGAGAGCCGGTTCACGGTTTGATTTGCGTGCTGGCTTGACCCCAACACGGCAAGAGTAAGCAAGTTCCCTCTCCATTCCGGAAGTTACGGATTTGGGATTCCCCCCACGGTCGACCGTAGTTGGTGATCGATGTTCAAGGGAATCTCATCAGTGCACAATTGGGTTATCACCGTTGCACATCGACACGGACAGCGCACGCTCCATCGCCGCCTGTAGCGAATCGCCGAGGCGTGCAGGCCTACGAACTAGGCAGCGGCAGAGGAAGGTTGTACCGGCTGGAGATCGCAAGAACGACGTCGTACGCGTCGGCGGACTGGTTGAGCAGATCCCGCTGGAGGTGCTTCGTCGCCTGGCGCAGCCGCTTACGGGCGGTCTGCGTGTGGATGCCGAGGGCCTCGGCCGTACGGGCGGTATCGCCGTTGGCCCGCACCCACTCCTTGAGGGTGCACGCCAGCTCCCCCGACAACGGGTGCAGGAACTCGTCCCTCCACGCACGGACGTCGGAACCGGCCAGGTACTCCCGAAGGTCAGCCGGACCCGCGTCGAGCGTCTCGCCGGCGCACTCGTCCACGATGAGGGCCTCCAGCGCAACGGCGGTGAGTGCCCGGTCGCGAATACTGTCGAGGTCGACTCCGAGGATGCCGGCCGCGGACCGGACACGGTTGGCGACGGTGTTGCGATGGGCGCCGGTGAGCTCGGCGGCTGCGCGCACCGATGACTGGAGGGTGAGGTTGAGGGCCTGGATCAGCACGTCCCGGTCCGCCGCCCGCTGGACAAGGAGCGGCCGCAGAACGGCGCTGGCCCAGCCAGGGTGAAGCCGGTTGAGCAGTTCGGGCAGCCGCCTCTGCTCGTTGTAGAGCGCGGTCCGGCTGCTGTCGAGCCTGGCGTTGGCGAGGGCCCGCAGGGCGTGGCGGTAGGACTGGTCGGTCTCGGCCAGGGGCTTGGTGGAGCTCACGCCGAGGTAGCGGTGGCGCTGGGCGGCGACCAGGCGGGTCAGGGTGGTGCCCACTTCGTCCTCGCCTTCGGCAGGGCACGAGCGGGGGGCGACGATGATCAGGTGCTCGTCGTAGACCGGGCACTGCACCACGAGGGCGCGGGCCCCGAGGGTGCGCCGGCACTCCGCATCAAGGTGATTGCGCTCGGACGGGCGGGTTTCCAGGAGGTAGACGCGGGCGGTGTCCTGGTCGAGGAGCCCCGGGTAGAGGCTGGCCGCGGTTCGCTGGGCCTTGAAGACCTCACCGGTCATCAGGAGTTGCAGGATCGCGATGCGCAGCGCGGAGGCCGTGGCCCGGTGGTTGTGGACGTCGGTGTCGGCGTCCTCGACGGCGAGGTGCAGGGAGATCAGGTCGGCCGCTCGGTTGATGATCTGGGTGAGCCCGGGGTCGAAGGGGGCCTCACGGGCCACGGCGAGGACGGCGCGGGGCTGGGAGCTGCCGACGGCGACGAGTCGGATCTGGTGGCCGTCGTGCTCGAGGGCGGCGGACTGGAGGGCGCCGGCGGCGATCTGCGTGATCTTGTCGGCGACGGCAGTGAGCTTGTCGGCCGAACGCTGTGGGGCGACGGCGGCGAGCGCTCCGTCGCGGCCGACCAGGACGACTCGGCTGGAGGTCTCGGAGGCGAGCCAGCGCACGATGCGGCCAGCGTGCGGGGCCTCGGAGGTGACACGCGCCTGCCCGAGCAGCCAGTCGCGCCACTCGATGGCCCGGTGCAGGTTGTTCATCCGCTCGCGGGTGACCGCTTCGGCAAGGTCGGCCCAGGAGGTACGGGCGGGCAGCGTGAGGAGCGGCACGCGCAGCTTGGTCATGGCGTTGACGAGCTCGGTGGGCGCGTAGCCAGTCGTGGAGACGACGGCCAGCGCTGCGGCGCCGGCGCCCGCGGTGCGGCTGACGAGGCGCTCGAAGCCGGGGTCGGCCTGGGCCCAGTCGTCCAGGTCGGCGACGGCGAGGGTGCCCGTCAGACTGCCGCGGACCTGGGGTCTGGCGTTGGGATGGACAGGCCAAACGGCGGTGATGACGCGCGCCCTGGCGCACGGCGGTGTTCCCGGGAATTCCGTCAGGCCGAATTCGACCATCTCGATGAGACGTTCCAGTGATGGCATGGTCCCCCCTCCGCTGAATCACCACGCTCCACAGAACGCGAGCATGCCAAATCTGCGGCTCCCCTTCGCAGGATCTGACCGGCCGCGCCCCCGGAAGACATGCCATCAAAACCCGACTCATCTCCCGTGTCAACGGGAATAGTTGGATCACTCATTACTGACGGATTGCCAGATAATTCGGGCACAGGGGCCTTGATTTACCCTGTTACCGGTCAGGCGATCACCCGGACGCGGCGCCGACCGGTGTGCGGCTCGTACGGGGCCAGCAGGACCGCCTCCGCACGGTCCGGCGAGCTGACACCGCGCCGCCGCATCGATCGCTTGGACTCGATCACGGTCCTTCCGCCCGAGTTGGTCTCCAGCTTTGGGGCGGACATCTGGGCCTGGGTGCGGCGGTCGATGCGCAGGCGTAGCGTGCCCTGCCCGTGGGGGGACAGCAGCGATCGCATCGCCAGCCACATCTCGTCCCGCTTGTTGGAGGGGCGCAGGGTCGCGGCCTCGTCGTCCCGGCCCGTGCTCTCGCTGGCGAGCACGGTGACGATCTCCGCATGGTGGAGGCCTTCGCGCCGCCAGGCTTCCAGCAGGCCGGCGACGCCCCAGCCGATGCCGACTCCGTCGATCTTGACGCGTACGGGGGCGGTGCTGCCGAGCGCGGCGGCGAGGTCCTGGGCGGTCTTGATCTCCCGCAGTACGACTCCGGCGACGACGACGGGGTCGGCGTTGTCCTGGCCGGCGGTGGCGTGGCGCAGCTCGACCAGGTCGCCGACGGAGCGGGCGATGGCGAACTCGTCGCCTCCGTCGGCGGCGACGTCGACGCCGAGCCTGACCCAGGCGCCGCGCCGCACCCGGTAGGTGCTGGTCTCGCCGTCCAGGGCGAGGGCGTTGAGGGCGACGTAGTCGGGGCCGTCCGGTTCGGGGTTGTCGCTGGCGCGCTCGACCCAGGAGGAGGGGATGGCGCGGGCCTGGCCGCCGCGGGGGAAGCGGGCGTGGACCTTCGCCTGGACGAAGGGCGCGTCCTCGCCGTGGTCGCGGATGGCCTCTTCCACCCACTGGGGGTCCACGAGGTGGGTGGCGAGCAGGTGGGCGGGTGCCTGGGGCGGGCAGGCACGGCAGCGGCGGGTGCGTTCGCCGGACAGCAGCGGGGTGTCGTAGACGCTGATCGGCAGCACGCGGACCGTGGGGTCGGCACAGGTCTGCTCGAACCAGCTGCCCTCGTCGTCGGTGGCCGGGTTGCCGATCAGCAGGGCGCGGGTGTGCTCGCCGGTGAGCAGGCCGCGCATCGCGGCGCCGATGATCCGGCCGATGCCGCCGGCCTCGTCCACAATGACCATCAGGCGGGGCGCGTGGATGCCCTGGACGGCGGACTCGTCGTGCGGCGGGGCGCTGAACCCGTAGGCGACCACGGTGTCCGAGCCGTGGCGGTCGGGCATCTTCCACTGGGTGACGCCGACGTCGCCGGGCAGGCCGGCGCGGGCGACGATCTGGCGGATGTGGGGCCACATCTGGCGCTGGACCTGGCGGGCCCGGGTGGCGGTGGTGACCGTGAGGGCGGTGCCGGGCGGGTGCACGGCGGCGGACCAGACGGCGGCGCGGGCGGCGATGTGGGTCTTGCCGGATCCGAAGCAGCTCGGGACGGCGACTCGGCGGTTGTCGACCAGCGCTTCGAGGATGTCCCGCTGGCGGCTCCACTGGGATTCGCCGAGGACGTCCTCCACGAATCCGACCGGGTCGTCGGCCCAGAGGGCGTAGGGGGTGCCGGCCTCGGCGTCGGCTGCTGCGAGGACCTGCGCCCAGTCGCCGGTGTCAAGGGTGGCGTAGAAGCGTCGGCGGACAGCAGGTGCCGAGGAGGCGAGGTCCGTGTAGAGGCGGCGGCCGAGCCTGCTGGTACGCGGCGCGGGCACCGCGGGCAGTGGCCTGGTCACGTGTTCCTCCTGGTCGTGTCGGTCGGCAGGACACGGTGCCGGACCTGCGGTCGGGTGTCGCGCCGAGGGAACCCGCGAGAGATTTACCTTGCTCTCTTTTGTGGACCTAGGTCAACTTATCTGCGAGGCTGGTACCGCCAGCCGGGGACCGCGAACCCCCGGCCCAACCTCAAGGAGACCAACCATGGCCCTGACCACCCGAATCACCGCCCGGCACGCGGCAGTCGCCTTCGCCATCACCACCGCCTTCACCACCGGCATGGTCATCAGCACCCACCCGACCACCGCCCCGGCCAACCCGGTGGCCGTGACCACCGGTCCCGCCCCGACGCACCCGATGCCCGCCACCGCCCCGGCGGCCCCCACCATGGCCCCGCAGACCGCCCTCTCCCCGGCGGCCGCCTGCCCCGCCGACGCCCCGAGCCCGGCCGCCATCACCCTGCCCGAGACACCTGCCACGGTCACCGTCACCGCCCCAGCGGCCACGATCACCGAGCCCGCCCCGACCGTGACCGTGACCATCACGGCCACGCAGATCGTGACCGCCCCGACGGTCACGGCCCCCGCCCCGTCCCCCACCGCCCTCACAACCCTGCTCCCGACCTCGGCCCCCTCCCCGACCCCGAGCACCCCGCGCGGCCCCCAGCCGAGTCACTGATCTGAGACCGGGGCTCCTCCGACCGAGGAGCCCCGGTCCGGCAGGGCCAGCACCCAGCCGCTCGCCGTCTTCGACGCCACCACCCCGAGCTGGCGCCGTGCCCGCTGCACCGTTCGCGGGGCGAGCCCGACGGCCGCAGCCGCCGCCAGCACGTCCCGGGTCGGCGCCGGGCCGGCCGCCAACATGCGGGCCAGGAGCCTGTAGGCGCTAGTACTCGCCGGGCGCCGCCGCGACAGGTCCGCGACGCTCATCGCCTCGTCCCGCCCGCTCGCGAAGCGGCTGCTCCACGCCACGGGCCGGGTCCGGCCTGTCTGGCGGAACTGCAAGCCGCCCATGACCGCCCACCCGCTGCTGAACACCGGCACCAGCGCCATCGCGCCGTCCGCACCGTGGACAGCCATGTGCACCGCCGCCGTGTGCGAGGACCGCGACGCTTCCTGCGCCCGCCGTGAGGACGACCAGCCCGCGCGCTTCGAGGCGTCTCGGACCGCCAGGACCGCCGTTCCGACGCGCTGCGCGAGATCTGCGAGCGCCCGCACCACCCTCTCGACGGGTACCCGGTACGGACAGATCGTCATGAGGTCCAGCACCACCAGGTCGGGGCGGTGCTCGCGCAGGAGGCGCTCCAGCTGGTCAGCGTCGCCGGGCAGGCGCAGCCCTCGCTGCCCACCGCGGCCACCCAGCACGGGGGCCACCTCAATCCGCTCGCTGCCCGGCCCGCAGGCCTCCAGCAGTCCCGTCGTCCGCTCGGCCGTCTGCGGCGATGCGAGTACCAGCACGGTGCGCGCCGCCTGGGGCTGTTGCCCGTCGGGCAGGGCCGCCGCCGTCGCCGCCCGCACCGCGATGTCCAAGGCCACCGACAGGGCGCTCACGCCGTCCTCGCCGTCGATCAGGCTCAAGCCCGCCGACGGCACGTAGCCGGGCCAGATCCAGCCCGGGCCGTCCTCGAACGCCGGCGGCGCGACCACCACGTACTCCGGGCCCAGCCGCAGCGCCCCCGCAATGTCCTGCGTCTCGCACCCGTCGGCCAGACAGTCCAGCTCCACTCGGCCGTCCCCGGCCGCGAGCACCAGCAGGGAACCTTGCCGGTCGTCGTGCGCTGGGCAGCGCGCCAGCCAGCCGCCCTCGGTCGGCCGGACGTTCCCCCAACGGTGCAGCGCCGCCAGCACCGTCTCGTACTCCTGCGCCACGCGCCCTTCCTCCGTCGATCTGATCTCAGCCAGCCCACTGGACTGGCAGGCTGGTTCGGCCCCACACCGTCAAGACACACGACGACGCGAAGGGTTGTTCTCCAGGGCCCGCGCGAGGCATGTGGCCGCGTGCGGCAGGTGAAGCCGCTCGTACGACAGCAGCGGCAATTCCACATTCGGGCGGCGCGAGCGGATGGTGCCGATACCGTCGCGGTAGACCGCGGTGTTGCCGATCGCGCACGGATTCGCGTCGACGGCGAGTCGCGCGCCGGCGGCGGTGATGGTCCAGTGCACGGCCGTGCCGCACCGGCGGCACCGGGCGAGGCCTTGCCTCGGCAGCATGCTCACGCCTCTCCGGCTGCCGCAGCGCCGTCGACGAGGAGTGCCGCCACCGCCCGCCAGCCGAACAGGGCGACGGCGTGGGCCTGGCCGTGGTCGGCGATCGCCTCCAGCACCTCCAGCAGGTCAGGAGCATCCGCGCGCCCTCCGGGCAGCGCGGCCATCAGCGGCCGCTGCCCCAGCATCGGTGTCGCGCCTGCAGATCGGGCCCCGGCAGCTGGCACTCTGGGCAGCAGCGTCAACGGCCGGTCAGTGGCGGGCTCGGCTTCCTGATCGTGCGCGATCGCGGTCTCGATCGAGGCGAGCCGGTCCGCGACGCTCACCTGCGCTGCAGAGGCGAGCCTTCGGCGTGCCGCAGCACGGCGACCGCGCCCGGCAGGGCGGTCAGGCGACACGAGTCCGGGCTGCTCCCGCTGCTCACGCACCCACTTGCGCCACATGGCCTGCCAGTCCGCGCCGAGAGTGGCGCGGCCGCGGTGCCAGTCCGTGAACGCCGCCGTCACGGCCGCCAGCCCGACCGGACCGCCGAGGCGGTCCAGGTGGCCGTCGGCCGCCGCCCACGCCAGCGCCGCCGCGTCCGGCCAGAAGCCGTCTGGCAGGGGGTGCCGGCGCGCTGCCGGCCCCCACCCACCTGCACCTTCCCCACCCACACCAGCCCCCTCCCTGCGGGAGGGGCGGGGAGGGGCCGGGCGCACACGAGGACGCTGGACGTCCCCCGGGGACGCAGGCGGCTGGCCTGCGCAGTCCTCGCCAGACGGGGCACAGTTTGGTCCCGGGTCGTCGGCGGAATCGTCGCCGTCCGGCGGCGGGTTGCGCTGCTGGCGCTTCTTCTCGGCCGCGCGCCGACGCCGCTCCTGGACCTGGCGGCGACTCGGGTTGGCGTCCAGGTAGCCGTGCATCACGTAATCGCCGCGCCGCGGTTGCGGGCAGCGTGCGCACGCGTGCCCGGCCTCGTGCCACAGTCCGGAGGCGAGCAGCTTGGCGATCTGCGTGGCAGTGCCGCTCCTCGCCGCGACCGCTCCGGGGATCACCCCGTCGGTCAGGTGGGCGCTCGCATAGGCGCCGCAGCGCACCCACAGGCCGACAGCCGCGTTGCCTGCCGCGAGGATCTTGGGGTGGTCGTCCGTGTTGTCGCCGACGGCGAACCAGGGCATGCCGGTGGTCTCCTACCAGGGTGGGGTGCCGGGTCCGCAGGCCGGCACGACGATCGGGGCGAGGCGGTGACGCTCAGGCGGCCGTGTCGAGGCCCAGCAGGACGCGCAGCTTCGCGGTCGGCACGAGCACGCGGCGGCCGACGGTGATCGTCGGGATGTCGCCGCGCCGGGCGGCGTTGTAGCTGGCGGCGCGCTCGAGGCCGAAGAGTCGGCCGGCCTCGGGCACAGTCATCGTCGGCTGGACCTGGGGGTCGGGAAGGGCGGGAACGGGGCTCGTCGTCATGCCCGCACCCTGGCCCGGACCGGGCCCTACCGTCCCGCCGTCCACGGTCGGTGCACGCAGTCCGGGTGTGTGCCGCACCGGCCGCGCTGGTACACCGAAGGCCACATCCGTGCAGCTCAGCGCGCATGCGAGCCGCGAATGGCGGTCTTGCCGACGCCTACCGCCCCTTGCAGACCAGCCACCCGCGGCCGCGCGAGACCCGGGCCGCCACCGTACGGCAGCGGCCTGCCGGCCTCTCCTCCGTCCGCCGTGGTCCACGACCGTCCATGTCGGCGGTCGCACGGCTGGCCCCGTCCAGCCTCAACGCGACCCAACCGCGCCACCGGCCGTACGGTCACGGCCAACTCCCCACAACGACAACGCCCTGTGCCCTGACCTGCACGGCACCGGTGACTGTGGGCGTGCCGTGACCACCGCCCCAACCAGCGGGGCCTGAATGCCGATTGAGAGAGATGAGCGAGCGCGAGTCGAAGAAGGACGGTCCCGGGTCGGTCTACCGCCGCTGCACCTGCCGCGAGCCCGTCCTCGACGAGAACCGGCAGCCGGTGCTGGACGCCCAGGGAAAGCCGAAGATGCGCGAACTCGGCTCCCGCTGCCCGAAGCTGAAAGGCAAGAAGGCCCACGGCACCTGGTGGTACTACCTCAAGCTCAAACCCGGCCCCGACGGCAAGCCCAACCGGGACCGCAAGGGCGGATACGAGGACAAAGACACCGCCCTGGCCGCCTTGAAGAAGGCGATCGCCAAGGTGGACCGCGGCGAGGTGATCGACCATCGCACCACCGTCGCCCAGTACTTGATCAAGTGGCTGGAGCAGCGCAAGACCCTGGAGCCGACGACCGCCAGCTCCTACGAGAGCCACCTGCGGATCTACCTGATCCCCGCACTCGGCCACATCAAGCTGGAAGACCTGACCGCCGAGCCGATCACCGACATGTTCGACGCGATCCAGGCCCGCAACGTCGTCATCGCCTACGAGCTGGCGCTGATCGCCAAGGCCCGCGCCGAGTACGCCGAGTGGAAGGCCCTGTACGGGCGCAAGCCGGGCCGCCCGAAGAGGAACGCCCCGCCTCCGCCAGTGCCCGCGCCGCAGATACCCAAGCGCGAGCCGCACCCCCAGATGCGCATCGTCTCCCCGGCGACCATGCAGCGCATCCGAGCCACCCTGCGCTCCGCCCTCACAGCGGCGGTCAAGAAGGGCCAGGTCAGCCGGAACTGGGCGAGCCTGGTCGACCTGCCATCCGGCAAGCGGCCGAAGGCGCTGCTGTGGACGCCGGAGCGCGTCGAAGCGTGGCGGCGCACCGGCGAGAAGCCGTCGAAGGTGATGGTGTGGACCCCGGAGCAGGCCGGGCAGTTCCTCGACGGCATCGAGGGGGACTGGCTACGCGCGTTCTGGCACCTGGCGATCTTCCGCGGGCTGCGCCGGGGCGAGGGCGCCGGCTTCGAGTGGCCGAAGGCCAACCTCGCGACCGCGGTCATCACCGTCGACTGGCAGGTGGTCACGGTGAAGGGCAAGCCGCTCGGGAAGACCCCGAAGCAGGACAGCGAGCGCACCCTCGCCCTCGACAGCCACACCCTCCAGGAGATGCGGGACCACCGCGACCGGATGGCCGAGGCCCGTCGCGACGCGGCCGAAGCCGGACTGCCGTGGCCGGTGACCGACAAGGTGTTCGTCCGCGAGGACGGCAGCGAGATCAACCCGGACTACCTCACCGACCGGTTCGAGCTGCTGTGCAGGAAGCTCGGCCTGCCGCCAGTGCGCCTGCACGACCTGCGGCACCTCGCGGCCACCCTGCTGCTCGGCGCGGGCGCGGACCTCAAGGTCGTGCAGGAGGTACTCGGCCACGCCACGTACGTGCTGACCGCCGACACCTACACCTCCGTCCTGCCGTCCCTGGACCGCGAGAACGCCGAGAAGGCCGCCGCCCTCGTCCCGGTGAAGTCCCGCAGCAGCACCAGCGCCCCGCTCGTGTACCTGCTGGTACTCGGCGGGATCGAGGTCGCCATGACCAACGCCGACGACGCACACGCCATGGTGAACCTGTGGAACGAGCTCCAGGCCCACGGCTACCCCGGGCTGGCGGAACGCCCCGCGACGATGCCGAGCAAGCGCACCCGCTGGTCCGGCCGGGAAGTGCTGTGGGAACGCCAGCCCCGGCACCAGCAGTTGCACTCCGCCGTGGCTGGCGTCGACCGGCGCTCCGGCGCGCTGATCTACCAACTGCCGTTCCTCGAACAGCCCTGCTTCGAATTCGAGCGCGACCTGTACACCGACCAGGCCGCCGTCAGCACCGTGCAGCTGCGCCACGGCCTGCGCGGCACCATCGAAGTCGTGGCCCGGGGGACGGACGAGGAGGCGGTGAAGACCGCCTTCGAGCAAGCCCTGGAGGAGGCCGCGAAGTTGCACACCGCCAGCGCTCCCGGGGCCGATGACAACCAGCCCTTGGGGGAGGTCGTCGCGGGGTGACGGCCCCCTGCGTGAACCCGGTGAGGTCGGAGCGGTGGGGTCCGGGCCGCACTACTTGCTGCACATCCCCCATTCCGGCCACATGTCGACGGTGCGACGGGGCTCGCTGGACGTCCCGCCCCCGGCGTCGGGCTGTACTGGGGGCAACGACCGGCCGCGCTGACCCAGACGTGTGAGCCCGCCCTCGCGGTGGACCGCTGTCTCGGCCAGCGCCGGTGTCTCAGGGCGTCCTACGCCGGCAGAGCAGACCGGGGTAGGGCACCGTCCGCGGGATCCAAAGCGAGCAGGGCTTGCGCGTGGTCGCTGCCTGGTCGGGGGTGGGCATGGCAGGGCCACCGACAGGTGCCGTCAGGAGACGGGGCGCGGTCGACGAGGGCGAGGCAGCGGGTACAGGTCATCATCTGTGCGGCCTGCTCCATGGTGTCCCCTGCGTCGTGTTGGTCGATACTCCTTGCCTTCGACGGTACGAGGCGATTCAAGATGAATTGCCTTATTTTGGGGGAACGTGGTGTTCTTCACGCGTGGCGTGGCACCCGGGCCGGTGCGGCGTCCACCCCCGGGGCAGGGTCAGAGCCTTTGGCGCTGGCCAGCCGGTCGGGATCTGGCTTCTTTGGCGGCGCGTCCCTCCTCCTGCCGATACTCGCGCACCCTCGCCAGCGACTGGGGGCCGGTGACGTCGGCGACGGACCGGTAGACACCGTCCTCACCGTAGACGCCGGCCGCCTCGCGCCAGCCGTCGGGACGAACGCCGTACTGCTTCGCGAGGAGGGCGACGAAGATCTGCGTCTTCTGGCGGCCGAAGCCGGGCAGCTCACTGACCCGCCGGTACAGGTCCCGGCCGGTGGCCACCCCTTCCCACACGGCGGATGCCCGGCCGCCGTGGCGCGCGACAAGGTGGCGGCACAGCTCCTGGACCCGCCGGGCCATGACCTCGGGGTAGGCGTGCACGGCAGGCCGGGCCGCGAAGAGGGCGGCCAGGTGTCCGGGGTCGTGCCAGGCGATCCGGTCCGCATCCAGGTCCTCGCACCCAAGGCGCCAAGCAATGGTCGCCGGTGCGGCAAACGCTGACTCGGTGGGAATCTGCCGGTCCAGGAGTGCTCCCACCAGCAGTGCTAGCGCGCTGCGGGAGAGCAGGGCGTCGGCCTCCGCCTGTTGCGTGATGCGTACTGCGATGTTCACGGGCCGGGTCTCCTCGGTGCCGGTGACCGGGTTGCCGGTCAGTGTGGCCGAAGCCCGCCCCCGGCGTCGGGCACGGCACGCCGGGGTCCGCGCAGTGAATGGCACGCTCACGCGTTCGGGTGCCCCGGCGCTGATGGGCATGAGCGGCCGGCCCCATCGAACGCCGGCGCCTTGTGGAAGTGGCGTGGGGCCGCTCGGGTGGAGCAGGCTCGATGGCGGACGGCTCCCCGGACGTGGCGCCGGGCAGAGCCGGCGACGCCGCAGCCCAGCGGAGGCTTCACCACCCGACCACTCGCCGGAACAAGCAGGAAACCCGACAATCAGGCATCGCAAAACAGGCATTCTGGTTCATACTTGTGTTATGTCCGACGAACGGGAACCACGGACGAGCTGGACGTTCCTGACACAGCACGCCCGCGTGCTGCTGCTGATCTCGCGTGACGCCGACGTGCGCCTGCGGGACCTCGCGATCACCTGCGGGGTGACCGAGCGGGCCGTACGCGCGATCGTCGGCGACCTGGAGAAAGCCGGCTACCTCACTCACACCCGGCACGGGCGCCGCAACCGCTACCACGTCACCGGCGGTACGTTCTTCCGTCACCCGGTCGAAGCCCGCCACGAGATCGGCGACCTACTGCTCCTGTTCGCCGACCCCGACGGCCGTCCCCCTCATCAGCCTGCGACACCCAGCGGTGATCACCATGATGAGCATCCGTGAACCAGCGCCAACCTCTCCCCCGCACCACGCCGTTCGCTGCCCCCGCCGCCCCCGCCACGGCCAGCCGCGCGACTGGACACTCGACGGCACCGAGGCCCTCCACGGGCGCAGAGCCGGCATCCGGCACTCCACACCGTGCACGGCCTACGACCACACCGCCGCCGCGCCGACTCCCCGCCACGAGGTGCGGTGAGTGCGATGACCACGCCCCCCGGATCCGGCCGCCGCAAGCACGCCGGCCCCCGGCATGTGCCCACGCCACGCCTGCGGATCACCACCACGGCGGCACCAGGGGGCACGGTGATCGTCCGCCTCGACGGCGAGGTCGACCAGGACGACCGCCCCCAGCTGGACGACGCCCTCACCGTGGCCCTCGACAAGCGCCCGAACCGGCTAGTCGTCGACCTGGCCGGCCTGACCTTCTGCTACTCCGTGTGCCTCAACGCCCTGCTCACCGCCCGCCGGACCGCGAACGCCGTCGGCGTCGTGATGGCGCTCGCCGCCCCGCTGCCCCAGACCGTGCGGGTCCTGGAGCTCACCGGCGTCGACGAGGTCTTCACCCTCTACCCCAGCGTCCGCGCAGCCCTGGCGGGCGCCCCTGGCCAGAAAACCGAGCGAGGAGAGCGGCCATGAACGCCCCATCGCGCTACGCGGTCACCCTGCCGGGAGTACCCGGCCGACACGGCCCGCCCGAGGTCGTCCTCGTCCACGCCACCGGAGAGACCACTGCCGACGGCGCCCTGGTGTACGCCGACGCGGCCGGCACCTTCCGAGTGGAGATCATCGGCGAGGTGGCGCGCCCGCTCGCAGAACCGACCGGGCCGGGCCAGCACGCCTGCCTGCACGCCGTCCCGATGCCCTGACCCTTTTCCGCGGCTACAGCTGCCATCGACGTCCGAATCGGGTACCACTGGGCTATCAAGACCCGGCCCAGACGGTTCGGCTCTCCGTCGACGACACGTCGCGGTGCGCGGCGGCGGATCACTTCGGCCGTGTTGAGAGGCTCCGCAGTGTCGGAGAGAAATGGGTGCGGTAGGACCATTTCCATGCTTCGTAGATTTCGCGGCCTCGGTGCTGCTTGGCAAGATGCTTGAGCCATGTGTGGACAACTACATCATCCTGCGTCGCATTTCTGCCGATCTCATTCGTCATTCTCGCTGCGAGATGGAAGTCTTGCGGGCTCACGATGTTGAGATCGACTTTGATCTCGTCGACCTGGAATACGAAGAGAAATCTCTCACTTCCGGTGAGCCGCGTTCTGGTCTTCTTGTACTCCGCTCTCGCCGTCAGCAGGCTACGAAGACCGGATAGGTCCGAGCATGGGTTGCAGGCGAATAGGTCGACATCCGATTCGGGAAGCACGCTTCCGGCATGACTGGAGCCCATCGGGTAGGACTCTGAGCCCAGCCACTCCGATGCCACCCGGCGGGCCTCCTCCTGCACTTTCGAGAATCTGCGCCGGTGGTCTGCAAGCGAGTCGAAGAAGTCGGTGGCGCGCCGCAGTTCCTCCGACTGAAACGCGGGAGGGTGGATCCATCCGGCACCGAGAGCCTTATCGAGGTCTGATTCACTCTGCGAAGGCGCCAGCCCCCGCTGTCGCTCAGCACAGGGATGGGCGGTTGTTCTCGTCTGCAGAGCGCTGCCTTGGAAATTGTTCCAGAATTCGCGGGCCGGGAATCGGCGGCGAGCGTGGAATTACGGGGCGAGAGGAGCTGTCCGAGCGCGGCCGCGACGGCTCTTCACAACGGGACCCATCTCGCTATAACGCCGCAATCGCCACGGGTGGCGGCTCGGCCGTTCAAGGTAACAAGGTGCGCAGAATATGGCGAGTTGATGCCATGTCAAGCAGCCTCGTGAAGATCACCGGATGCCCGGCTCGCGCGCGTGAACCACTGGGCAGGACCAGCTCGTTTCGTCGGGCCGCGCGGCCCCGGCGGCCATGTGTGAGAGCGACGGGATTCTCTACACCATGTGATGATCTTGTGTCTGGTTCGGGTATCTTCGATGTTCACCCCCCCCGCGTAGGAAAGATCATTCCGTGGCAGACCAGACAGGTGTCCCTTCCCAGCGTGGCAGCAGCCTGGCTTCCCACGAACGCCGCAGGGTCGTCGTTACTGGAGTGGGCGCCATCTCGCCGCTCGGGGCGGACGCGTCCGAGACCTGGCAGGGCCTGCTGGAGGGCAGGTGCGGCGTCCGGCTCCTGGAGGGCGGGGAGTTCGACAGTCTCCCGGTGCGGGTCGTGGCACCGAGCGCGGTGGAGCCTGCCGAGCGGTTGACACGCGCGCAGGCGCGCACGATGAACCGCAGCTCGCAGTTCGCGCTCCTAGCCGCGCGCGAGGCCTGGGCGGACGCCGGGTTCGATCCCGCCGATGCGCGCGAGGGCGCGGTCGATGCCCGGCGGGTCGGGGTGTCGATGGGCACCATCATCGGCGGAGCGCCCGTGCTGGTGTCCGCCGACCGCGCGCTGGAGGCACGCGGAGCGCGGCACGTGCCCCCGCACACCGCGCCTATGGTGGTACCGAACGGCGCGGCCGCCCAGGTCGCCATCGACCTCGGGGCCCGCGCCGAGGCCAGGACCGTCGTCGCCGCGTGCGCGTCCGGCACCGAGGCAATCGGACAGGCGATCGACCGAATCCGCGGCGGGCACGCGGACGTAGTTCTGGCCGGCGGCACCGAGGCGGTCATCACCCCGGCCGTCCTGGCCGCCTTTACCGCCATGCGAGCCCTGTCCTGCGTGGAGAATCCCGAGGACGCCTCCCGCCCCTTCGACAAGGACCGGGCCGGCTTCGTCCTCGGCGAGGGCGCCGGCATGCTGATCCTGGAGGCCGAGGAGCACGCCCTCGCACGCGGCGCCAGGATCTACTGCGAGGCCGCCGGCTGGGGTATCTCCGCCGACGCCCACCACATGGCCGCGCCCCGGCCGGACGGCGAAGGCATAGTGGACGCGATCACCAAGGCGCTGACCGACGCAGGCGCCACACCAGACGACGTCGCACACGTCAACGCCCACGCCACGGCCACCCCGAACGGGGACACCGCCGAGGCCGTGGCCCTGAGCAAGGTCTTCGGCCAGGCGGTCAGCACCATCCCCGTCACCGCTCCCAAGGGAGCGCTGGGCCACATGCAGGGCGCCGCCGGAGGAGTGGAGGCCGTCGCAACCGTTCTGACCCTCCACCACCAGCTCATCCCCCCGACCGTCGGCTGCCGCAGCACCGACGAAGGCAACCCGCTCGACATAGTCACCGGCGTGCCCAGGACACTGGCCGGCGGCGACGTGGCACTGAGCAACTCGTACGGTTTCGGCGGCCACAACGCCGTCGTCGCGTTCCGCCGCACCGCCTAACACCCATGAGCGGCCCGCGCGCCGCAGCCCCTAAACCACCAAGATGTTATGGAATGCCTCCGTGACCGCCCACAACGCGCCAGACGCGGAGACCTTCACGCAGATCCTGCGGCTGCTGCACATCCCCGACCCGGTCATCCCCGTCCAGACCTACGAGGCGACGGCCGACCAACACGCTCTGCGCACGGCCTGCCTGGCAGCCGCGGCCTACGGCGCCGCCGCTGGCGAGGCCGCGTTGGCGGAAATCCGGATGCTGAGCAGTGGCGCGGACCTGGACGAGGTCACCGCCAGCCGCGCGGCCGTGCTGCCCGCAACCGGCACCCCCGACCAGTTGCCCGCCATCTGGTACTGGCAGGTCTCCCAACTCGCTGGACAACTACGCGTCCTGCGCAACAACGCCGACAGTGACCATCGGTTCATCAACGCCGCCAGCGATACCGCGCGTGCCCTCATGCTGCTCTTGCAAGCCGAACTCGACCGGGGCTCCCAACCCGCCGCTGCGGCCCACGCCCTCATCGAGGCCGGTGAGACGCTCGCCCGCGCCCGCGCCCAGATCACCAACCCGGGCGGGCAGCCCAGCTGACCACACCTCACCCCTGACGGGGGTGACCCGCGTCGGCTTCGGGATGTCGGACTTCGAGCTTGGTTGCACGCCAACCACGTTCCGACTACCAGCTAACACTGGTGATGGGCAGTCAAATCGGCACGGAAAGTGATCCAGCGCTCGTTTTCAGCCGTTGCCGACACAGCCTCCGACCGCCGTGGCTGCCGCTGGCCCCTCCCAGCGATGAGTACGAGCCGGAGCTTCCGCCAGCTGCAAGGGAGAAAACCCGACATCGTTCTCGTCGTTGTCCGGTTGCGGCCATGGTCCATCGAGCGGCACCGAGCGACTGCGCTATGACAGCGACCAACGACGCGCTTGACCCCCTCGTCGCCGCCCAACAACGGTGGCAGCACATCGAGGACCAACTCCACGCCATCGAGCGGCAGATGCGCGAGGAGAGCGCAGCCGCCCTCGCCGCCATCGACGCCTGCCTCGCACGCCTGGATGACCTGCACACGGCCCTCCAGCGACCCGAGGCATGGAGGGAGGCAGACCCAGGCCCCACGGCCGATTCCTCGACGGGGCGCCCGCCAGAGGTCGGCCACACCCGCACACCGCCGGGCTCGCTCTACAGCTACGGCACGTGGCACCTCGCCAACCACGGGCACGCGCCGGGCGCCGGCACTCGTCAGGCCGCCCGGATGCAGCCCATCGCCCCGGCGGCGAAGGCCAGGGCGTGCAAGGAGGGCCACCAGTGACCTGCGGGGCCTTCCTCCACCGCGCTGGGGCCGAGCACGATGGCGCCGGCCGCCTGTCCCATGGCCGCGGCGGCTGGTTAGGGCCTAGTGAGCTTTCTAGCCGGTGGCGCGCGCACGGCGCCGCGGGTCGACGGCCAGCGGCCTGGCCATACGCCTGTTCGGTAGCCAGGCGGTTTCGGACAGTGGTTGATCGTGTTCTGGACAGACGGTCGGATCTTCGCGTTAGACGCATGGCCGCGCCGCCACCCTGGTGTTGCCGCGGCCGAGGGGAAGGCCCGCGATAGCCGGGAGAGCCAGGGACCGTGTCGAAGACCGGCCGCAACGTCGAATCACTCGTCCTCGAGCTGTCCGAGGTCCGCAAGCAGTTGGACGGGCTTCCCGGCCAGCTCCAGGAAGCCGTCAGCGGGCTGCTCGTTTCCGTCCGGGCCGAACTGACCGAGCACCGCGAGCGGTTCATCGGAGTCCTGCGGGCCGAGCAGAGCCAGGCCGCCGGGCTCCGCAAGGACAATGCCGCCCAGCAGCACCGGATCGAGGAACTCCTCGCCGAACTCGGCCAAGCCCGCCTCGACCTCGCCCGCACCGCAGTCCCGGTCGGCCCGCCCGACCCGCCCGTCGAGGCGCAGGAGGAAAGCCGCGCCCAGGCGGAGCTGGCCGGGCCGGAGGCCGTCGACAGCAAGGATCTCGTCCGCACGGCGCCCGAGGCCAGCGAACCCTTTCCGGTCCAGGATTCGCCCACGACCACGACCATCACCAGCGCGCAGGAGCCGACCGTGAACGAGCCCATCCCCCAGCCCGGCGCCGAGGACGTTCCCCCGGCCGTCCGCGACTACATCCACCAGGTCCTGGCCGAGCGGCTCCACGCCGCCGCGGCGCCGCAAGAACCAGCCGCCGACGAACCGGCCACGCCGCAGCAGGCCCGCGCCGGGGTCCCCGAGCCGCGGATGGGCGCAGGCGGTACCACCGACCTCATCCCGCCCGCCCTGGCCTGGCCCGCCCACGTCGCCACCCTGCGCAAGGCCTCTGCCGTCAACGAACTCGCCATCGCCTGCCACCCGCACACCTGGGAACTCCTCTGCGACCAGGTCCGCACCACCGGCGACGACAACCGAAACCCGCACTTCGCCGGCCCTACCGGCCCTGGCCGCGAGCAGCGCCCCGGCTGGGAACGGGGCGGCGCCGAGACCGGCAAGCAGGACGACAACATCCTGTCCGGGCGCAGTACGGTCTCCCTGCTCAACGCCCTGCACACCACGGTGCACCAGGGCCTGGACGCACACCGCGGCATCGAGACCTGGTCGATCGCGGTCACCGCGTACGAGCGGATCGCCGAAGTCGTCAACGCCACCCGGCCCACCGCCGCACCCCAGGACGGCCCGGACGACCGGCCGCGCGTCGTCCTGGACGACCGCAGCGCCAACTCCGCTTCCTGACAGGTGAAGCCGGACACGTAACCTGAGGGTGGGACCCTCACGTCGACGAGCGTGAGGGCCCCACCGTCTCTCCCGGGCCGTGCTGGGATCGACGATCCGACCGGCCGCCCACTTCGCGCCGACGGCGCCGGTGACCCTGCCAAACTGGCGGTCACGACGGTTCCCGAGCGGCGCCCGTACTGGAGCTGCGGCATCATCGGATGGCCCCGGGCACGTCCGCTACTCCGAACGCCGCCACAAGCGTGCGTCGGCCTCACCAGACGGTCACGCTGGGTGAATGGACACTGTCGTCGTGCTGGAGCTGGACACGCCGAGCAACATCCGGGTCCTCCAACCCGACCGCACACCGGCGAATCCCGACCAGCCGGTGCTGCGCGCGCACATCGCGCCCGCCAAACCGTCGGGCGCCTGCGGCCCTCTCACCATGTGCGGTCTGGACACCTCGGACATGGCGCTCGCCCCGCAGCGGCCCACGTCCGCCGGACGGCGCTGGCACATCTGCACCACGTGCCAGAGCGGAGCGAACACGGCCGTCTCCCCCGCCACCGTCGACACCGCCACCGTCCTGTCATCTGGCTGCAGCGAGTCCGCGAACGGCGCCGACCCCGATTGACTCCTGGCGTCCACTGACGGCGCACGATGGCTGACAGCCGGCGGCGGTGTGCGGACCGGCTGCGGGCCGTCGGTGGTTTACCCAACCGCCTCAGCGGGGCGATACCCGCCCCCACGTTCTGGACACGGAACTACCCAGGGGCAGTGTTCCGAACCGGACCCGGCGAAGGACCGACACGGGCATGGCGGGTGAGGGGACCGACGACAGAACAGGCAATTGACGGTGCCGCGGAGCGGGCAGCAGTCGCCGCAGTAGTGGACCGAGACCGGCTGCGCACCGCCGCCGAACACTTCGCGCGGCTCGCGGAGCCCCGCCGACTGGCTCTGCTGACCATCCTGCGGTCTTCCGGCCCGATCCCGGTCTCCGATCTCGCGCAGGCCTGCCAAGTCGCTCCGGCCGCCGCCTCGCAGGCGGCGCCGGCTGCTCCGGTCCCCGGGCGGTCGCTGCGGTCAAACAGGGGCGCGTGGTCCGCTACGAACTCTACGACGCGGCGCTGCGGCGGCTCCTGGACGAATAGTCGTCCCTGACGAAGTCGGCCCCTCCGCCGGCCGTCGTGGCCGTTGGCGGTCAGCGAGCGGCTAGCTGCAGCGCGCGGCAGGATGAGAGAAGGGGATCATTCTGCACCGGCCCTGCGCCGCCCTTTTTGCGCGGCATCCCCGTGGTCGGCCTCACCGGGAGGAGCTGACGTGTCGCCCCAGCACTTGGCCGAGCCCCTGCACGTTTACCTGAACGACCACCTGACCGGTGCCTTCGGAGGCGCCGCTCTGGCCGACCGCATGGCCCGCACGCACCCCAGCCGCCGCGCGGACGACCTGAGGCGCTTGGCCCGCGACATCGAGCAGGACCGTGACGCTCTGGTGAGGATCATGACACGGCTCGGCGTGCCGGTGCGGCGCTATCGGACCTGGCTCGGCCTCGCCGGTGAACGCCTGGGCCGGCTCAAGCCCAACGGGACCGTCCTGCAGCGCTCCCCGCTCAGCGATCTGATCGAGTTGGAGGCGCTGCGCACCGGCGTCGAGGGCAAGGCCGCACTGTGGCGGGCGCTGCGCGCCATCGCCGACAGCGATGAGCGCCTGGACCGGGTGGAGCTGGACCGGCTCGCCGAGCGGGCCGCCGAGCAGGCCCGTACGTTGAACGGCTGGCATGACGCGGTCAGCGCCGCTGTCCTCGCGCCCCGGCCCGGCCCGGGACCAGGCGCCGGTCCGGACACCGTCTTGTAAGCGGCTCCCCGTTGGTGAATGACGTCGGCCAGGGCCGGGTCGGACACAAGCTGTATGGCGGCGCTTCAAGCGGCCGGAAGCGCCCTGGCCGTGGCGGAGCAACTCAACGATGGCCTGCTGGCCCTTGCGTGGGCCGATGCTCCGGGCGCGAGCGAGACGTTCGCCGGTTCGGTTACGGCCTGAACCCATGACGCCGAGCACCGTGTACTCGCCGTCTCACGGGGGCAGTTGGAGCGCGAGAGCCGTGAACGCCGCTATCGTCCGGCAGATGGCTTGAACTGATGGGCACTGCGTTCAGCGATGGTCGAGCCGGGCCAGTCTGGCGGTGGCGGTCTTGAAGACGGGCTGGTTGGAGGCGGGGTCGAGGCGGGTGGGGATGAGTTCGTTTGCAGCCCGGTCGTGGCGCGGCGGGCTGCCCGGGTGGTCGGGGCCGTGGTCCCAGTAGCCGTAGTGGAACGGCAGGAAGAGCAGGCCTTCGCGGATCCCGGTGATTCTCACCCGGGCGGTGACGGTGCCGCGGGCTGTGGTCACGGCGGCCATGTCTCCGTCGGCGAGTCCGTGACGGTGGGCGTCGGCCGGAGAACACTCGACCCACATCTCGGGGGCCGCGCGTTGCAGTTCGGGGGCCCGGCCGGTCTTGGTACGGGTGTGGAAGTGGTAGATGGTGCGGCCGGTGGTCAGCCACAGCGGGTACTGGTCGCCGGGCTGCCCGGGCGGCGGCTGGTAATCGGCGGCCCGAAGGACAGCTTTGCCGTGCGGGTTGAGGGCACGGTATTCGGATTCGGTGGCTGGCTCACCGGTGTTGAGGTCGCGGCCGTAGGTCTCGCAGGTATCAGGGTGGGCCCAGAAGCGGCTGTCGGCGTACAGGCGCTGGGTACCGAACGGGAGGGCGGGGGTGGCCGGCCACTGGGTACCGCCCTGTTCGCGCAGCAGTTGGTAGCTGAGGCCGGTGTAGTCGCATGGGCGGCCGGCGCTGCACCGCTGCCAGGCGGCGAAGGCGGACGGGGCGTCGTGCCAGGTGATGAGTGGGTGGTCGGCGCGGTCGCGCAAGTCCATGCGGCGGGCAAAGTCGAGGAAGATGTCGAGGTCGGCCCTGGCCCTGCCGGGCGGGTCGACGGCCTGTTCGGAGAGGTGGACGGTGCGGTCGGCGTTGGTGAAGGCGCCCGTCTTCTCCCCCCACGTCGCGGCCGGCAGCACCACGTCGGCGAGCGCGGTGGTCTCGGTGGGGAAGATGTCCTGCACGACGGTGAAAAGGCCCGGGGAGGCCAGGGTTTCGCGGATCCGGGCGAGGTCCGGTAGGGAGACCGCCGGGTTGGTGGCACTGATCCACAGGAATTTCAGCACGCCGGTCTCGGCGAGGCGGAAGATCTCCAGCGCATGGGTGGGCGGGCCGTCGTGGTCCAGGACGGCAGGGTCGACGTTCCACAGGTCGGCGAGCTCGGCGACATGGTGCGGGTTCGCCCAGTTGCGGAAGCCCGGCAGGTCGCCGTTGGCACCGCACTCGCGGGTGTTCTGGGCGGTGGGCTGGCCATTCATCTGCAAGACACCGGCGCCGGGGCGTCCGAGCTGCCCACGCAGCAGGTGCAGGTTGTTGATCTGCACTGCGCTGGCGGTGGCCTGGTGCGATTGGTAGACGCCTTGGAGCACGGTGGACACGAGCCGGTCGGTGCCGGCGATCAGCTCGGCGGTGCGGCGGATTTCCGCCGCCGGGATGTCGCAGATCCGGGCGGCCCACTCCGGCGTACAGGAGGAGACCCGCTCGGCGAGGGTGTGGAAGCCGACCGTGTGCGAGGCGACGAAGGCGTGGTCGACGCAGCCGGTGGTGATGATCTCGTTCAGGAGGGCGTTGAGCAGGGCGAGATTGGTGCCCGGCCGCGGCGACAGGTGGATGGCCGCCTCGCGCGCGGTGGGCGTCGGACGGGGGTCGAGGACGAGCAGCGCGGGCGGGTCGGCGCCGTGGAGCCGGTCGAGGATGCGCATCCATAGCACCGGCTGGCACTCGGCCACGTTGTGTCCCCACAGGGCGATCACCTGGGCATGGTCGATGTCTTGGTAGGAGCCGGGCTGGCCGTCGCAGCCGAACGACTCCTTGAGGGCCTCGCCCGCCGTAGCGGTGCACAGCCGGGTGTTGCCGTCCAAGTGGTTGGTGCCGATCCCGGCCCGGGCCAGGACGGTGAGCGTGTAGTACTCCTCCAGGAACAGCTGTCCCGAGGTGTAGAAGCCGACCGCCCCCGGTCCGTGCTCTTCGAGGACGGACCGGCACCGCCCGGCGACGGTGTCCAGGGCCGTGTCCCAGTCGGTTTCCGCCAGCCGTCCGCCGGCGCGGATCAGTGGTGCGGTGAGCCGGTCGGGTGAGGCGTTGGCCTGCCAGCCGAACAGGTCCTTGATGTCGAGGCGGCCATGGTTGACGCGGTCGCCTGCGCGGCCTCGGACTCCGACGATCCGCCCGTCGCGGACCGCGATGTCCATGGCGTCGCCGTTGGAGTGCAGCAACGACGCGGAAGGCACCCACCGCTCCACGTCGCCTTCGTCCAGGCCTTCCGCCAGGTGGAGGTCCACGCGGGCGGGCCAGGGGTTGCCCGGCGCGTACGGGGTCCTGGCGCCCCACAGGTCGGTGGTCCGGTCCATGACGGTGAGCTCCTCCCGTCTGCCTGCCGGGGTATGACGAGGCTGTTCCTACTTGGTGGCGCTGGGGACCCTCAGCGGGTCGCGGGTGGCGGTCTTCTTGGCCTCTTCGAGCTGTTCGCCGAGTTCCACCAGCCGGTTGCGTCCCATGGCCTTGCGCACCTGCGGGAACCAGTCCTTTTCCTCTTCCTCGACGTGGTGGCGCACGTTCTCCATCAGCACGGTCATCTTGGCGTCGAACCGCTCGTCCTTGGGGTCCAGGCCGGCGAGCTCGGACAGCATCCACACCACCACGTGGTGTTCCTCGACGCTCTCCAGCACGTGGTCGGTGGTGTCCGGCGCGGCCTCGCGGGCCGCGGGGTAGAACACCGTCTCCTCGCTCACGGCGTGCACCGTGAGTTCCTCGATCACCTGGTCGGCGATGCGGCGCTTCTCCGCGTACGCGCCGTCGCCGGCCTTCTCGTACGCCCTGAACAGCTTCTCCACCCTCTTGTGGTCGTCCTTGAGCAGAACGATCGCATCCATCACAACCTCTTTCCGTCGCGCCAGTGTCGTAGCGGGACACCCGGCGTTGGGGGCCGCCGGTCAGGGGGCCTGGGTGCCGGCCGCGGGCGGTTCAGGTACCCCGTCTTCCTCGGCGTCCTTGTCTGCGTCGTCGGCCTTGGCCCGGACGTCCTTCGGGGTGGGCGCCGTGATGCTGCGCTCCTCCGCCGACCGCTCCCGTACCGTGCCGTCGTCGCGCGGGGCATCGTCCTCTTCGTGGGTGTGTGCGTTGTGAGTGCTCATGGCATCGTCCTTCTCGTCAGGTCAGGCGGCAGGTCCGGCGCTCGACCCCGGCCACCCGGATCGTCCGGGGCGTCCGACGCGGGACGGGCGCGGAGGATGGCCCCGCCCCCGGGGGGCGGCCTGCGGCCCGTCGCCGGTCAGTGGCCGAGGGCGTCGGCGAGTTCCTTCTTGTTCATCTTCGAGCGGCCGTGGATGTTGCGCTGCTTGGCCTCGTTGTACAGCTGCTCCCTCGTCGGCCCCTGGGAGCCGGAGTGCGAGCGCAGTCCGCCGCGCCTGGAGGAGGAGATGTCGTGAGTGGAGGAGCGGCTGGCGGTCTTCGACTCGCCGTGCCGGGCCCGTTCCTTGTTCACGGTCCGGGCCGCGATCTCCTTGGCCCGCTTCTGGCTCTCCCCGCGCTCCAGCGCGCTGTCCTTGATGTGCTCGTACTGGCGTTCACGTTTCTTGCTCGAACCGGCAGGCATGGCTCCTCCATCTCGCGGCTTCGTCGCGTCTACCCCGAACGTAAGACGCCGCTCGTCCACACGCCCGCACGGATCCGGCGGCCAGGCCCTGCCGGACCAGGCCCGGCGCTCGCCACAACGGGCTCCACACGGGCACGGCACAGGCGCCATCCGATGCCGGGGCCCGTCTGGCGAAGGTGTTCGCGGCGGGCTCCGATCGGGTGAGGTGCCTTCGCTGGTGCTCGCACCGCCCGCATCGTCGGGGATCACTACCCGACCGGCCGGAGGGACCCGGCCCGGAAAGCAACCAGCGAAAGGACATGTCATGGGACACGGCGGAAACGCGATCGACGAACTGATGACCGACCACCGCGAGGTGGAGGAGATGTTCGCCCGGATCCAGGCCATGACCGGCGACGGACAGCAGCTGCGTGACGCGGTCGACGAGGTCACCATCGAACTCGTACGCCACTCCGTCGCCGAGGAGCAGTACCTCTACCCGGCGGTACGCGAGCACATCCAGGGCGGCGACCGCCTCGCGGACAAGGAGATCGCCGACCACGGCCGGGTCGAGAAGCTCCTCAAGAAGCTGGAGAACACGAGGACGGACGACCCGCAGATGAGCCCGCTGCTGCAGCAGCTCATGGACGAGGTCGCCGCTCACGTACAGGACGAGGAGAGCAACCTCTTCCCGATGCTGCGCCGGGCCTGCACCACCGAGCAGCTGGACGACCTCGGGGACAAGATCCGCCGGGCCAAGTCCATGGCGCCGACCCGCCCGCACCCCGCCGCACCCGACACCCCGATGGCCAGCAAACTGCTCGCCCCCGGTGTCGGCCTGGTGGACCGGGCCCGTGACTTCGTCACCGGCCGCGGCAAGTCCTGAACCCCGACTCCTAGCCCTGGGGTCGGACCGCGCACGGCCGGTCCGGCCCCAGCGCCCGGCCAGGGGCGTGACGCGGGTCATGCCGGTCGGGCACACCTGCCGCCTCAACGCCACAGGCGGCACCCCTCTGCCCCAGCGAAACCGGGCACCTGGTCGTCCCGGGCGCGCGGCGATGTACCGCTTACCTGGGCGAGCCCCGGCTGGCGCCGAAAAAATCACCTGGCAGAAACGATGCGCGGGCCAGACCGCCGGGCTGTCAACCCAGGGGGCCGCCCCGGCCGTCGGTGTCGCCGTGCTCCCGCGTGGCCTCCTGGCGGGCGGCTGTGCGGCGCAGCACCACGTGGGGCAGGACGAGCCGCCCGCCGACGGCGGGTCGCTCACTCCTGTTCCACGGGCATGACGCGACGTACCCGGCCTCCGTCCAGCTCTACGTCGACCGGCAACACCGGACGCAGCCAGCGCACCACGGACCGCGCGCCGGAATGTGGTGGGTGCAGACGTTCGGCGATCGGTGCCCGTAGTTCCGTGCTCTCCTGCTCGGACCGCTTCTGGACCACCACCCGCCGTCCGTCCGTGAGCAGCACCAGCAGTTGGCGCGGCTCACCGTGTCCGTCTACAACTCCGATCACCCAGCCCCTCACCGCGGACCGCCCCGGCATGGTTCCAGGTGAAGTGACAGAGGCATGGGCGGTCTCCCTCCGGGTACGTCGCAATCCTCCGAGGATGCCAGCAGGCGTTCGGCGTAACCAAGCAGGCGGATCCGACTTCCTCTCGGACGAGGTCGGCCGCGTCCGTCCTGCGGCTCTCATCGAAGGCGGGCACCGAGACACTGTGCCAAGGTGGGAGCGTCGGGTGGGTGCCCCCGGCTGGCAGGCGCGGATCCGGCCAACGGAACGGGACCGACTCGTCACAGCCGGCGCTATTGCCGTCGGCGCCCCTGATCGGCTGAGAAGAGGAGCCCTCCGTGGTCACGTTGCAGGGAAAGAGCGTCGCGTTCCTGGTGGCGCCCGAGGGTACCGAGCAGGTCGAACTCACTGCGCCCTGGCAGGCCGTTCAAGAGGCGGGCGGCACCCCCTGCCTGGTGTCCACCCGAAGCGGCAGCATCCAGGCCTTCAACCATCTCGACCGCGGCGACACCTTCAAGGTCGACGCCGTGGTCGCCGACGTCTCCGTCGGCGATTTCGACGCGCTCGTGCTGCCCGGCGGCGTGGCCAATCCGGACGCTCTGCGCACGGACGCGGACGCGGTGGCCTTCACCAAGTCGTTCTTCGCCGCGGGGAAGCCGGTAGCCGCTATCTGCCACGCCCCGTGGACACTGATCGAGGCCGACGTGGTTCGCGGGCGCAACCTCACCTCCTGGCCGAGCCTGCGCACCGACCTGCTCAACGCCGGCGCACACTGGGCCGACGAACAGGTCCGGGTGTGCACCGACGGCCCCAACATCCTGGTGAGCAGTCGCAAGCCGGACGACCTGCCCGCCTTCAACGACACACTGGTCACGGTCTTCGCCACAGCCTGACCGAGCCACGCCGGGAGTCGGCCTTGTCACAAGCGCTGGCGAAACGCTGAGCTACGGCGCGACCCGATGGAGTCGATGTGCTCCGGGTGTAGGGGACTTGTGCATGCTCTGGCAGCACTGGACTGCTTGAGGAGGCGCCGGGTAGGCGCCCGCCCGACCAGGCGGGCCGCCCAGATCGGGTCCGCTGCTGCAGCAGGAGGGTTCGTTGGCTCAGAAGTCCGCTGTGTGCCTGATGCCCGTCACGTTCCCCGACAGCTCCCTGCCCGATGTCCCGGTCGACGTCGAGCTGCGGTTCAACACCACCCTTCCGTACGCGGCATGCCTGGCGTTCCCGCTGCCCCAGTCCGACTGCGCCGGGCCGGACGCCACGGTGTGCTGGTATTTCGGCAGGGATCTGCTGAATGAGGGGCGTCACGCCCCAGCCGGCGACGGAGATGTCACGGTCCAGCCGGGGCCCGCGGGCGAGCTCCTCATCACCCTGCGAGGTTCCGGCTGCCAGGTGGCGCTCAGTGCCCCGCAGGACGCCGTGGTCGCCTTCCTCGCAGACTCCTTCACCCTGGTGCCCGCAGGATCGGAGTCCGAATACCTCGACGTCGACGCTGTCCTTGCCCGGCTGCGCGCGGGCGGCTGACCTCGGCTCTGGGCATTCGCGACCAGCTCGGCCAGCTCCTCGTGCGCGACACGGAAGTCGTGCGGGTCGACAGGGACGTGGGCTGAGTTCCGCTGCGTCCGCGATCTGCCCCTGCGACTGCGGCACGGGTGTGCGCGAGGACGGGGAGCCCGTTCTCAGGTGAGCAACGCGCGGACGGCGTCCTCGACAGGGCCCTGCGTTGCGACCGGTGCGCCGCCCCGGCCGAGCTCGCCGAGGGCCGGGGCTACGGTGACGCCCTCGTCGAAGAGTTCGATCAGCCGCGGATTGACGTACGAGGCGCGGCACACGGCAGGGGTGTTGCCCAGGTAGTGCGCCACTTCCCGGATGACCCTGGCGGCGGCCCGCTTGCGCGCGGCCTGCGAGCCGTCTGCCACCGGCTGTGACACCGCCAGCCCGACCGCCGCCAGTACGGTGGCGTTCCAGGTCCGGAAGTCCTTGGCGGTGAGGTCGGTGCCGCTGACCTCGTGCAGGTACTCGTTGAGGTCGCTCCCGTGGACCTCGTGCCACTCCTGGCCCGAGCGATGAACGAGTAGCCGGTCACCGGGGTGGCGGCTGTGCAGCAGCGCGCGCACCACCCTGCGGGTCTGAGGGTCGGCCAGGGCCGCGACCCGCCGCCGGCCGGACTTCGCGGGGTAGTCGAAGCGGACCTCGCCTCGCCCCAGAGTGATGTGCGAGCGCAGGATGGTGGTCAGGCCGTAGGAGCCATTGTCCCGGGTGTAAGCGTCGGACCCGATCCGGAACAGGCCTAGGTCGAGCAGCCGGACCGCGCACGCCAGGACGCGCTCACGCACCAGACCGCGCCGCAGGAGGTCCTGCTCGACGGTCGCGCGCAGCTTGGGCAGGCAGGCCGACGTCTCCAGGACGTGTTCGTGCTTGGCCTGGTCGCGCAGAGCCCGGAAGTGCGGGTGGTAGATGTACTGGCGGCGGCCGGCCGCGTCCCTGCCGACGGCCTGGAGGTGACCGCTGGGATCCGGGCAGATCCACACGTCGGTCCAGGCCGGAGGAACGGCCAGCGCCTTGATCCGGGTCAGTTCGTCTCCGTCCACCGGAGCGCCGTCGGGCGTCAGGTAGCGGAAGCCGCGCCCGTGCCGCATGCGCCGGTACCCGGGCTTGTGCGGGTCGCTGGTTCTCAGGCGCACCGGTCGCCTTCCTCTCAGGGCTCTGTGTTCGGGCGAGGCTCGGCGAAGCGCGCGCCGGCCCGGTCGCCGAGGACGGTGACCCACGTCGGCAGGTCCGATAGGTCAGCTGCCTCGGCGCCTTGGACGTCGTGGCGCGGCGTGTCCCCGGCGTCGGGCAGGGTCCGGGCGACGAGTGCGAGCAGCCGGGCGGTAATGGCGGGTGCGAGCCCCTGCATCCGGACACCGACCTTCGCCGCGGGTGTGAGGACCAGCTCGGGGCGGCGCCGCTCAGCGGCCCGGACGATCGCGCGAGCTGCCCGCTCGGCGTCCATGGAGAGCAGCGGAAGGCTGGCGGCAGCGGCGAACCATCCGTACTCGGCTCCGGGACGGCCGTGGAAGTGCGCAGCTGTGTGCGATCCGGTGCGCATCAGTCCCGGCAGGACGGTGGTGACGCTGACCCCTGTGCCCGCGAGTTCCGCCCGCAGCCCCTGGGAGAAGCCCGCGGCGGCGAACTTGGCGGCCACGTAGGGCAGCAGGTGGGGCGCGGGGATTCGGCCGCCGACCGACGAGACGGTCACCACGGTGCCGGCGCCGCTGGCCCGCAGGTCGGCAAGGGCGGCCAGGGTCAGGCGCAGCGGCGCGAAGTACATGGTCTCCATGGCGTGGCGGAAGTCCTGTTCACGCAGGGCTTCCAGAGGCCCGACCTGGATGATTCCGGCGTTGTTGACGAGGATGTCGAGCGGGCCGAACCGCTGGTGCACCGCGTCCAGGAGGCGCCCGGGGGCGTCGGGGTCGGTGATGTCGCAGCTGATCGAGGCGACAGGGGATCCGCTGGTCCGCAACTGCCGTTCGGCCTGGTCAAGGGAGTGCGCGTCTCGGGCACAGAGCATCACGCGGGTGCCGTGGCGGGCCAGTTCCCGGGCGATGAGCAGGCCGAGCCCTCGGGAGGAACCGGTGACCAGGGCGGTGCGGCCCGCGAAGCGGTGCGATGGTGCGGTCATGGCGGACTCCCAGGTTTCGGGGCTGGAGTCAGATGCGCTGGTCGTGGACGAGCCGGCGGGTGCTCAGGGCTTGAAGAGGATCTTCACCGCGCCGTCGTGCTTCTTCTGGAACATCTCGTACGCCGCCGGAGCTCGGTCGAGGGGGAGGTGGTGGGTGGCGAAGGTGTCAACGCCGAGCGGGTCGTCATCGGTGAGCAGCGGGAGGATTTCACCGGCCCAGCGGTGCACGTTGGCCTGGCCCATCCGCAGTTGTATCTGCTTATCGAACATGGTGAGCAGGGGCAGCGGGTCACTCTGGCCGCCGTAGACGCCGGACAGGGAGATCGTGCCGCCGCGCCGCACGATGTCGATGGCGAGGTAGAGGGCGTGGAGGCGGTCGACGCCGACGTGTTCCATCATCCTGGCGGCCAAGGCGCTCGGCAGCAGGTTGGTGGCCTGGGCGGCGAGCTTCGCTGCGGGCGAGCCGTGAGCCTCCATCCCGACGGCGTCGATGACCGCGTCCGGGCCGCGCCCTGCGGTGAGGCCGCGGATCGTTTCTGCGAGGTCCTTGCTGTGCTCGCCCAGGTCCAGGACGTGGACGCCCCGGCCCCGGCCGCGCTCAAGGCGTTCGGGGACCCGGTCGACGCCGATGACCTGGGACGCGCCGCGGTGCAGGGCGATCCGGCAGCTCATGTCGCCGATCGGCCCCAGGCCGAGGACTACGAGGCTGCCGCCCTCGGGCACGGCCGCGTACTCGACGGCCTGCCAGGCGGTGGGCAGCACGTCGGACAGGAAGACGAAGCGGTCGTCGGCGGGCCCGTGAGGTACCTTGATCGGCAGGTTGTTCCCGAACGGGACGCGGAGCAGTTCGGCCTGCCCACCCGGGACCTGGCCGTAGAGCTTGGTGTAGCCGAACAGCGCGGCGCCGCTGCCGTACTCCCGCACCTGGGTGGTCTCGCACTGCGACTGCAAGCCCTGCCCGCACGTGTGGCAGATCCCGCACGAGACGTTGAACGGGATCACCACTCGGTCACCCGCCCTGACGGTGGTGACGTCGGGCCCCACCTCCTCGACCACGCCCATGGGTTCGTGGCCGAGAATGTCGCCGACATCGAGGAAGGGGCCCAGCACCTCGTAGAGGTGGAGGTCGGACCCGCACAGTCCGCTGGCGGTCACCCTGATGATCACATCGGTCGGATCCTTGATGGCCGGATCAGGAACGGTGTCGACACGGACGTCTCGCCTGCCGTGCCAGGTCAAGGCCTTCATCGTCACTCCTTACGGGGCCGTACCTACTCGCTGCCCCAGCGTGTGTCCGCATCGCGGTGCGCGAAACGGGCGCGCGCCTGCCGGAGACAGCTCCGGCCGGCCGAAGGCCTCGGCTCGGAGGCCGGGGCCGGGGGCCTGGGGATACGCGCCGCGGTCGGGCCCCGATCCATAGAGCTTCACGATGACTCGCTCGGTCGGGACCTGGTGGAGCCAATCGCCCGATCGGTCCAGCGGGCGTCGTGTTGTCCAACCCGCGAGGTCAGGGGGCGTGCCGAGACCTCCGACTCCGCCTCGGGCGTGTCGCCCTGCCCCGGGGCCGTCCGAGTCAGCCGATTGGCCGCAAGCCGGCGAAACTGCCCTGACCGTACTTCGCCCCCTTCACCGCCAGCAGGTCGGCTGTCAGCTCCGCCTACCGCCGCCGCAGGCACATCATCCTGCGGGCGCGGCGTCCCTCCCGAGCAGGCCGCCGCGCCCGCAATAGGCACACTGCCGCCCCGTGCGGCGTCACGTGCCGGGCCCTAGTCTGCGGCCATGAACGATTTCATGACGCTGACCCCCGACGCCGCGTTCGAGATGCTGATGGCCGGCAACGGACGGTTCGTCGAGGGGCTGCCGGAGCATCCGAATCAGGACGCCGCGCGTCGCACCCAGACCGTCCCCTCGCAGAGTCCGTTCGCGGTGCTGTTCGGATGCTCCGATTCCCGTCTTGCCGCTGAGATCATCTTCGACCGGGGTCTCGGAGACCTGTTCGTCGTGCGGACGGCGGGTCACGTCGCCGGGGCGGAGGTGCTGGGCAGTATCGAGTACGGGGTGAGCGTGCTGGAGAGCCCGCTGGTCGTGGTGCTCGGACACGACTCGTGCGGGGCCGTCGCCGCGGCCCGCGCCGCGGCCGACGGTGGCAGGACACCGGGGGGCTTCGTGCGCGACGTCATCGAGCGGGTGACCCCGAGCGTGTTGGCAGCCCGCGCGGCAGGGCGCGACAGCGACGAGGAGATTCTGCACGAGCACATAAGGCACACAGTCGACCTGCTGTCGGAGCGGTCCCGTGTCCTCGCCGAGCGAGTGGCCGCAGGCCGGCTCGCCGTCGTCGGCCTGTCCTACCGGCTGGCAGACGGCAGCGCGCACCTGGTGGCCTCCCGAGGCCTCAAGGCGGCCGTAGCAGTGGGCTGACGCCGAGCAGCGGGCCGCCGCCGACCGTTGGCCCGGCGCTTAGCGTTCCCGCAGGCCGGGCGCGACCACGCGGAGCCGGTCCGCGCTGAGCGCGCCCGCCCGCAGCAGGACCGGGACGTCCTCAGTGACGTCCACGATCGAGGACGGAACGGGCGCGGGGGTCGGTCCCGCATCGAGGTAGACCGCGACCGAGTCGCCGAGCATGGCGAGGGCGGTGTCGCAGTCCTGAGGGGACGGCGCCCCGGTCAGGTTGGCGCTGGAGACGGCCAGCGGCCCGGTCAGGTTGAGCAGGTCGAGAGCCACCTGGTGCGCGGGCATGCGGACGGCGACGGTGCCGCCGGTTTCGCCGAGGTCCCAATCGAGCGACGGCTCATGGCGGGCCACCAGAGTCAGCGCGCCCGGCCAGAAGGCGTCCACAAGCTGCCGCGCCTGCTCGGACAGATCGGCGACCAGGCCGTTCAACGCGTAGGGGGAGCCGACCAGCACGGGCGAAGGCATGTGGCGGCCCCGCCCCTTTGCCCCGAGGAGCCGGTTCACCGCCTCGGGGCTGAATGCGTCCGCCCCCAACCCGTACACCGTGTCGGTGGGCAACACCACCAACTCTCCCCGGCGCACCGCAGCAGCGGCCTCGTGCAGGCCTTCGGCCTGCTTGGATGCGGTCGCGCAGTCGAAACGAAGAGACATCGCTTTACTCCGGGAAGATCCTCGTCCGCGCCAGTTCACGGCCAGGGCAGGCTACCGAGGCCTGATTCGGCCGTTCAAATCCGTGGCCGGCCAGGGGGCTTCGTCGACTCACCGGTAGCCCCGCACCCCGACAGAGTCGGTAAGGCACCGTCTGGCGGGCCTGGGTCGACAAGACCGTCGTCAGGCGGCCCGCCTGCCCGCCCACCCCAAGCCGGCTGAGCGGGCCCTCCGGGAGATCGCCGCAGCTCCGTCCCGCGACGCCGCCTACCCGGATCGTCTTGAGGGCATCGTCGGCCTGCACCGGGCCCACCTCGAGCATCGGCTGATCGTGGAGGGCACTGCAGGCGAAGCGCGGCCGATGGCCGGGAGGCCGAGGAGGGGGTCCGCACAGCAGGGCCAGGCCAGCCCGGCGCCGTCTGCCGACGGTGCCGGCCAGGAGTTCCGCAGTCGCGAGCGCGTGGCCAGCGGCGGGTGCAGTCCAGACCGCGGCTGGCAGGTGATCATGGCCAACCATCGGTATCGCGCTCGCGTTCGTCGGCTCGTCGTCCACAGGCTGTACCTCCGGGTCATCGACGTCGGCCTGATCGACGCCGAGAGGATGTTCGTCGGGGCACCGCACGCTTTGCCCCGCGCGGCCGAGCGCCTCGATTGGGTTGGGCCGCGGCGGGTAGACGCCCGCCAGGAGGTTGGTAACCATGGGTGCTCTGCTGTTGGTTCTACTGCTTGTCGTGATCCTGGCCGGTGCCGGGTTCGCGATCCACGTCCTGTGGTGGGTGGCGGTCGTGGTGCTTGTGCTGTGGCTGCTGGGCTTTGCGTTCCGCGGTGCTGGGGCTGGCGGTTCGCGCGGCCGGTGGTACCGCTGGTGAGGTAGCGCGGCGGCACGTCGCGGAGCGAGAGGCCCCCCACGTGGGTGATCTTTCGTGCGAGACGCCGCAGACCCCGGATCGGGGCCGGGCCAGGCCGCGACGCTCGCGCGACCGAAGGCTTGTGCCCCAACAGGTCGGTCGGAGACCGGCCCAGACGTCTCAGGCTCTGGGGCGGGCGCCGAGGAGCCGACTGACCTGGCAGGGCGGGACAAGGGCGTCAGCTTGCGTGACGACTTCGAGCACGCGGTACTGCTCGCACGTCCGGCCCCTCACACGCGGCCGGCCTGGGACCGAACGGGTGGCCGAGCAGGTGATCGACGTGCCTCACACGTCTGTCGGTCAGGCGAAGGCGCAGGATCGAAAGCCACATCTATCTGCTGTGAAGGAGCCGCCCGTCATGTTGGAGCGCACCCGGAGCAAGAACGCCACCGAGGTCACCTTCGTCCTGCCCGCTGACCACCCGATGGGGGAAGTCAGCGTGGTGGGCGACTTCAACGGCTGGCAGCCTGGCGCCCACCCGCTCACCGTCCGCACGGACGGCATGCGTGCCGTAACGGTGGCGATGCCCACCGAGCAGCGCGTTGCCTTCCGCTACCTCGCCCACGGCGACCACTGGTTCGACGACCAGGACGCGGACGGCCACGACGGAATGAACGGCTACCTGCACACCTGAACCCACCCGCGCCCCATCAAGGAAAGGACAGCTCTCATGACAGACATCTGGGGCTACAACGCCTCCTCGCAGTACACGCCCGGCACTGACTTGAACGGCTACAAGGTCGAGGCCACCGACGGAACCGTCGGCAAGGTCGACGACGCCACCGACGAGGTCGGCGCCGCCTACATCGTCGTCAACTGCAGGCCGTGGCTGATCGGCAAGCACGTGATGCTGCCCGCTGGCACCATCACCCGTGTGGACCACGACAACGAGACGATCCATGTGGGCCGCACCAAGAACCAGATCAAGGACGCCCCCGAGTACGATCCCGATGTTCACCGGAACGACGCCGGCTACCGCAACACCCTCGGCGGCTACTACGGCAACCTGCCGCGCTGACCCGCATGCGCGGGGCCGGAGCCAGCCGCCATCGGGTGTCTCCGGCCCCCGCATCTGCTCCGAAACCTGGAGGGTGGGCGCTCGCTAGGGCGAGTTGAGGGCTGTGAGCCGTTCGGATCCGGGCCGGTCCTGCCGCGCTACAAAATCCGGGTGGTCACCGGGTCGCCGGTGGCGGGCGAGGGGATACGTGCCGACGCGCGGGGGCAGCCGACCAGGAGGTCGACGCCTTGACCGGTCACGATGTACCCGGATGTGGTCAGGATCTCGGACAGGGCCAGGGTCAGTGCGCCTCGCAGGCGCTGGAACTCGTCGCCGGCTTCGTCCGCCGCGTCGCGGCCGCTGTGCGCGGTCTCGGGTCCCGGCCGCCAGCCCAGCAGGAGGCCCCTCCCCGGTCGCAGTCGGACGAAGAGTCCGGCCGCTTGCGGCGGTGCTACGTCGAACCCATGGCGGGCAAGAACGTCGCACACCGACTCGAACAGGTGCTTGTCCTCCATGGCGTGAGCTTACCGCTCGAAGCCGCTTCGGTGACACAGCGTTCCGTGTCGTTACTGTTCTGGCAGGAACCAGATCGAGCTGATGGGGCCGTTGCCCGGCCGGGAGCCCGATGGTTGCGGAAGGTCGTTTGGCGGGGCAGGCAGCGGCAGGCCGCCGCCTCCGCGGCGGATTTTCGGAGCGAGGGGCCAACGCTGATGAGGAATCCGAACGGGATCTGGGCGCCGAGCCGCGCGGTTGTCGGCGCATCTCGCTTCGGAGCCGTACGCCCTCTGCGGTGTCGCGGTGTCTCCGCTCCTGGCCGCGCCGTCGGTGCTGTTCGAATGCCACCGACGCTCGCTGTCGAGCCTCACCCGGCCGCCTGGCCCAGCTACGCGGTGTGTCCGGCGTCGATGTCCTTCACGTCGTGAAGGGTCAACGGCCCGCTGCTGGTGTGCGACTCGGTCGTGATGGCGAACGGGGCCAGGAGGAAGCCCACGTGGTCGCCCCAGTCGGCCTGGGCAAGAACGTGGCCGGCGAACCAGGCCATCGCGCCGGTCAGGACCGGAACTCCCCCTGGACCGGGCTCCCACTCGGTGGCGGCGAACTTGTCGACCTGATCGCCGGTGCGACCGCCGAAGAGCTCGGCGAGGTCGTGGCGGCGTGCCGGGAGCAGGTGGACCACCAGCACCTGTGAGCGTGACGCGACGGCGTAGGTGCGGTTCGCCTTGGAGATCCACACGGTGAATCGCGGCGGTTGTAGCGAGTTCTGGCCGGCGAAGCCGACTAGGCAGCCCGCGCGCTCCTCGCCGACCGCGGCGGTGACGACGTAGACCGGGTAGTCCAGCAGTGCGCTGAACGCATCGAATTGACTCACGCAACTGTCCCTTCCCGCGGATCCGCAGGCCGCGTCCGCGTTTGGTGAAGCCGGTCTGCCGTGCGTGGGACGCAGCGCACGGGTGCCACCGGTTTCGTGGGCGCGTAGGAGGTGTTCGTTGCCGACCCCGCCGTACCGATCGCTCTCCCGACGAGTGCGAGGGTGCGGGTGGCCGCAGGGCCTTCAGGGAGCGTCGTCGTGGTAGCCACAGAGCCAGGCCAGGGCCTGGTAGGCGCCAAGGGCATAGCCGACGTCGGCGCCATCGTTCAGGGCCGCACGCAATTTCACGGCGGCGCTGCGGCGTTCGGCGAAGAGCTGATCACGGCAGGGACCTGACGTGGAAGCGGTCACAGGGGCTTCGAGCTGGGCACCGGTGGCCCACTGGTAGGACGCCAGTACAGCGTGCTCGAAATCGCTACACGGCGAGGGGTGCCGGTTGGCGGCCCTGGTCACTTCGAGCACCTCGCCCAACCCACGCGCCCCCACCGTGGGGATCGTCGACTCGTCTGCCGTCATGGCGGCAACCTATGTCCGCCGGCCGTCGACCGCCCGCCGGGCGGCTCCGGTGCGGGCAATCAGAGCCTCGCGTGGCCACCTCCGACAGCGGCATCGGATCGAAGCCGCCGTGAAGTTCCCAGGCACGGGGGGTGGTTGGGCGCCCTGGGGGCCGCCAGGCTGGCAGGCTGGCAGGCGAGCGAGAGGGCTCTACCGGCCACGTGCCAGCTGCCGCGTCGATCCGGCTCGGGGCGGCGTAGGCGGACCGCCCGGCCTGGAACGGACGCGGGCCCGGCACCGGCTTCGGGCTTCCGATTCCATGACCGCACCCGGTGCCGCCTCTGTGGCGTTGGGAGTGCGGGCTTGGGGCGGGCGGTGCAGAGTCGGAAGCGGTGCCGGGTGCCTGCTGTGTGCGCGCCCGGTTCGATGCAAGGAGCGCACCGTGGCCGTTGGCTTGTCCTTTCGACCGTCGACCCTGCCGCCGTGGCCTGTGCGGTTGCCCCGCCAGCGTCATCCCCTCCGGGCGGACGGCGGATGAGCGGCGGTACCGGTCAGGTCGGCGCGCTGGGCGATAGGGGCGAGCTGTCGGACCGCGGCGCGGATGCGGAGGCTCACCGCCGCTGCGTCGCTGAGGCGTTCACGCGGATGGCGGCCTGCGGGGAGCTGGATCTGCCGCTGCCCGGCGGTGGCCTGACCCGGGCCCGGTGGGAGGCGTTGACCCGGTGGGCGCAGTGGGATCTGTCGCTGGCCCGGCTCGCCGAGGGGCACGCGGATGCCGTGGCGATTCTCGCCGAACTCGACGCGCAGGGCTGGGACGGTGTGCCGGCGGGCGGGGACGGGGTGCGGTGGGGGGTGTGGGCGGCGGAGCCGCCCGGGTACGCGCTGGAGGCGCGGCGGGTGGCGGGCGGCTGGCGGCTGTTCGGGGTGAAGCCGTTCTGCTCGGGGGCGCGGGTGTGTACGCACGCGCTCGTCACCGCGCGCGAAGGTGAGCTGCGGCGCCTGTTCGCCGTCGAGGTCGCGCAGCCGGGCGTGGAACCGCTGCCGGGCAGCTGGCCCGGGCCGGGGATGGCGGGCAGCGACACCCTGGACGTCGAGCTCGACGGCGTGTGGGCGGTGTCGGTCGGCGAGCCGGGTGCCTACCTGGAGCGTCCCGGGTTCCACCACGGGGGGATCGGTGTCGCGGCGTGCTGGCACGGTGGTGCCCGCGCGGTCGCCCGTACGCTGCTGTCCGCCGCACGCAGGTGGGACCTGGGCCCGCACGCGCTGGCGCACCTCGGGGCGGTCGACGCCCGTCTGGCCGCGGTCGGGGCGCTGCTGGACGGTGCCGCCGCCGGCGTCGACGCCGACCCGCTCGACAAGGACGGCACGGCGCGTCTTCGCGCGATGCGGGTGCGTGCCGCGGTCGAGGACGCCTCTGGTGATGTCCTGGCCCGGGTCGGCCGGGCGCTGGGCGCCGCGCCGCTGGGCCACGACGCCGTCCACGCGCGCGCCGTCGCCGACCTGACCGTCTATCTGCGCCAGCATCACGCGGAGCGTGACCTCGCCGCCCTCGGCAAGGCGGTCTGCGCCGCCCGCACGGACTGGGAGGACACGTGAGGGGCCGCCCGGCCGGGCCTCCCGCTGCCTGCGGCCCGGGGACGGTGGCGGCCGACCCGATCCAGGCGGCCGGTACCCGCGAACAGGAGTGGGAGGCCTGGCCCGGGCTTCGGGCGCTTCCCGTCATCGATCCGCTCGCCTGTCTGCCGACCGTGCGGGGACGCCCGCCGCGGGTCTTGGTGGTGGCGGCGCATCCCGACGACGAGGTCCTGGGCTTCGGCGGCGCGATCGCCTCCCTGGTGGCGGCCGGTGTGCGGGTGCGGCTGGTGTCCGTCACCGACGGCGAGGCATCCCATCCGCACAGCCGCAGCCCGGTGGCCGGCGACCTGGCAGCCGTCCGCACCCGGGAACTGCGCCAGGCGCTGCGCCGGCTGGGCGCCGACGTGCAGGGCGTGGCACTCGGTGTCCCGGACGGCCAGGTCCCGCGGCACGAGCGGCAGCTGAGCGCCCGGCTGGCCGCCCTGCTGCGGGACTGCGATCTGTGTGTGGCGCCGTTCAGCGAGGACCTGCACCCCGACCACGAGGCGGCGGGCCGCGCCGCCCGGGCAGCGGGCACCGCCCGGGGCGTCGCGGTGTGGGAGTACCCGGTGTGGGCCTGGCACTGGGCCGTGCCCGGGGACGGGCGGCTGCCCTGGCACCGGGCGGCCCGCATCCGCCTGTCCCCCGCCGCCCGGGCCCGCAAGCAGGCGGCGCTGGAGTGCTTCCGCAGCCAGACCGAGCCGCTCGGCGCCGGGCCCGGGGACGCGGCGATCCTGCCGCCCGCCGAACTCGCCCACTTCCGCCGCGGCTTCGAGGTGGTCTTGCGGTGACCGCGCCTCCACCCCCTGACGCCGCGGGCGGGGCGGCGGGCACGCCGGGTGACTACTTCACCCGCATGTACGCCGAGCGCGACGATCCGTGGCAGCTCGCCGACCGCTGGTACGAGCAGCGCAAGTACGCCCTCACCGTCGCCGCCCTGCCCAGGCCCGCCTACCGCAGCGCCTTCGAGCCGGGCTGCTCGGTCGGCGTGCTCTCCGCCCTGCTCGCCGGCCGCTGCCGGGCCCTGCTCTCCTGCGACCGGGAGGACCGCGCCCTCGCCCAGGCCCGCGCCCGCCTCGCCCACCTGCCCCACGTGCGGGTCGAACACCGCCTGCTGCCCGAGGACTGGCCCGAGGAGGGTTTCGACCTCATCGTCCTGTCGGAGCTGCTGTACTACTTCACCGCCGCCGATGGCGCCGGCCTGCTGGACAGGGCGGTGCGGTCGCTGGAGCCGGGAGGGACCCTGGAACTCGTCCACTGGCGCCGCCCGGTGGCCGCCCATGCCCGCAGCGCCGACGCCGTCCACCAGCAGGCCGGCGGCCATCCGTCCCTGGTGCGGATCGCCACGCACAGCGAGCCGGACTTCCTCCTGGACGTGTTCACCCGCCCCGAGCGGCCCGGCACCGCGGCGGCGCGCCTGTCGGTCGCCGCGGCCGAGGCACTGGCGTGATCCGCGCCCTGGCCGTGGTCGTGCCGGCCCGCGACGAGGAGGAACTGCTCCCCGGCTGCCTGGCCGCGCTGCACCGGGCCGTCCGGCATCCGGGCGTGCGGGATCTGCCGAGCCGGGTCGTCGTGGTCGCCGACGCCTGCCGGGACGCCACCGCCGCCGTTGCCCGCCGCCACGGCGCCGAGCTGCTGGAAATGGCCGCGGGCAACGTCGGGGCGGCACGCGCCGCCGGCAGCCGCCGCGCCCTGGACGCCACCCTCGCCGCCCGGCCCGGCCTCGGCCCGGACGGCGTCTGGCTGGCCCACACCGACGCGGACTCCCGCGTCCCGGCCCACTGGCTCGCCCACCAGCTGGCCTACGCGGCATGCGGCTGGCACGCCGTCGCGGGAACCGTTCGCATCGTGGACTGGACCGGTCACCCTAAAGGCGCCGCCGCGGCCTTCCTGCGGCACTACCGGCACAATCCGCCCGGCGTTGGGCACCGGCACGTCCACGGCGCGAACCTGGCCGTGCGGGCCGACGCCTACCGTGCGGCGGGCGGCTTCGCGCCGCTGCCCGTCGGCGAGGACAGGACGCTGGTCGCCGCCCTGGAAGCCGGCGGCTACCGCGTCAAACGCACCACCCGCAACCCCGTGACCACCTCCGCGCGGCGCGATCCGCGCGCCCGCGGCGGATTCGGCGACTTCCTGCGCGACCTCGACGCCCTGACCACAGAGCCCGGCCCGGGCCGGCGCACCTGACGGTACTGGGGTCCGCCGTTCGGCCCAGCCCGGGCCGCGCCGCTACGAAGCGGCAGGCAGCGTAGCTGCCATGGGAACCCTCCTCGCACGTATCACCGCCGCAGGCCGGCCGGACGGCAGCGACGGCATCGGCATCCGGGCGTTGAAGGTGCTCGACGCCGTCGGCGGCGCCGAGGAACTCGACACGATCACCGAATCGCTCAAGCGCGCCGTCCAGGGCCTGCCGCTGGGGCGACTGCGCGACGTGATGCACGGCCGCGCCCTCGGACACCCGCTACACCCGGCCCTTGTCCAGGTGCCGGTCGGCGCGTGGCTGTCGGCGGCCGTCCTCGACGTCGTACCGGGCTCGGAGCGCGCCGCCCGCCTCCTGGTCGCGGTCGGTGTCGTCACCGCCGCCCCGGCGGCCTGGACGGGCTGGGCCGACTGGGCCGAGCAGCACGAGCAACAGATGCGCACCGGCCTGGTGCACGCCGCGTCGATGGCCGCCGCAACGGGCCTGTACGGCGCGTCGTGGGTCGCCCGCTCACGCCGCCGCAACATGCTGGGGCGCGCACTCGGCTTCGTCGGACTGGCCGCGGTCGGCACCGGGGCCGCGATCGGCGGTCACCTCGCCTACCGGCAGGCCGCCGGCGCCAACAAGGCCGAGCCCGTCGCCCACCTGGTGGAACCCGGCTGGCACACCCTCGGACACACCGAGGACTTCACCGCCGGAGCCGCGGCGCGCCGGATGATCGGCGAGGTACCGGTTCTCGTCGTGCGGCAAGCCGAAGACGTGTTCTACGTCCTGGCCGACCGGTGCAGCCACTTCTCCGGCCCGCTCTCGCAGGGCAAGGTCGCCGACGGCTGCGTGACCTGCCCCTGGCACGGCAGCGTCTTCCGCCTGACGGACGGCTGGAACGTGGGCGGCCCGGCCACCGCACCGCAGCCCCGGTTCGACACCCGGAGGGACCAGGACGGCAACCTCCAAGCCCGCCTGCCCGACGCCGGCTGAGCTCCCTGCCGCACCACCACACCGTCCTACTGCGAACCGGTGGCACCGGACACCGACCGGAATCACCCCGAGCGCCACCGGGAACGCCTGCCAGGACCATCCTTCTCCAACCTCTGGGAGCACACCGTGGCAGGCGACGACTTCGTCATCGACGTGAGCCGGATCCGGGACGAAGCCCGGCAGAAGATGGCACAGGGAGCGGTGACTAGCACCTACGGCCTCGACGCGGCGAAGGTGATCGCGGTCCTGAACGACGTGGTCGCCACCGAGGTCGTGTGTTGGCTGCGCTACACCCGGCACGCCATCTCCGCCACCGGCATCGACCGCGCACAAGTCGCGGCGGAGTTCACCGAACACGCCGCCGCAGAAATGCAACACGCCCTGCGGGCCGCCGAACGGATCGCCCAACTCGGCGGCGAACCGGACTTCGACCCCGCCACCCTCGCCCAACGCGCCCACACCGACTACACCACGCCTGACGAGAAGGACCTTAAGGCGATGCTGGAGCACAACCTGCTGGCCGAGCGGATCGTGATCTCCACCTACCAGGAGATCGCCCGCTGGCTAGGCGACCAGGACCCCACCACCCGGCGCCTCATCGAATCCATCCTCGAAGAGGAGGAGGAGCACGCCGACGACCTCACCGACCTCCTCGCCATCTGAACCGACAGGCATCCTGGCCCGAACGAGCGGATGGCCGTGCCCTTTTCGGACAGGCTCAGAGCGACCGTCCAGGCGGGGCGGCGACGTGCACAGGGAGATCGTGATGGAGAAGACCTCCACAAAGCACTCGGATCGCTGTTCGGAGTCCTCGGCGAGGTCGGCGGGCACCGCCGGTCAGCCCCTTGTGGGCTCTGTTCGCACACGAGGAGAATCCGCCAAGGCCGCCGACCGGTCCGCTCCTGGAGCGATGCCGCCGCCCTCACAGGAAGACGAGTCCGATGACCGAGTTCGACCGTGAGCAAGCCCACCGGAAGTCCCAGGACCTGTCACACCTCAAGGATGAGGTCGACGAGAAGAACACCGAACACATCGAGCGCGTCCGGCAGGACGAGGACGGCACCGATGGTCCCGGCGATGAGCGGGATGTCGCCGACCAACCGCATCAGCCCCATACCGACTGACCAGCCGACGCAGCAGCCCAATCGATAGAGCCGACTGCCACCTCCGCGCCGGCCCGATGGGCTGGTCCGACAGGGTATGCCGTCCTGCGGGCGGTCGACTTGGGCGCGGTTTGTGGCCAGGGCCCCTCCGGTGGCGCGGCGGCGGTGCGCGGTCGGAGGCGTGGGTCACCGCTGTGCTGCCAGGGCAGCAAGGTGGTCCCACAGCTCCTGCCGTGAGGCATGGCTCTCCGGACCGGCCCCGAGCGCGTAGGTGGTAGGACGGGGGCGTCGGTCGTGCCAGAACAGACCGGTGGAGTGGACGGCTTCGGGGGCCGAGCCGAGCCAGACGACGGTGTCGGCGCCCTCATCCGGGGTTCGGATGATCGGGCGGGTCATGGCACGGAACAGCGGCATCCACTGGCGGACGCCTTTGGTGTCCGCCCAACCAGGGTGCATCGCGTGGACGTGCACTCCGGTGCCCGCGAGCCGCCGGGCCCATTCCTCGGTGATGACGAGTTCCTCGCGCTTGGTTCGCGCGTAGACCTTCTTCGGCCCGTACCGCGTGCGCTGTGACTCCACATCACCGGCGGGGATTCGCTGGCCGTACTGGCCGCCGGAGGTGACATTGACGATGCGGCTCGGCGCGCAGCGTTGCAGCAGCGAGGCCAGCCCCTCGGTGAGGACCCACGGGGCGAGGACGTGGGTGGCGAAGCACAGTTCGACACCGTCCGGGCTCGTCTGCCGGTCGTCCGGCATGACGCCGGCGTTGTTGACCAGGACGTCCAGACGCGGTTCATCGGCTACGAACGTGCGAACGAAGGTGCGCAGCGCGGCCAGATCGGCCACGTCGCACGCCACCGGGATGACGTGGGCGGGAAGAGGTGCGCACCGTTGGCGGACCAGCCGGGCAGCCTCCGCCGCGCGGGCGCGGTCACGGGCCAGAACCCGTACCGAGGCGCCGAGCCGGGCGAAGCCCGCCGCGGCGGCCAGCCCGATCCCGGACGCGGCTCCGGTCACCAGTACCACCCTGCCGTCCAGCCGCGGCGGATCCGCCGGCCAAATGGCCAGGCGCCGCCGCACCCACAGGCCGGTCCTGCCGTAGCCGAGCACAACCGTACGATCCAGCCCACTGTCGATGATCGAAGCCACTGTCATACCCGGCGCCTGCCCGCCTGCCGGTCAGCCACACGTCGAAGCCTCCGGGATCGGCTTCGACGGCCGCCGGGGACCTCGTTTTGTCATGGCCGACAGCTTGCATCTGCCCACGACGGCCATACCGAGTACGACACGGAACCAGTCGGGACCCAGGCCGACGACCACGCCCAGGCGAATCCGTTCCGGGCCGGCGCGCGTGGCTGGGTCAGCGCCGCGCGTGGTGGGTGTCGCCGATCGCTCGCCAGGTTCGTACTCGAGGAAGGTGACGGTTGGGGTGATCCGATACTCGAGGACGTCTTGTGGTGCCCGGGTACCCGGTGGCGTGGATCTCGGCTCCGGGGGCCTGCCGGTGCCCGTCGACTGTCTCCCGCATCGTGCCACCCGCGGTGAAGGCGATGCACACCACCACCAACCGGCTGATCAACTCCGACTCTGGACCACGGCAGCCAGTGAAGTTCGCCACCGAGCGGTACGGTCGGCGCACGGCCCGCTGACGGACGGAGTGAGCACATGCAGCCGATGACCGTGAGCGAGATCGCCGAGGTGGTTGACGGTCGGCTCGACCAGGTATCGGACCCGGCAGCGGTCGTCACCGGTCCCCTGGTGGTCGACTCCCGCCGGGCAACTCCAGGCTCCCTCTTCGTGGCGTTCAGAGGCGAGCACGTCGACGGCCACGACTTCGCGACTGCCGCGCTGGCAGCCGGTGCGGCCGGGATCATCGGATCCCGGCCGTGCGGCACGCCCGCGGTACTGGTGCCGGACATCATGGCAGCCCTCGCCAAGATCACCCGGTGGCAGGCCGAGCGAATGCCGGGCCTGACGCGGATCGGGGTGACCGGATCCTCGGGGAAGACCAGCACGAAGGACCTGCTCACGCAGGTCCTGTCCCGTGCCGGGGTCACCCATGCGACGGTCGGCTCCCAGAACAACGAGATCGGCGTCCCGCTCACCGTGGCCGCCTGCCCTCCGGACGCAAGGTTCCTGGTGCTGGAGATGGGCGCTCGGGGGATCGGACACCTGACGCACCTGACCGACATGGTGGCGCTACACGTCGCCGTGGTCCTCAATGTCGGCGCCGCCCACGTCGGGGAGTTCGGCAGCAAAGAGGACACCGCGAAGGCCAAGGGCGAGCTGCCCGCCTCGCTGTGTCCGGACGGGTTGGCGGTGCTGAACGCCGACGACCCGCTGGTAGCACCGATGGCCTCCCGCACCACGGCCCCGGTGCTGTTCTTCGGCCGTTCCAAGGCCGCGCAGATCCGCGCCACCGACGTCACCATAAACGGGGACGGCCGGGCCAGGTTCTTGCTGACCACCCCGACCGGGCAGGCCCGGGTTCAGCTGGGCCTGCTCGGCGAGCACCACGTCTCCAACGCGCTCGCGGTCGCCGCAGTCACCCACCACGCGGGCCTGAGCGCGGCCGAAATCGCCGACGCCCTCTGTTCCGCGGTCGCCTCCACCGGCTCCCGAATGCAGCTCCACAACCGGCCTGACGGCGTCACCGTCATCGACGATGCCTACAACGCCAACCCGGACTCGATGGCGGCCGCGCTGCGGGCGCTGGCGGCAATGCGCGCTGGACGCCGCACCGTCGCGGTGATCGGCGAGATGCACGAGCTCGGCATCAGCTCAGCTGCCGAACACCGCACGGTCGGCGTCCTGGCCGCCAGCCTTGGCACGGACGTGGTAGTCGCGGTCGGCGGCGACGACGCCGCACGGACGGCCGCCGGCGCCCGCGAGGCCGGCAGCACCACCCACCTGGTGCCGGACCGCCAGGCCGCCGCCAAACTCCTGGTCGGCCTACTGCGCCCCGGGGACCTGGTGGTGGTGAAGGCCTCCCTGTCGGCCGGGCTGCAGGCCCTGGTACAGGACCTGCTTGTGGTTCCGGCCTGACGTTGCCGAAGCGAAAGACGGTGGTACGTCTGGCCGCCAGTCCCGGGGCGCACACGAAGAGTGAGGGTTCGCCCTGAACTTGGAGGCCGCTGGACCGCCATGGCCGTGGGTGGAAAGGGGCCCGGCGAGGGCGTTTCGGGGGCTCTATCCCCGCTCCGTCCCCGCTCGGGGGCAAAGGGGACGAAATGAAGGCGCAGCGAGGCACCTGCCCAGATCGCGAGGGATCGTCAAACACAGAAAGAGCCAGGTCAGTTGCGGTCTGATCTGGCTCTTTCGTCGGTGGGCCACCAGGGGCTCGAACCCTGAACCTACGGATTAAAAGTCCGCAGCTCTTGAGTTAGCGTCGGCGCGACGTAGGCGGTCGACAGCCCTGGACTCCTTACGTTCGTCACAGACCGTAGCTGCCGTCCTGCGTCTACCGTCACTTTCAGGGTACTCCGGGCCCTTGCCCAGCGCTCCGGCCGCGACCCACCGGGCAAGGACGCCATTCGCGGCACGCATCGCGGCCGGCACCGAGAAGCGCCTCCTCGTACTCGGGTGACCTGCGCAGACTCCCGGGAGCGGCTGGCCCTCCTCAGCGGTCGAAGACGTCAGGTCGCCTTCCACCCACTGTGCCCGACAGGTCTCGACGCGTTTCGAAGAACGACACGTGCATACGGTCTGCCCCGTTCAGCACGCCAAACCCTGTTCCGCCCGTCCAGACGGACAGGTGACTGTGGGCGTGCCCGGCCGAGCCAAAGCGGCTCCACCACCCATCAGAGGGAGACCATGCACGTCCGACCCCACGTTTCCACCGCCAGCCGGTTTTCGGTTCCGACCCCGGCCGTCGCCGTAGCCCCCGCGTACGAGGCCGATCCGGCAGCGGAGTTCGACCTCCTGCACGGCGGCTGGTACTCGACCGAGGAACTCGCCACGCTGCTGAACGTCGACCCCTCGACCCTGCGGCGCTGGCGCACCGCCACTCCCCCGCAGGGCCCGCCCTTCGTCCAGATCGCACCCCGCCTCTACCTGTACAGCATCCCCGACACCCAGCTGTGGCTCGCCGAGAAGCGCACCGACCCATCCGAGGCAGCCTGAATGCCCGACCACACCCAGCTCATCCCCATGGGTGTCGACCTCACCACCGACATCGAGCACCGACCCGACCGACGCCCACAGTTCCGCTACCGCGCCCGCGTGCGCTGGACCGACCCCAACGGCGGCGGCCGCAAGTCGGCTTCCTCCTCCGTCCCCACGGAGGAGGAAGCCGAAGCCTGGATCACCCGCATGCAACGGGCCGCAGCACGCGGTATCACGCCCAAAACCCTCACCATGACCCTCGCCGACTACGGCGACGAGAACTGGGACCTGGCGATGCGCGGCCTCGAGACCACCACCCTCGACCCCTACACCGCCGGCTGGAAGCTACGCGTCACCCCGGTCCTCGGCCACATACCCGTCACCAGCATCACCAACGGCATCACCGACCGAGCCCTGCACTCCTGGATCGCCGACGGACTCAGCATCTCCTCCGTCAAGAACAGCCTCGCCCCGCTCGTGCGCATCATGGAACAAGCCGTCCGCGACGGCCTCATCAACTTCAACCCCTCACGCATGAGCGGCTGGCAGCGCCTCTACAAGAAAGCCGAGGACGAACTCGACGACCCCCGATCCCTCGCCCTCGCCGACTGGGACGCCCTCGACGCACTCGCCAACGCCCTGGTCGAGCGCTCCCACAACCACTACCGCGGCTGGGGCGACATCGTCCGCTTCGCCGCCTGCACCGCCGCTCGCATCGGCGAGGTCTCGGGCGTCCGTGTCAAGGACATCAACCGCTTCGACTGGACCTGGGATCTGTGCCGCCAGACCACCACCGGCCCCGGCGGCCTCATCGACAAGGGCACCAAGGGCAAGCGGCGGCGCACCGTCCCCATCATCGAAGAGATCCGCGACCTCGTGAGCTGGCGCATAACCGTGGTCGGCAACGACCCCATGGCCCGTCTCTTCACCGGACCTCGCGGCGGACGCATCACCACCGCGATCCTGCGAGACGCCACCCACTGGGACGAAGTCGTCGTCGGCCTCGGCTACGAATACCTGCGCCGACACGACCTCCGGCACACCGGCCTCACCTGGCTCGCCGACGCCGGCGTCCCCATCCACGTCCTCCAGAAGATCGCCGGGCACGGGCACATCACCACGACCCAGCGATACCTCCACCCGGACAAGAGCTCCATCGAGAAGGCTGGCCGGACGCTCAGCAAGCATCTGTCAGTAGACCGAGGCAACACGCAGGTCTCAGCCTTCGCCAGTCCAGCATCAGCAGAGCTCCCGACGCGTCATCTACGCCTCGTCCAGTGAGCGGCCTCATCGGCGGCCATTCGGGACGGCTTACTGCGGCGCCCACGCGCCGCGGTCATCAATTCAGAAGCACGGGGAAGCCCCAGCGCGACCCCGCCAGCGCCCCGGCCCGGCCGGTCACTCGCGAAGGGCGGTACCCCAGAGCCGAACAGGCGACCAGCAGGCACGGGGCGGCCGACACGCCGAAGAGATCCCCAGGTCAATCCGCGCCCGTGCCCTTCAATGGCCAGTCGGACCGGCGTGACAGATGCGAACTGGTGTGCGAAGATGATCCGGGTTTCAAAAACCGGCCCTCATTTGAGGTATGGTTTATGAAACCTACGGTTGTCTGGAGGGGTCCTTGCCGAACCTCAGCGGCGACTGGCGCGAGGAGCGTCTCGCCCAGCTCGATTTCACGATCGACCTGTTCCACGAGTCCCTCGATGCAGCCGGCGACGAGGTTCGCCGCTGCACCGACTACGACGCACCAGCGATGCGGGGCACCACCTTCTGGAGCCGCACAAACCGCTTCATCGGCGAGAGGAAGGCAAAGGAAGGGTGGGACTACACGACGCGGGACAGCATCCTGCGCACGATCCACCCGTCCCGCAGCCACGCGGTCACTGCAGTCAGCGCAGCCGGCGGAGTCGGCGACCCGAAGAAGAAGGTGCGCTCCAGGAACCCGAAGGGGCCGAAGATGGCCCGGATCGTGGAGCGCAACGGGCAGTTCGCACTCATGTCGCGCGACGCGGTTCTGTACGGCCGGGAGCTCGACGAGATTCCGACCTGGTGCCTGCTCTACAAGTGGGAGAAGGGTCGGCTCCTGGCCGAACTGTCCCTGCCGATCAAGATGAGCGGCAAGTTCGTCGACGAGTGGCTGGAGCGGATCCCGCTGGACCTGCCCGACCTCGGAGAGATCGGCGTGGACGTCAACCTGCTTGACGCCCCCGAGGACGACAACGGCAACACCGAAGTCATCGTAGAGCTGCTGGGGGACTGACAGAGCATCACCTGGTACAACGTGGGAGTTGAGGAAAGTGTTCACCCCTGAACGGCTGGTTCTCGCGCGCAAGCGCCGGCGGATGACGCTGGCAGCCCTGACGCGAGAGTCGGGAGTCTCGTCGCAGAGCATCACGGCGTTCGAGAACAACCGCAAACAGCCCTCGGAGGAGTCACTTTCCTCACTCGCCACGGCTCTGCGATATCCAGTGTCGTTCTTCGAGGCGCCCGCCCCCGGAGAGATGCTGCCTGACATGGTGAGTTTCAGGGCGCCGTCGAAGATGAGCGCCCTAGAACGCGACAGCACCCTGAGTTCAGGCACCGTGGCAACCACGCTGAACACCTGGCTGGAGGAACGTTTCAGGCTTCCGAAGCCCAATCTGCCGACCTACCCGCACTTGAACGCAGAGGAAGCCGCCGAACAGCTCAGGGCCTTCTGGGGGCTAGGTGAGGCGCCAGTGCCGAACCTGGTGCACCTGATGGAAGCCAACGGCGTACGAGTGTTCTCGCTGGCCCCGGACTGCCTGGACGCGGACGCCTTCTCCACCATCAAATCCGGCACTCCGTTCGTCTTCCTCAACACCCGCAAGACAGGCGAGCGTGGTCGCTTCGACGCGGCCCACGAACTCGGCCACCTTGTCCTGCACTGTGAGCACCGCATTCCTCACGGCCGGGACTCCGAGGGCGAGGCGAACGACTTCGCCTCCGCCTTCCTGATGCCCGCAGCCGGAATTACCACCCAGAAGCTCGGCAACGCCTCAGTAGAGCGCATCCTCAGCGCAAAACGCCGCTGGGGCGTGTCCGCGATGGCACTGACCTACCGTCTACGCAAGCTCGACCTGCTCTCGGAGTGGCGCTACAACCAGGCCATGAAGCAGTTGGCAAGCATGGGGTACCGCACAGCCGAACCCGGCTCCTTGTTGGCCCGCGAAAGCAGCCAACTACTGGCAAAGGTTTTCAGCGCCCTACGCAAGCCACCACTCAACATGTCGCCCAGTGATGTGGCCGCACAGATGAACATCTTCCATGAAGAGCTGAACGACTATGTCTTCGGCCTTGTACCCATCACTCCGGTCGACGGTGGAGGCGAGCTGAGCGCCCCCATCCGTCCAGCACTCCGACTGGTCACCAACTAGGTGCTGTGCAATCGCCCGGTCGAGGCTCACGACGGCAGCCATTCTCCAATTCCGCACGGTGTGGCCCTGCACCGGTTGCCCACCCTCTACTCCGCTCCGCGCCACGGATTCTCGGTGGCCACAGCCGGGTAGGGCTGCTGGCATACCGCGCAGGCAGCGCGGACCCCTTTGCGGGTCCGCGCTGCCGTCGACCAGGGGGTGGATTGGGTGGCACGCCGGAAGACCGTGGCGGAAATCCTTGCCGAGGCGTACCGCTTGAAGCAGCAGGCGCGAGCCGCGCAGGCACAGGGCGGGGCTCAACAGGCGACCGGCCGCGCTGCCGCCCCGGCTACTCAACCCCGGCCCAGGAAGCGGAAGGTGGACCCAGCCGTCGAACACGCCCGTCTCCTGGCCGCCGGCGAGAAGCACCTCCAACGTGAGGAGGCCGCCCGCGCCAAGGAAGCCGCCCGCGTGGAAGCCGAGTTGGCCAAGCGCCAGACGGCTCGCCGCCGGGAGGAGGAGGCGAAGAAACGCGCGGACGCCCAGGCCGAGAAGGAAGCCCAACGGCAAGCCCGGCAAGCCGAGACGGCCCGACTCAAAGCCCAGGCCGAGGAGAGCACCGCCGAGTGCAACCGGCGCCGTGAGGAACTGGAATCAGTCCTGCTGCTGCGCCCTGAGGGCCTGGAGGCGTGGCACCCTCACATCGAAGAGGCCTTCACCCACGACGGTCCTCAGGGCGTCGCGGAGCGGATCGAAGATCTGCTGCAGCGCTCTCCTGTCCCCCTGGGCTGCCGGACCGCGGCCCTGGCTGTCTACGTCCCCGAGGCCCAGCAGCTCCTGGTCGACGTCGAGCTGCCGAACCACGAGATCGTCCCTGCGGTGGCCTCCTACCGCTTCGTCGCGCAGCGGGCCGAGGTCGTCCCCCAGCCCGCCAAGCAGGCCGAAGTCCACGAGGCCTACGCCAGGCTGGTGGCCCGCCTGGCCCTGCGCGCTCTGGACGAGGCGTTCTCCGCCACACCGGCCGCGTTCGTGGAGAGCGTCATCCTCAACGGCCGCGTCAACGCCACCGATCCGGCAACCGGCCAGGCCGTCCGAGCATGCGTCGTCAGCGTCGTCGCCGAGCGCAAGGACTTCGCCGAACTGATCCTGGACGAACCCCGACTCGACCCACAGCAGTGCCTCCACCGGCTCGGTGCCACCGTCTCCAAGCACCCCCACGACCTGGAACCGGTCACGCCCATCGTCGAGGCCGACCTATCCCGCTACCGCATCACCACCGACACCGCCGTGGTCGCCACCCTGGACAGCCGGCCCGACCTGCTCCAGATGAACCCCTACGACTTCGAACGCCTGGTGCGCGAACTCTTCGAAGCCATGGGCTACGAGACCTGGCGCACCCAGGGCTCCCGCGACGACGGCGTGGACGCCGTCGCCACATTGACCGACCCGACCGGATCCACCATCTTCGCCATCCAGGCCAAACGCTCCAAGAACGTGGTCCCGGTGAACACCGTCCGCGCCATGTCCGGCGTCATGCAGGACAAGGACGCCGGCTACGGCATCGTCGTCACCACCTCGTGGTTCGGCAAGGACAGCTACGACTTCGCCCGCCGAAACGGCCGCCTCCGCCTCATCGACGGCCGCAACCTCAAAGCCCTGCTCGCCGAGCACCTGAACATCGACGCCCTGATCGGACTGCCCAAGGTCCCCCCGGGCTGGCAGGCCGACGACCTCGTGTGAAGTCGTACGTGGGCTTATCCGGGGCCTCCCCGAGCCACCCGTCCCACGAAGCGCGCGACTGGGCCCACTTCACGTCGATCAACGGCACAGCCGGATCAACGATCCGATGATCAGTAAGAATCGGCCTAGATCAACAGCGTCGGGCCGTCAGGGAGCTTCGTTGGATCGAAGGAGGCGGTGCGGTGGGCACTTTGGTCAATTCTGATGACGCGGGCCGCGGGGAGGGCCGTCCAGGTGGTTCGCACCGAGGTGACGATCAACTGGAAGCCTCGGTCGGCAAGTTCCGAGAGTACGTCAAAGACGTTGGGTTCCGACATGGGATGCAGGAATCCGAGGGGCTCGTCGATTAGGACAATCCTGTTCGGCGCACCGTCCGACTCGAGCAGGGAGCGCAGGTACGCCTGCCAGTTCTCCATCCCGGAGGCCCGGCTGTCGAGAACCGGGACGGCGTCGGCGGAGAGGTGGTCGCAACTGTACGGAGTCCGTCGGCCGTTCCAGGTGATCCGGAGGTGCTTGGCCAGGTCCCGGCTCGCCGTCGACTGATCGACCGGGAGAACGGAGCGCATCGAGCGCATCAACAAGGCCAGGGCATTCAGCAGGACGGTCTTCCCGCTGCCGTTGGCACCCACCAGCACGGTGATCCCCTCGTGGAAGCCGATTCCCTGGCGCAGCGCCGCGGCGACCGGCAGGGTCCCAAGTGCCTTATAGGAAGGTGGCAGTTCGGCAGCCTGGAGGATGGCGTTGGTTGCCACCGGAGAGGTGGCCGAGGTGTAGCCCTGGCGTGCGAACCCCTGCATGGCAATCCAGCGAATGGATTCCGCGGGATCGTCACAGAGGGAGGTGAGGGCGGCGAGTGCGACGCCGTCGTCGGGCCAGCCTTCGGCGAGGAGCTCCGCGGCAACCGCCCGGACAAAAGCCTCGCTGTCACGGGCCAGGGTGATCAGGCAGTCGCGGACCACCGGATCGTTCGCCCACCCCTGGACCAGCGCCGGCATCACCGTCTGCCGGACTTCCGGATCCTCGTGATGGACGAGCCGGGCCAGCGCGTCGCGCGCGGTACAGTCACCCGCCCAGCCGTGCACCAGCCCCAGCGCCGCCGTCTGCCGAACGTGGTCCTCGGGGTCGGCGGCCAGCGCCGCGACGGCGCCTTGGGCCTCGGAGCTCCCGGCCCACGCGGCCGCCAGGCCCCAGGCCGCGTTCTGGCGAATGGCCGACTGATCATCATGGACGAGGCGCAGAAGAGTGTCGCGGGTGCGCGGGTGGTGGGCCCAACCAGTCAGCATGGTCCGCAGGGCGGCGCCGCGGGCGAGCGGGTCACTCAGGCGAGTGGCGGCCACCAGGATCGCCAGCTCGTCGTCGGGGGCCAGCGGCGAGTCGTCCGCCAGGACGCGCCGCAGCCCGTCGACCTTCTCCTCCTCGGCATCGTTGTACTCCTGGACCCGGCCGAGGGCGGTCGCAATGTCCGCGAGCGCGGACTCGGCGTGGAGGGCGGGTGAGAGGACGCCCCGGGGCGGCAACGGCGGGGGGTCGGGTAGCGGCCGCAGGTACCCGACGTCGGTGTGCGCGGCCAGCCGCCGCAAGTTGCCCTGCGCCTGGTCCCACAGCAGCTCCAGCATCCGCCGCCGGTGATCAACCCGGTCGAACTCCGTCTCCGCCGCCGCCTTGTACTCGACCGCCTCGGTGCGCTGCCGCTCGGCCAGCGAGCGCGGAACTGTCCTCCCGGCGGTGCGTGGTGCGCAGAACAGGTCGAGATCGAGCTCGGTGATGATGTCCCGCAGCGCGTCGATGATCTGCAGCAACGTGCCCATCAGCGCCTGGGCGTCGCTCAGCTCCCGGCGGAGGCGGTCCCCGGCGCGATGCGCCCGTTCGAGGTCGAGCTGCGCCTGCAGCGTGGCAATGGCCGCCACCGTGGTGGGCGGCTCCGGCGGCGACTGTGGTTGCCGTAGCGCAGCTGGGCGGGCTCGCAGCCGCCGGGCCTCGGTCAACAGCTCCGTCGCCTCCCGGAACAGCGCCTGGTGGCGCTGCGGAGGCAGGCCGACGGTGGCGCTGGTGATCTCCAGGAAGACCCGGAGGAACCCGACGGACGGCAGCGCGGCACCCCCCTTGAAGAGGCGGTCGAGGTGCGACTTGGAGAAGCTCATCCCACGCACTGGGGCGGCCGACCCACCCGCCCCCTCCGCAGTTTGCGCTTTCTCCCGCTCGGCCCGCTGCTGGAAGGCACGGGCGATCTCACGCGTGCTCAGGCCCGCTTCCTGCATCCGGGTCCGGAGGAAGACCCCGAGTGCGTACGCGGCATCGGCGCCGTCTCCCGCTGGTGCGCTCATCGCTGGTTTCCCTCGAACTCCTGCCCCGGGGGCGCCTCATGCGTGTCCCTGGGACGAGCCCGGGACACCCGCGATCCTCCCAGATTGGGCCCTCGGCCAGAGGGCGATTGCCCCGAGCGGTCCCGGGCTGCCCCAGGCTGTCCCAGCGCGGGTTGGGGACACCGCCCACGCCGAGCACGCTGGCTGCGCGGTCGACGGCGGCCGTGAGATGTTCCGAGCGGTGGAGGCGTACTGCGATGTCGACAGAGATCAACGAGGCAGCCGAGGCGATCGGCGAGGGATGCGCCGGCCATCTGGGTGGCGTTCCGGAGCTGCTGGTGGCCGCGGTGCCGGAGTTCCTCGGCGGACTCGCAGTGGCGCTGGTCACCGCGCTGGTGGCCTGGGGCGTGCGCCGACGGCATGCCCGTCGGGCACCCAACGACGCGCGCTGATTCGGCAAAATCCGCGAGGCCCTTGTGCCACGCGATCCCAGGGCTGCGGTAGGCCGCGGCGGGGCCGCCAGCTCCCTGGTCCCCGGCTGGTCCCTGGCAAGATCACGGACCGGCCACTCCAGCGCCATGGACCGCCTGTCGGACCATCAACAAAAAGGCCGCTGACCTGGGATCTCTCCCGGCCAACGGCCTTCCGACACAATGTCGGGACGACAGGATTTGAACCTGCGACCCCTTGACCCCCAGTCAAGTGCGCTACCAAGCTGCGCCACGTCCCGTGGTCTCGGTGCCTTGCGGTGGGGCCTGGGGGGCCTTGCCGGTCGGCTTCTCGACCTTGTCTCCGGTTGTTGTCCCGGCGACGTGGAAAACAATACAGCACGTCGGGGGGTGCTCGCTGCCAGGTTTCGGGGGTGGGGCGGGGAGGGGGTCAGGGGGTGGGGCGGCGGGCGTCGTAGGTGAGGAAGGCGGGGCGGCGGGCGGCGAGGAGGAGGACGCAGGCGACGCAGGCGAGGCCGCCGGTGATGACGGAGGTGGCGGGGTTGGTGAGGGCGGAGACGGCGCCGGATTCGAAGTCGCCGAGGCGGGGGCCGCCGGCCACGACGACGATGAAGATGCCCTGGAGGCGGCCGCGCATCTCGTCGGGGGCGGCGACCTGCATCATCGTGTTGCGGAAGATCATGCTGACGGTGTCCGCGCAGCCGGCCACGGCGAGCAGGAGGAGGCCGAGCCAGAGGTTGTGGAGGGCGCCGAAGGCGGCGATGGCGAGGCCCCAGGCGGAGACGGCGGCGAGGATCGCGACGCCCTGGCGGTGGACCCGCCCGACCCAGCCGGAGAAGAGAGCGCCGATCAGGGCGCCGACGGCCGGGGCGGAGACGAGCAGGCCGACGGTGCGGGCGTCGCCGGCGTAGAAGGTGACGGCGATCGCCGGGAAGAGGGCCCGGGGCATGCCGAAGATCATCGCGGCGAGGTCGGCGAGGAAGCTGGTGCGCAGGTTGGGCTGATCGCGCAGGAAGCGCAGGCCGTCGAGGACGGAGGCGCGGCCCTTGCGCTCGCCCTCCGGCCGCATGGCGGGCAGGCGCCACACGGCGTACAGGGTGCCGGCGAAGGCGACGGTGTCGACGAGGTAGGCGGCCTGGGCGCCGAAGGCGCCGATCAGGACGCCGCCGAGCATCGGGCCGACGGTGAGGCCGAGGTTCATGCTGACGGTGTTCAGCGCGTTCGCGGCCGGGAGCTGGTGGGCGGGGACGAGCCGGGGGATCATCGCCGAGCGGGCGGGCGAGCTGATCGCGAAGAACCCGGCCTGGAGGGCGACGGCGGCGTAGAGGAAGGCCACCAGATGGAAGCCCGCCAGGGCCTGGGCGGCGAGCAGGGCGGAGACCACGGCCAGGCCGGCCGAGCCGATCAGGCCCAGCTTGCGGCGGTCGACGGTGTCGGCGATCGCGCCGCCGTACAGGCCGAAGGCGACCAGCGGGACGAGCGAGAACAGGCCCACCAGGCCGGTGGCGAAGGCGGAGCCGGTCAGGTCGTAGACCTGGACGGAGACGGCCACCGCGGTCATCTGCTGGCCTATGGAGGACACGGCCTGCCCGGACCAGACCCGGCGGTAGTCGGCGTTCTCGCGCAGGGGGCTGAGGTCGGCGAAGGCCCGTCGGTACCAGGGCACCTGCACCGGTACCGCCGGAGCAGCGGTGGTGGCAGGAGCAGCCGTGGCAGCAGGAACGGCGTCGGCAGGAACGGCGTCGGCGGCAGGGGCGGCGGCGGTCGGGGTATCAGGGGGTTGGTTGGTGGTCACAACAGTCCATGGTTGCCCCGGCCTCCGCCGCAGCCGACACCGGGGCCCCTGTACGCCCGCCCGCACTACCTGGTGAGCACCTGCTTCTCCCCCGCCTCCACGGCGAAGTCCAGCCGGTTGCCCGGCGGCGGGAACGGGCAGATGAAGTGGTCGGCGAAGGCGCAGGGCGGCAGGTAGGCCCGGTTGAGGTCGAGGACCGTCCGGCCCTCGTCGTCCGGCGCCGGCAGGGTGATGAAGCGGAAGCGGTAGGTGTCGATGCCGCTGGTGGCGTCGGCGATGACGCCGGTGAGGTTGCGGCCCGAGCGGCCGACGGTCAGGGTGCGGTGCTCGCCGGCGACGGTGAACTCGATCCGCCCGGTGACCGCAAGCGGCCGGTCCTTGCCGTCCGCGTTCGGGACGAGCACCGACTGCCCCTCCTCCTCGAACGGGGTGTAGACGGCGGGGACGGCCCACTCGGGCGCGTACGGGTAGGCGGCGATGCCCGCGAAGCCGGTGCGGGTCGGCGCGGCCGGGTCGAAGACCCGCAGGGCGAGCTCGCCCTCCCGCTCGATCGGGACGAGCAGCAGGTCGCCCAGGGTGGCGGTGCCGGCGGCCGGGTCGGTGTCCGGGCGGAGCAGTACCTCGCCGTCGATCGGCCCGTCGGCGCCGTCGACGGTGATGCCGTCGCCGGCGGCGGCCCGTACCCGGACGCCCTCGGTGTCGGCCCACCAGAGGCCGGGCAGGCCCGGGACCTCGGCCGGCTCGGGCTCCAGCCAGTGCGTGCCGGTGAGTGCGAGCTGTCCGTGCAGCGCGCTCACCGACGCCGCCCGCCCGTCACTCCAGTGCTTCCAGTCCTCCGCGGCCGTCGCCGTCATCGGTCAACCCTCCCGGTCCGGTCCGCGGACGGCCCGCTGTTCGGGCCGTCCGTATCGGTCATCCTGCACAACACCGCCCGCCGGTGCGGATCATTCCCGGCTTACGGCAAGCCGCCGGACCCGTAAGGAGACTGCAATGCCGCGGCAACAGAGGGCGGCCGGGAGCCCGCTCCTCCGACGACCGTCACCACCACCGCCACGACAAGCGCCACCGCCACGACGAGCGCCACCACCACCAGCGGTCAGCCCTTCAACGGCCGGAACAGCCCCTCCTGCACCACCGACACCACCAGCTGCCCGCTCCGGTCGTAGATCTGCCCGCGGGCCAGGCCGCGCGCGCCGTGGGCGATCGGGGACTCCTGCTGGTAGAGCAGCCAGTCGTCGGTCCGGAACGGCCGGTGGAACCACATCGCGTGGTCGAGCGAGGCCATGTCGAAGTGCCGGGTGCCCCAGAGCGGCTCGACGGGGGCTCGGACGGCGTCCAGCAGCGTCATGTCGCTGGCGTAGGTGAGGGCGCAGACGTGGATCAGCGGATCGTCCGGCAGCGGGCCGTTGGTGCGCAGCCACACACCGCTGCGCGCCTCGACGTCGACCAGGTCCTCCTTGTTCCAGCGCAGCCGCTCGACGTAGCGGATGTCGAAGGGCTGGCGACGGCTGATGAACGGGGGGAGCTCGCCGAGCCGGGAGCCGACCTCGTCCAGGGCGCTGGGCAGGCCTTCGGGGGCCGGGACCTCCGGCATCGGGTACTGGTGCTCGATGCTGCCCTCCTCCGGTCTGTGGAAGTCGGCGGTGAGCGAGAAGATCGACCGGCCGCCCTGGATGGCGAGCACCCGGCGGGTGCTGAACGAGCGGCCGTCGCGGATCCGGTCGACCTGGTACACGATCGGCACGCCGGGCACCCCGGGGCGCAGGAAGTACGCGTGCAGCGAGTGGACGGGGCGCGCGTCGTCGATCGTGCGCCCCGCCGCGACCAGTGCCTGCCCGGCGACCTGACCGCCGAAGGTGCGCTGCAGGGCCTCCTCGGGGCTGCGCCCGCGGAAGATGTTCAGTTCGATCTGCTCCAGGTCGAGCAGATCGACGAGGTCGTCGACGGGGGTACCCATGCGCGCGCTCCCTCTCGTAATGGTGTTCGGTTCTCCAGCTCACTCGAATTGTCCGGCGACCCGGGGCATTCCCGCTCACCGACCCCCACCCACCGATTCACTCGAACGAGTAAGCGAACCGCCCGGGCTACGTCGCCAGCCCCGACTGCCGCACCGTGATGTTCAGCCGCCCGGCCAGCTCCAGCCCCGAGCCCGGATCCGCCGTCCCCGGCAGCGTCCGCACCACCCCGTGGTACGCGAACCGGGCCGGCCCGCCGAACACCAGCAGGTCCCCGCTGCGCAGCTCCAGGTCCGTCCACGGCCTGGTCCGGGTCTCCGTGTTGCCGAGCCGGAAGACGCAGGTGTCGCCGAGCGAGAGCGAGACCACCGGCGCGTCCGCGCGCTCGTCGCGGTCCTGGTGGAGGCCCATCTTCGCGCCGTGGGGGTAGTGGTTGACGATCGCGGTGTCGGGCTCGTAGTCCGCCGCGCCCGCGATCCCGCCGACCGCTCCGCCGTACGCGTCCGCCACCGCCCGCCGGGCGAGGTCCCCCAGCAGGGGCGGGAACGGCTTGACGGGGGTGCCGTCCTCGGCGGTCCGCGCGTACCCGTAGGGGTACCAGTGCCAGCCGAGGCTCACCATCCGCACCGACATGAGCCCGCCGGTGGGCATCCGCACGCTGTGCAGCCCGGCCGGCGGGCGGGCCCACTCCCGACAGGCGGCGACCAACCGCTGCTGCGCGGCACGGTCCAGCCAGCCGGGCAGCAGCACGGCGCCGGGAGCCGGTTCGGACCGCTCCCGGACGGCCTGCTCGCCGGACGGCTCCCCGAACAGCTCACCCTGGATCACCCCACCATCCTCCCGCAGCCCCCACCCCGGCACGAGCCGCTCCCCCGCCACCGGACTCCGACTACGGCTCCGGCTCCGATGTCGACCCCGACCCCGACCCCGACCCCGGCCCCGATGTCGGACCCGCCCCCGGCCCAGGCCCGATCATCCCCAGCTCCCGCGCACAGGTCGGCCACGCCTCCCACCCCTGCTGCCGCAGGATCTCCTCCCCGACGGTGGTCTGCTCCCGCCGGCTCCCGTGGTCGGGCCGGTCGGCGAGGCGCAGCCCGCCCGCCTCCGCCCAGGTGGTCGGCCGGATCTGCAGACCTCCGTAGAAGCCGTTGCCGGTGTCCGCGTGCCAGTCGCCGCCGCTCTCGCAGTCGGCGAGCTCGTCCCAGACGAGGTCCGCGACCCGCGTCGCCGCACCGGCCCGTACGTCGCCCGCGACCACGGCCAGCACCACCGCCACGGCGGCGCCCGCCCGGATCACGGCCCGGGCTGTCCGACCATCACACCGCCCCGGCCACCCCTGCCCCGGCCCCGGCCCCTGCCCCGGCCCCCGTCCGCACCCGCACCCGCACCCGCACCCGCACCCGCACCGGACCTCGACCCCGCACGACACGGCACCCCCGCACGACACGTCAGACGAATGCGGCACAGCAGCCGACCCTAGGGAGCCCGGACCTCACCCCACCCCGCCACGCCGGGAACGCCGACGGCCGCTCCCCCGCGTGGCGGAGGAGCGGCCGTGACGAACAACCGAGCACCCAGAGACGACCGGAGGCGACCAGAGGTCAGCTCAGCAAGCTTCAGGGCCTCAGATGCTCAGGGTCTGACCCGGGAAGATCAGGTCGGGGTTGCCACCGACGACCTTGGCGTTGTTCTTGTACAGGTCGTGCCAGTCCAGGCCCTGCGCGGCGGCGATGGAGCTCAGGGTGTCACCGGACTTGACGGTGTAGTTGCCCTTGGCCGGCTTGGCGTCGTTGGAGGTGTTCCAGGACTTGGCACCGTTCGAGGACTTCGCGGCGTCCTTCTTCGACGGGGCGTCGGTCTTCGGCGCGGCGTCGGCCTTGGGCGCGGCGGCCTTCGGGGCCACGTCGGCCTTCGGCGCGGCCGCGGCCTTCGGGGTGGCCGTCTTCGGCGCGGGGGTCTGCGCCGGCTTGGCGGCGGAGGTGCCGGCCGAGGTGTCGACGGCGGCCGGGGCGCCGCCCTTGGTGAGGCCCGCCTTGACGGAGCACACCGGCCAGGCGCCGGGGCCCTGCGAGGCGAGGACCTTCTCGGCGACGGAGATCTGCTGCGCCTTGGTGGCCTGGTTGGCCTGCGCGGCGTAGGCGGTGCCGCCGAAGGCGGCCCAGGTGCTGGAGGTGAACTGCAGACCGCCGTAGAAACCGTTGCCGGTGTTGATGGCCCAGTTGCCGCCGCTCTCGCACTGGGCGACGGAGTCCCAGGTGGAGACGGGGGCGGCGGAGGCCGAGGTGGCCGTGACGAGGCCGGCCACCGGCAGGGCCGCGACAGCGGCGCCCGCCACGACGGCCATCCGAACGCGGTTGCGCTTGGTGGCGGCGGTGGTGGTGGCAGCGGCGTTCTCGTTACGGAAGGTCATGGGGTTCCTCTCGACAGCCCCGGGCGGGCATGCGGAACCAGACCCTGGGGAGGGTCGCGTTTCGCTTGCCGCGTCCGTCGGACGGCCGTGCACGTGTCGGACGTGCCTCTGCCGCCCTGGCCACCCAGCCGCTCGCCGGCGACCTGTTCGAGCGATCGCGTCGGCGGGCACCTGCCGCGCCCGGCCGGAGCCGGGGAGCGGTGCGTCGGGGGTGAACCCGGGTGGCGCTCGTTGCGCCGCCAAGAAAGCTAGGGGTCGGTCGGCGGGGAAACCAAAACACCACCGGTCTTCCCAGCTCAGCAAAGGGTTACCGGCGGTAATGGCCACACATTCTTGCCCGAAATGTCCGCTTTGGCCATCGATTCCTAGATCAAACATCAAGTCGGCGTGACTCACCTCACCGTTTCATTCCGGCAGTCCTGGCACCGACATCGACAGATTGCGACCACGAGAACACGCGGCGCGGTCGGATCCGGGGCAATTCCCGTCAGCCTCACCGGGCACCCGTGACGCCTGACACAAGGGCCCGTTGGGCATGGCGACCTCCCCATGCCCCGCCCCATGCCCGCCCCGTGCCCGCCCCCGGGCCCGCCCTTGACCCACCCGCACCCATCCGAGGAGAACCCGTGCCGCGCATGCTCGACGTCAGCGACGAGGTCCGGTCCGAGATCGGCGACGACGAGGCCGACCGCCTGCTCGGCGGCGACCGCGCCCCCGACAGCTACGAATGCACCTCCTGCCGCACCCCCGGCGACACCCACGTGGAGCCCACCAGCACCGTGCTGTTCGTCGGCGACGAGACGGCGGTCCTGGCCTTCGCCCACGCCCGGTGCATCCCCTCCCAGGTGGTGCCGGTCGCCGAGGAGCAGCTGGTCGGCGCCGTCCGCAGCATCAACCAGTCGCAGCCCGCCGCGCCCGGCCTCACCGTCCCGGCCTCGGACCTCACCGCGCCCTCCCCGGACCTCGCCCTCCCCGCGCCGGCCGCCCCCCAGCCGCCCGCCCCCGGCCAGGCCGCCATCCTCGGCATCACCTGCGGGCTCGTCCTGCACGGCAAGGTCGGCCACGCCTCCCTCGTGGTCGAGCCCACCGGCCCGGTCGGCCGGCCCGGCAGCACCACCGGCGAGGACGAGTTCCTCGACCTGCTCCAGGACGCGGGCTTCCAGCCGGTCACCGACCTCGACGAGACCCCGGAGCAGCTGCCCGGCTGGTCGGTCCTGGTCGCCATGGGCAAGCTGCACGCGATCCTCCAGCCCGCCGCGGCCGGCGGCAGCACCGGCTGGTGGCAGGCCCACCAGCCGCTCCAGGTCACCGACGCCTGGCGGATGGCCGCCAGCCAGCTCTCCGAGGTGACCATGTACGCCGTCCCGGCCGGGATGGTCGGCCGCCAGCCCCGCGAGGACCTGCTGCGCCAGGCGCTGGAGCGGGCGGTCGCGCTGGGCCAGGTGGTCGCCGCCTCCCTCCCGCTCGCCGGCACCTGATCCCGCCGCTCCGGCCCACCGGGTGCGGCGGAAGGGCGGACGGCCCGCCGCCCTTCCGCCGCACCCGGCAGGCACGGCGCGTCCGCAGCACCCGGCGAGCCCGCGCCCTCCCCCCGGTACGCCGAACGCCCCCGCATCCCCGCCGCCTCTCACTCGTTGGCCCCTACGTGTACAGCTACGACGTCTCCGCACCCGCCGGACGGTCGGCCACCGCCCCCCGCTCGATCCCGGGCATGCGCCCGTCGTACGACGCGGAGCACCCGCACTCGACGACCCCGATCTACGACGAGCTGTACTCCGAGTACCGACGGCTGTTCCGCGCCCTGCCCGGCGACCGCTCGGGCGAGGAGGATCTGAGGTTCACCGGCTTCGCGGTCCGCGACGGCCACCCGCTGCTCGGCGAGCAGCGCCCGTACCCGTCGGCGCAGCAGCAGGCCTTCCACACCTACGCGGGCCAGCCCTCCGGCCTCCCCCAGTTCATGCCGACGCAGTCGCACCACACCCCCACCCAGCACCACATCCCCCAGCACCACGCGCACACCCAGCACCACGCGCACACCCAGCACCACGCCCCCCAGCACCACGCGCACGTCCACCCCCAGCACCAGCACCAGCACCACCCCCAGCACCAGCCGACCCCCCACCCCGAGCCCATGGCCGCCATGGCCGCCACCGCCGCCACCAGCGACGGCCACGGCCAGGCCGGCCCCCCGGCTCCCCAGTTCACCAACGGCCAGGGCTGGGTCGCCGCCGGCTACCTCGGCGCGGTCCAGCACACCGTGCCCGCCCCGCCGCCGGCCCCGTCCCCGCTGCTGGGCACGGCCACCGGCCTCGCCACGGCCCCCGCCCCGACCGGCGGCCGCCACCGCCAGATGCTTTCGCTCCCCCCTGGCCGCACCGGCGACCACCACTGACGGGCGACCCCCGCCCGGCCCCCGCCCGTCCCCGACCGCGGCCTGAGCAAGCAGCCGAACCGTCGGTCGGCGCACACCACCGGCAGCGGAAACGCCCGAGGGCCCCGCCACCACCGGTGACGGAGCCCTCCAGCTCGTACAGCTACAGCTGCGACCTACTTCTTCTTGTTGTTGCGCTTCTCCCGCACCCGCACCGAGATCGAGATCGGCGTCCCGACGAAGCCGAACTCCTCCCGCAGACGACGCTCGATGAAGCGCCGGTACCCCGCCTCCAGGAAGCCCGAGGCGAACAGCACGAAGCGCGGCGGACGGATGCCCGCCTGGGTGCCGAACAGGATGCGCGGCTGCTTGCCGCCGCGGATCGGGTGCGGGTGGGCGGCGACCAGCTCGCCGAGGAAGGCGTTCAGGCGCGCGGTGGTGATGCGGGTCTCCCAGCCGTCCAGCGCGGTCTCGATCGCCGGGACGAGCTTCTCCATGTGCCGGCCGGTCTTGGCCGAGACGTTGACCCGCGGGGCCCACTGCACCTGGACGAGGTCGCGCTCGATCTCGCGCTCCAGGTAGTAGCGGCGCTCCTCGTCGAGCTGGTCCCACTTGTTGTAGGCGACGACGACGGCACGCCCGGCCTCGACGGCCATCGAGATGATCCGGGTGTCCTGCTCGGCCAGGGTCTCGCTGGCGTCGATCAGGACGACCGCGACCTCGGCCTTCTCCAGCGCGGCGGAGGTGCGCAGCGAGGCGTAGAAGTCGGCGCCGGCGGTCAGGTGGACCCGGCGGCGGATACCGGCGGTGTCCACGAACTTCCAGGTCTTGCCGCCGAGTTCGATCATCTCGTCGACCGGGTCACGGGTGGTGCCGGCCAGCTCGTTGACGACCACCCGCTCCTCGCCGGCGACCTTGTTCAGCAGGCTGGACTTGCCGACGTTGGGCCGGCCGATCAGCGCGATCCGGCGCGGGCCGCCGGGGGCGGCGTCGCCGAAGGTCTGCGCCGGGGCCTCGGGCAGCGCGTCCATGACGGCGTCCAGCAGGTCACCGGAGCCGCGGCCGTGCAGGGCGGAGACCGGGAAGGGCTCGCCCAGGCCCAGCGACCACAGGTAGGCCGCCTCGGCCTCGGTGGACGGGCCGTCGACCTTGTTGGCGCACAGGACGGTCGGCTTGCCGGCCCGGCGGATGAGCTTGATCAGGGCCTCGTCGGTGTCGGTGGCGCCGACGGTGGCGTCCACGACGAACAGGACCGCGTCGGCCTGCTCGATGCCCAGCTCGGCCTGCGCGGCGACCATGGCGTCGATGCCGAGGACGTCGATCTCCCAGCCGCCGGTGTCGACGACCTTGAAGCGGCGGCCGTTCCAGCTGGCCTCGTAGGTGACCCGGTCACGGGTGACGCCCGGCTTGTCCTCGACGACGGCCTCGCGGCGGCCGATGATGCGGTTCACCAGGGTCGACTTGCCGACGTTCGGGCGGCCGACGACGGCCAGCACCGGCAGCCGGACGAGCTCGGCGCCGTCCACGCCGTCGAAGCCGTCGAGGTCGAAGCCCTCTTCGGCGGCCAGGGCCATGTACTCGGCGTAGTCGGCGGCATCCAGCTCGCCGGGGCCGGCGGAGTGCTCTGCGGTCATGTTCGTCTGTTCCGTTTCCCGGCCCGGCCCTTCCCAGGGGCGTGCCGTGCGTACCTGCCCCGCTGGGGCAGCGCGATGGTTTCGTCCGCGGCGCCTGACGGCCCGCGGTTCGTTCAATGATCGGCCGGTCGGCCGATACGATCAAAAATGGTCAGCTGGTCAGACCGAAATGGTCGGCCGGCCGGACCGGAAGGCCAGCCGGTCAGACCGACGACAGCCCGGCCCGCTCCTCCACCAGGGCGGTGATCCGGCCGATCACCTGCTCCAGGGTGAGCTCGCTGGTGTCCACCAGCACCGCGTCCGCGGCCTGGGTCAGCGGCGCCGTCTCCCGGGAGGAGTCGGCCGCGTCGCGGCGCGCGAGGTCGGCGGCCATCGCGGTGATGGTCGCCTCGTCCACGCCCTTGGCCCGCAGCTCGGCCGCCCGGCGCGCGGCCCGGGCCGACTCGGAGGCGGTCAGGAACACCTTGACGGTGGCCTGCGGGAACACCACGGTCCCCATGTCCCGGCCCTCGGCGACGATGCCGCGCTCGGCGACCTCGGCGCAGCCGCGCTGCAGCTCCACCAGCCGGGCCCGCACGGCCGGCACCGCGGCGACCGCGCTGACCTGCGCCGTCACCTCGGGGCCCCGGATCGGGCCGGAGACGTCCTGACCGTCCACCGTGATGGTCGGCCCGTCGGCGTCCGTACCGGACACGATGACGGGCTTGCCGCACGCGACGGCCACCGCCTCCGGGTCGTCGACGTCCACGTCGTTGGCCTGCATCCACCAGGTCATCGCCCGGTACATGGCGCCGGTGTCCAGGAAGCTCAGGCCCAGCCGGGCGGCGACCGCCCGCGAGACGGTCGACTTGCCGGAGCCGGAGGGTCCGTCGATGGCGACGACGACCGGGGCGTGCGCTCGGTCGGCAGTGTCCACGGGGCGAACCTCTCTCTGAGCATGCTGAGAACACGGGAGCCGGACGCCTGTGGGGGCGGACGGCCGGGGATTGTCTCCCTCAAGGTTAATGGACCGCGGCCGGACCCCGTCCCGGGCCGATCACCAGTACTCCGCCCCCGCCAACGCACCCGCCAGATCCGGCCCGCGCGACCTCCCCAACTGCACCGTGCCGTCCGGCAGCGGCAAGGCGGCGTACCAATCGTCGTCGCCCGCGCACCGGACCAAGCAGAAGTGGCTGAAGCGGATGAGTGCGACCGCACCCACGGGCCCGCCCTCCCGTCTCTCGACGGTGACGCCGTCCGCCCTCACCAGCTTGGCCCACGGGGACCCGCTGACCTCCCGCACCCGCTCGACCGTCCACCCCGGCGGCAGCTGCGCCGCCGCCAGCGCCGCCTGCTCGTTCGCCGGGTCGACGGGCTCCCGCTGCACCTCCAGCACGGCGTTCCCGAGCCGGGGCCGTACGTACTCGCCGTCCCGCTCGATGCCGAGCACCCCGCCGAGGAAGGCCATCTTCCGGATCCCGGCCGGGGTCTCCCACTGGAACGGCACCTTCGACACGTGCGAGGGGAAGGCGTTCTCCCGGAACCGCCCCCGCCCGTCCCGCCAGCGGAAGTCCGTACGCGGCTCGGGCCCCGAGAGTGTCTGGGTGTGGGCGAAAAAGACGGTGATCCAGCCGGAGACGAAGTCCCCGCCGGACTCCGACTCCCACTTGTACAGCGAACGCCAGAACCCCTCGTCCGCCGGCCCGCCGGCCGCCGTCGCCGCGATCTCCGCCAGCACCGGCCGCAGCCCCGCGAACCAGGGCCCGAGCGCCTCGGGCGACCCGAACCACTCCGCCAGCTCCCCGGCCCTCGCCGCCAGCAGCGCCCAGTCCTCGGCCGTGCCTTCCAGCCGGATCCGCGGGATGCCGCACAGCGTGAGCCAGCGGAATTCGTAGTACGGGCTGACCACGTCCATCAGCGCGACCAGCACCGCGGAGACGTCGTCCGGCGTGGTGGTCGAGAAGGTCGGCTGGAACAGCTCCACCAGCTCGGGCCCGATCTCCTTCGCCAGCGGCCCCCGGACCAGCCTGATCGACCGCGCCCAGTCCGCGTCGGCGCCCAGCAGGCTGTCGTCCCTGACTTCGATGGTCCGCTTCTCACCGGGGGTGGCGCTGAACAGCCCCTCGTACTGCTGAGCGTTCAGCCGTACGTGCAGCGCGATCTCGTGCACCACCGCGTACCAGAGCACGTCCGGCGACAGGCTCAGCGGCAGGTGCTCCGCGAAGGCGGTATGGGCGGCGCGCAGCAGCAGGCTCCAGGTCGGCTCGGGCTCGCCCTCGGGCCGCCGCTCCTCCGGACTGGCCAGCAGCGTCCCGGTGCTGCGGTGCAGCAGCTCGAACTCCCCGCCGACCACCGCCGCCAGGAACCCGTCGTTCCCGGCCTCCGTCAACTCCCCCACATCGCCCGGTACTTGGCCCTCACCGAGCGGAACGTCCACGATCATCGCGACTCCCCCGTCTCCAGCACCGCGTGCCCCAGCCGGGGCCGCAGGAACTCCCCGTCCCGCTCGATCCCGAGCACCCCGCCGACCAGCACCATGGACCGCTCGACGCCCAGGAGGTCCCAGACGAACGGCACCGTGGACAGGTGCGAGGGGAAGTCGTTCACCGCGAAGGCGTCCCGGTGGTACGAGGTGCCCGCGGCCTCGCGCCAGCAGAAGGTCTGCCGCAGCCGGGGCCCGTCCGGGGTCTGGGTGTGGGCGAAGAAGGCGGTGAGCCAGCCGGTCACCAGCGGGCCGCCGGACACCGACTCCCACTTGTACAGCGAACGCCAGAAGCCCTCGTCCACCGGGCCGCCCGCCGCCGTCGCGGCGATCTGCGCCAGCACCGGGCGCAGCCCGTCGAACCACGGCACCAGCCAGTCGAAGCGCTCCGCCAGCGCGTCCACCCGGCCTGCGAGCAGCGCCCAGTCCCCGGCGGTGCCCTCCAGCCGGATCCGCGGGATGCCGCAGCGGGTCTCCCAGCGGAAGTCGTAGTAGGGGCTGACCACGTCCATCAGCGCGACCAGGGCCGAGGCCTCGTCGTCCGGCGTGGTGGTGGAGAAGGCCGGCCGGAACAGCTCGACCACCTCCGCGCCGAGGGCCGCCACCAGGGGCTCCCGGACCAGCCGGACCGACCGGGCCCAGTCGGCGCCCCCGCCCAGCAGCGAGTCGTCCCGCACCACGAGCGCCCGCGAGCGGTCCGCCGCGCCGAACAGCGCCCGGTAGCGCGGCGGGTACATCCGTACGTGCACCGCGACCTCGTGCACCACCGCGTACCAGAGCACGTCCGGCGACAGGCTCAGCGGCAGGTGGTCGGCGAAGGCCGTGTGGGCGGCGCGCAGCAGCAGGCTCCAGGTCGGCTCGGGCTCGCCGGGCTCCGGTGCGGAGAACTCCGGCCGGACCGGCTGCGGCCGGGGCCGCTCGACCATCGCCGCCACGCTGCGGTGACGGACCAGGAAGTCCCCGCCCACCACCGCCCGCAGGAAGCGCTCGTTCCCGAGGTCCACCGGCTCGCCCGCGAACCCGTGCCGGGTCTCCCCCAGCGGCAACTCGATGATCACGCCCACTCCCCCTCCCCGCCCGCTCCCCCGTACCACCCCGACCCGAACCACCAGGCCCCGGACACGGCCCCGACCCGAACAGCGCCCCGCCCGGACACCGCCCCACCCGGACACCGCCCGGGAGCGTCAGTCCCGGACGCTCCACCCGCTCGCGCGCAGCGCCGCCGTGAGCCGCTTGACCGCCGTCGGCGCCACCGACAGCTGGACGAAGCCGACCTGCTGCCCGTCCGAGTGCTCGATCAGGACGTCCTCGATGTTGACCCCGGCCTCGCCGACCTCCCCGAACAGCCGGCCCAGCTCGCCCGGCTGGTCGCCGAGGACGACCGCGACGGTCTCGTACCGGGTGGGCGGGGCGCCGTGCTTGCCGGGGATGCGGGCCTGGCCGGTGTTGCCGCGCCGCATGACCGCCTCGATGCCCTCGGCACCGGAGCGGCGCATACCCTCCTCCTCGGCCTCCAGGGCACGCAGCGCGGTGACGGTCTCGCCGAGGTCGTTGGCGACCTCGGCGAGCACGTCGGCGACCGCGCCCGCGTTGGCCGACAGGATGTCGACCCACATCCCGGGGTTCGAGGCGGCGATCCGGGTCACGTCGCGCACGCCCTGGCCGGAGAGCCTTATGGCCGTCTCGTCGGCGTGCTCCAGCCGGGCCGCGACCAGCGAGGAGACCAGCTGCGGGGCGTGCGAGACCAGGGCCACGGCCCGGTCGTGGGCCTCGGCGTCCATCACGATCGGCACCGCGCCGCACAGCGCGACCAGCTCCAGCGCGGCGTTGAGCGTGTCGGTGTCGGTGTCGGCGGTCGGGGTGAGCACCCAGGGGCGGCCCTCGAACAGGTCGGCGCGGGCGGCCAGCGGGCCGGAGCGCTCGCGGCCGGCCATCGGGTGGCTGCCGATGTAGTGGACGGTGTCCAGGCCCAGCGTGGCGATCTCGCTGCCCGGGCCGGACTTCACGCTGGCCACGTCGGTGTACCAGTGCGCCAGGTTGCGGCGCTGGCAGTCCGCGAGGACCTTGCCGACCAGGGCCGGCGGGACGGCGATGATCGCCAGGTCGACCGGGCCCTCGGCCGGTTCGGTGATGCCGGCGCCGAGCGACTCGGCGGTGCGGGCGGCGTCCGGGTCCGCGTCCTCCAGATGGACGGTCAGCCCGCGTGCGGCCAGGGCCAGGGCTGCGGAGGTGCCGATCAGTCCGGTGCCGACGACGACGGCAGTGCGCATGGCGGGTGGCTCTCCTCGATCACGGTTTCTCGACGGGACGGTTCACACGGGCGGTGCTCGACGAACGGGCGGTGCTCAGCGGGTGCCGGAGGGCGCGACGAAGTACCGGAGCCGACCGGGCGCGCCCGCGCCCCATCCTCCCACCCGACGCCCCCCGCCGACCCCCGACCCCGCCAACCGTCACGCCCCGGCAACCAACGCCCCCGCTGACCGCCACGCCCCGGCAACCGCCACCCACCCGGCAACCACCGCGCCCCGCGCCCCGTCCCACCCAGTGCACACGCCGTGCCCCGGGAAATCCGGCGACGCCCGGCCCCCGGCGGGGCAGACTGGCCGCCCGGGGGACAGGCGGGGCGAGCCGCGGCACACCGGTCCACGGGACCACCGGGCCACGGGACTCCCGGGCCTCGGGACCACCGGACGCGAACGAAGGGGATGCGCATGGACGATCGACACAGCAGCCACACCGGGCCGTCGAAACGGCCGGCCGTACCGGCCCACCCGTCGGCCCTCGACTCCGTCGTGGTGTACGCCGAGGGCGCGGTGTGCCGGCGCCGGGCCACCGTCCCCCTCCCCCCGGACGGACGGCTGCGGCTGACCGGCCTGCCCGACTCGCTGCGCGCCGATTCGCTGCGCGCCCGGGTGCTGTCCGGACCGGCCGGCACCACGGTGGTCGAGGCCCGCCTCGAAACGCTCGCCGAGCTCCACGAGCCCGATGAACTCCCGCAGATGCAGCGCGAGTTGGACGAGGCCATGGAACACCAGGGCGCCCTGAACGAGCGCCACCGGCTGGTCCTGGCCGCGATCGCCGAGACCGCCGCGCTGCGCGCCGTCCCGCCCCAGCGCCGCCCCGACGAGCCGCTGCGCCGCACCCCGGCGGACGCCTGGCTGGAGCTCGCCGACTTCGTCGACGAACGGCTGGCCCGGCTCCAGGAGCGCTCCGAGCAGCTCACCCGGGAGATCGAACTCGCGGACCACGAGCGCCAGTTGGCCGCCGACCGGCTGGACCGCGCGTCCACCGCCGACCGCACCGAGCCGGTCGGCACCACCAGAACCGTCCTGCTCACCCTCACCACCGGCACCCCCGACGCCAACGCCCCCGAAACCGCCTCCGAAACCACCGCCCCCGACCGGATCGAACTGGAGCTGGAGCTGGAGTACGGCGTCCCCACCGCCCGCTGGGTGCCCGCCTACCGGCTCAGCCACCGCACCGGTGCCGACACCGCCCAGCTGGTCCTGCGCGCCGCCGTCGCCCAGCACACCGGCGAGGACTGGACGGGCGTCCGGCTCGCCCTGTCCACCGCCGACCTCGACCGCCGCACCGACCTCCCCCGACTCGCCTCCCTCCGGATCGGGCGCAGCCAGCCCGCCCCGCCGCCCTCCGGCTGGCGCGAGCCCCCGGCCGGCCTGTCCGAGCTCTTCACCGGCTACGACGCGGCCACGGCCGACCGCCCCGCCCGCCGCCCTCGCCGCCGCAACGTCCCGCTCCCGGTCCCGCCCGGCGCACCCGGGCCCGGCCGCCGCTTCTCGGCCCGGCGCGGCGGCGCCCGCCCGGCCGGGCCCCGCGCCGAGTTCCTCGCGGACGAGGCGGCGCCCGCCGGCCCGTCCGGCGGCGGAATGCTCAGCGTCCCGGAGCCGCCCTCCGCCCCGGCGTTCTCCGCCCCCGCCCCCGTGCCCATGCCCCCCGTACCCCCCGCCCCCGTGGCACCCGGCTTCGCCGGCTACGGCGGCCCACCCGCCCCCGGCGCCCCGGCCCCCGCCGGGGCCCCGATGCCGCAGGCCTTCGGCGGCGCCCCGCCGGCCGAGGCCCTCCGCTCCGCGCGCCGCCGCGGCGCGACCCCACCGCCCGACACCGGCTTCGTCCCGGCGGCCGACCTGCTCGACTACCCCGACCTCCAGCTGGCCGGCCCCGACGCCCCCGCCGACCGCCGCGGCACCCTGCGCCCCGACCCGGCCCGGCTCGAACACGAAACCTGGCAGCAGATCCACCCGGGCATCCGCCTGACCGGCCTCGCCCTCCCCCGCCACGCCGTCCCGCCCCGCGTCTCGGCCGGCTCCTTCGACCACCGCTTCGATGCCGCCGCCCCCGCCGACGTCCCCTCCGACGGCACCTGGCACACCGTCACGGTGGACGAGATCCCGCTCTCCGTCAGCCCCGAGTACGTCACCGTCCCGACCGTCGAGGAGAAGGTGTACGCGACCCTGGTGCTCGCCAACCGCACCGACCGCGCCGTGCTGGCCGGCCCGGTCGAGGTCACCGTGGACGACGAGTTCCTGCTCACCGCCGCCCTGCCGACCCTCGCCCCGGGCGGCACCCGGAGCCTGGGCATCGGCGTCACCGAGAGCGTCGAGGTGGCGCGCCGCACCGAGCTGCGCGAGTCCGCCACCGGCATGCTGAAGGGCAACAGCACCGTGCTCGACCACCGGGTGCACGTCCACCTGGCGAACCGCCTCGGCCGCCCCGTCACGGTCGAGGTCCGCGAGCGCGTGCCGGTCGCCTCGGACACCGAGATCCGGATCGAGGAGCGAGCGGACTGGCAGGCCCCGGCCGTCCCCACCCCGGAGTGCCCGGTCGGCACCCGGCTCTGGCGGGTCGAGCTGGCGCCGGGTGGCCGCACCGAGCTGGACGGCGGCTACCAGATCAAGATCCCGGCCGGAAAGGCCATCGTCGGCGGAAACCGGAGGAACTGACCAGATGACCGAAGAGACCGTTCCCCTCCCCCTCCCAGCTGCCCTCCCCGTTCCCACCGCCCCCGTTCCCCCCTCTCTCCCCGTCACCGCCGCCCTCCCCGTCACCGCCGTCACCTGTCTGGAGGACCGGGCCCAGGTCGAGCGCTCGGTGACCGTCCGACTCACCGCGGGCGTCCAGCGGCTGCGGCTGGGCCCGCTCACCGCCCTCGCCGTGGACCGCACCCTGCGCGCCGAGTCCGCCACCCCCGGCACCCGGGTGCTGGAGGCCCGGCTGGTGCGCTCCTGGTCCCCGCGCGCGCCGCTGCCGCCCGGCCCGGCGGACTCCGCGCTGCGCCACCGCCTGCACGGGCTGGAGGCCGAGTACCGCCTCGCGGACCGGACCCGCGCCCGACTGGAGGCCCGGCTCGCCCTGCTCGCCCAGCTGACCGCGGACCTGCTGCGCGAGGTCGGCGAGGGCGCCGGCGTCGGCGAGATCGAGCGCACCCGCTGGGCCCGCGAGCTGGACCGGGTGGACGCCGAGCGCGAGCGCCACGGCGAGGAGCTGCGCGCGACCCGTTCCCGGCTGCGCCGCCTGGACGAGGAGCGCTCCCAGGCCCTGCTGGCCCTGGACGAGGCCGAGGAGGAGCCCGCCGAGCTGCACGCCCACCTGGAGCTCACGGTCGAGGCCGAGCACCCCGGCCCGGCCGAGCTGACCGTCCACCACCTGGTGCCTTGCGCGCTGTGGCGCCCCTCCTACCGCGCCACGCTGGACTCCGACGGCCTGCGCCTGGAGTCGGAGGCGGTGGTCTGGCAGCGCACCGGCGAGGACTGGACCGGCGCCCGGCTGACCTTCTCCACCGCCCGCTCCGCCCTGGCCACCGACCCGCCGGTGCTCGCCGAGGACCTGCTGGTCCTGCGCGAGCGCACCGACGAGGAGCGCCGCACGGTCGAGGTCGAGCTGCGCGAGGAGGAGGTCAGCACCCTGGGCCCGGACGCCGCCGTCCCCGGCCTGGACGACGGCGGCGAGGTCCGGGTGCTGCCCGCCCCCGCCCCGGCCACCGTCCCCTCCGACGGCCGCGCCCACCGGGTCCCGCTGGGCGCCTTCACCGGCCCGGCGAGCAGCGAGTTCGCCTGCGCCCCGGAGCTGTCCCCGCTGGTCACCCGGGTGGTCCGGTTCCGCAACGCGGCCGGGCACTCGCTGCTGGCCGGCCCGGTCGAGCTGGTCCGCGGCAGCGGCTTCACCGGCCGCGGCGAGCTGCGCTTCACCGCCGCCGGCGCCGACGCCGAACTGTCCTTCGGCAGTACGGACGGCTACCGGGTGGTCCGCGAGACCGAGGAGCGCAGCGGCACCACCGCCCTGAGCGGCCGCCGGACCACCACCCGGACCGTCCGGCTGCACCTGTCCCGCTTCTCCGGCCCGGAGGAGCACGACGAGCAGCTGGTCACGGTCCGCGAGCGGGTGCCGGTCTCCGAGGTCGCCGAGGTCGAGGTGCGGCTGCGCAAGGAGGAGTGCTCCCCGGCTCCGGACGCCTTCGACGCCGAGGGCATCGTCCGCTGGGACGTCCCGCTCGGCCCGGGCGCCCGCCGCAGCCTCACCCTGGTGTACGAGGTGTCCGCCGCCGCCAAGGTGGCCGGGCTGTGACGCCGGAGGCCCCGTGACGACCGCTCAGGACCGGAAAGCGGGTACAAAAGGAACATGATCCTCCATCTCGCCCCCCTGGACGACTGGCTGTCCGACCCCGGCCGCCCGTACGCCACCGCGTCGCTGCTCACCGACGGGTTCATCCACTGCTCGGCGGACGAGCGGACGGCGCTCGCGGTGGCCAACTCCTTCTTCGCCGACACCCCGGACCCGCTGATGGTGCTGCTGATCGAGGAGGCACTGGTGGAGCCGATGGTCAAGTGGGAGGCCGCCCACGGCGCCCCGCCGCCCGGCGCCACCCCCGGCGTGCTGTTCCCGCACATCTACGGGCGGCTGAACCGGTCCGCCGTGGTCGGGCTGGAGAAGGTCGACCGCGGCCCGGACGGCCACTGGGCCTCGCTCAGCCCCTGGAGCTGAGCGGCCGACCCGCCCCACAGCCACCCCGGATCACAGCCGACCCGCCTCACAGCCACCCCCGCTCCCGGGCCGCCATCCCGGCCTGGAAGCGGGTGGTGGCGCCCAGCGAGCGCATCAGGGCCTGCAACCGCCGCTGGGTGGTCCGGGCGCTCCAGCCCAGCGAACGGGCGATCGACTCGTCGGTCAGCCCGGCGGCCAGCAGCCCCAGCAGCTTGCGGTGGTCGGCGTCCGGCTCCGGCGAGGCGTCCCCGGTGCCGATCGCGGCCTGCAACTGCACGGCCCGCTCCCACTCGGCCTCGAACAGCGTGTCCAGTGCCTGGAGCAGCGCCGAGGGGTGGATCACGTAGGCCGCGTCCAGCACGCTGTCGCCGACGCTGATCGGGATGATCGCCATCCGGTCGTCCGAGATGATCATCTTCATCGGCAGCGTCGGCCGCACCCGCGCCTCCTCACCGTCCGCGACGCCGACCAGGATGTTCCGCTCCAGGCGGCCGGGCCAGGCCACCGCCTCCCGGTCGTAGATCGTCCGGAACCGCAGGCCCTCCCGCAGCCGCCGCCGCTGCAACGGCATCGCCGAAACCGGGTCCTGGATGTACGGCGGGCGGTCGAAGCCGCGGACCTGGTACTGGCTGCTCCCGGTGATGTGCTCCAGCCGCTGGGCGATCGCCTCGCCGCCGGTCAGCACCTCCACCGAGTGCGCCGGGTCGGTGTACCGCGAGGCCTCCCGGAAGGCGTCCATCAGCCGGTGCATCTCGGCCCGGGCGCTGCGCAGCTCGGACTCCCGGTGGCCGATCAGGGTCCCTATCGCCACGTCCGGGGCGACCGGCAGGTAGCGCTCCCGGTCCACCGGGGCCCGGGTGGCCATCCCCTGCTGCGCCAACCGGTCCAGCGCGCGCACGCCCTGCTGGAGCGTCAGGCCGCAGCTCTCGGCCAGCTCCTCCGCCGTGGACTGCGGGTTGGCGACCAGTGCCGCGTACACCTGCCCGTCCGGCTCGGCCAGTCCCAACGGGCCGAGCGCGTGTCCGGCGGACCGCCCCAGTGCTGCATCGGACACGACGCCGTCTCCCCCTGCTCGCTCCGGAACACCCCTCCGGCCGCCCGTACTGGCGCGGTCCCGCCACGCGGCGGGGCGGTGGTCCGGTGGCCATCCTCGGCCACGGATCATGGCGCTGACAAGGCCGTGACCAGCGGTTGCGTCCCGGCTCACACACGTCGGAGGGTCCCCCGCCACCACGGGCGGGGGACCCTCCGACGAACGACGGCCGTACGGCCGGGGTCCTACAGGCCGACCTCGCGCATCAGCTGGCCGACCTCGGGGTTGGTCAGGCGGCGCAGCCAGCCCGACTTCTGGTCGCCCAGGGCGATCGGACCGAAGTGGGTGCGCACCAGCTTCTCGACCGGGAAGCCGACCTCGGACAGCATCCGGCGGACGATGTGCTTGCGACCCTCGTGCAGGGTCACCTCGACCAGGTAGTTCTTGCCGACGTTGGAGATCACCTTGAAGCTGTCGGCGCGCGCGTAGCCGTCCTCCAGCTCCACGCCCTTGGCCAGCTGCTTGCCCAGGTCACGCGGGATCGGGCCCTGGATGGCGGCCAGGTAGGTCTTGGTCACGCCGTACTTCGGGTGGGTGAGGCGGTGGGCCAGCTCGCCGTGGTTGGTGAGCAGGATGATGCCCTCGGTCTCGGTGTCCAGCCGGCCGACGTGGAACAGCCGGGTCTCCCGGTTGGTCACGTAGTCGCCCAGGCACTGGCGGCCGTCCGGGTCCTCCATGGTGGAGACCACACCGGCCGGCTTGTTGAGCGCGAAGAACAGGTAGGACTGGGTGGCGACGGTCAGGCCGTCGACCTTGATCTCGTCCTTCTCCGGGTCGACCCGCTTGCCCTGCTCGGTGACCTGCTTGCCGTTGACCGAGACCCGACCCTGCTCGATCAGCTCCTCGCAGGCGCGCCGACTGCCGACGCCGGCCCGGGCCAGCACCTTCTGCAGGCGCTCACCCTCGGGCTCGCCGAAGGTCTTGGGCAGCTTGACGGCCGGCTTGTCGTGCCGGGCCAGCACGGCGTCCTCGATCCTGGCCTGGAGCTCGCGCGAGCGCTGCGGCTGGCGGCGCGGGTCGCCCGGGGCGCCCTGGCCCTCCCGGCGCGGGCGCGGAGCCGGGCCGGGACGCCGGCCGGTGAAGCCGCCGCGGGCCGGGGTGGCGTTCGGGCCGCCACCGAACTCGGGGCGGTCGTACTTGCGCTCCTCGGGCCGCAGCGGGCGGTCCGGGAAGCGGCGGTCGTCACGCCGGTCGTCGCGCCGGTCGTCCCGACGGCCGCCGTCGCGCCCGTAGGAACCGCCGCGCGAGCCCGAACCCGCACCCGAACCGCCGCCGTACGAGCCGCCGCCGCGCGAACCCGAACCCGAGCCGCCGCCGTACGAACCGCCGCGCGAACCCGAACCGGAACCCGAGCCGCCACCGTACGAGCCACCGCCGTACGAACCGCCGCGCGAACCCGAACCGGAACCCGAGCCGCCACCGTACGAGCCACCGCCGTACGAACCGCCGCGCGAACCCGAGCCCGAGCCCGAGCCCGAACCGCCGCGACCGCCGCCGCTGCCGCCGTAGGAGCCGCCCCGACCCCCGCCCTGTCCGCCGCGACCGCTACCGCCGCCGCTGCCGTTCCTGCCGTTGCCACTGCTACGCATCAAAGTGTCCGTACGTCGTTCCGTCTGGGATGTGCGGTCGTCTCGGCCGACCTCACCTCCCCCTACCGATCAGGCGTTGCCCGATCGGCCTCGCCACTGCCGTCCGCGGCCTGCGCGGCAGCGGCGGAGACCGCCTCCGCGATCATCGTGCCCTCCAGGGACTCCGCTTCCACGTCGTCGACCTCGGGCAGGAAGGGAGCGAGCTCCGGCAGCTCGTCCAAGCCGCGGAGCCCCATCCGTTCCAGGAAGTAGTTCGTCGTCCGATACAGGATCGCACCTGTTTCGGGCTCGGATCCGGCCTCTTCCGCCAGTCCTCGCTGTACCAGGGTACGCATCACGCCGTCACAGTTCACACCGCGGACGGCGGAAACCCGTGATCTGGACACCGGCTGCCGGTAGGCGACCACCGCCAGGGTCTCCAGCGCGGCCTGGCTGAGCCGAGCCTGCTGGCCGTCCAGCAGGAAGCGGTCGACCGCCTCTGCGCAGGTCTCCCGGCTGTAGAACCGCCAGCCGCCGGCCACCAGCCGCAGGTCGAAGCCGCGCCCCTGGGCGGTGTACTCGGCGGCCAGGCCGCGCAGCGCAGCGCCCACCTCGGCCCGCGACCTTTCCAGCACCCCGGCCAGCCGCTCCTCGCCGACCGGCTCGTCGACGACCATCAGGATCGCCTCCAGCTCGGCCCGCAGCCCCGGCCCGACCGCTCCGGGCCCCAACGGATCCGTTCCGACCGCCTCCGCGCCGGTCGGCTCCGTTCCGGTCGGCTCCGTTCCAGTCGACTCCGTCGCACCGGAAGTCGGCGGGCCCGACTTCTGGTGCACCACCCGGGGCCCGCCGTCCCCCGACTCCGCGGCGGCACCCGGCGGCGCCACCGGGGCTTCCTGAGCTGCCTGCGCCACCGGAGCCGCCACCGGCTCCGGCAGCAGCTCGAAGGCCGGCTCCAGCCACTCCTCCGCCCGCGGCTGCCCCGGCAGCCCGAGCGGGCGCCGCACCGGCCTCCCGACGCCCTTCCCGACGCCCTCGCCACCACTCATCGCCGCCCGTCCTCCTCCTCGGCCCGCTCCGCACCGTCGGCGAGCCGGTCGAACTCGTCCGTCACCTCGACCGGCCCCCGGCCCTCCTCGGCCACCCAGCGCACCCGCAGCTCCCCGAGCGCCTCCGGCTGCTCGAAGTCCAGCGCCCGCTCCCGGTACAGCTCCAACAGCGCCAGGAACCGGGCGACCACCACCAGGGTGTCCGGCGCGTCCGCGACCAGCTGCTGGAAGGAGGCCTCGCCGAGCTCGGTGAGCAGCCCGACCACCAGCGCCGCCTGCTCGCGCACGCTGACCGGCGGGGCGTGGATGTGGTCCACGTACACCACCGGCTCGGGCTTGGGCTCCATCGCCTTGGCCGCCAGCTGGGCGAGCCGCTCCGCGCCGACGGTGATGACCACCTCGGGCAGCAGCTCCGCGTGCCGGGGCTCCAGCCCGACGGCCCGGGGGCGGCGCAGCAGCTCGGCCGCCCAGCGCTCGCCGAACAGCGCGGCCGCCCGCTTGTACGCCCGGTACTGCAACAGCCGTGCGAACAGCAGGTCACGCGCCTCCAGCAGGGCGAGGTCCGCCTCGTCCTCGACCTCGGCCACCGGCAGCAGCCGGGCGGCCTTGAGGTCGAGCAGGGTGGCGGCCACCACCAGGAACTCGGTCGCCGCGTCCAGGTCCCAGTCCGGGCCCATCGCCCGGATGTGCGCCAGGAACTCGTCCGTCACGGTGGCCAGGGCCACCTCGGTGACGTCCAGCTTGTGCTTGGCGATCAGGCCGAGCAGCAGGTCGAAGGGGCCCTCGAAGTTGTCCAGCCGTACCCGGAAGCCGCCCCGGGGCTCCTCCTCGGTGGCCTTCACGACGGTGGCGTTCACGGCGCTGGCAGCTGGTTCGACGGTGCTCGGCATGGCGGTCCATCTTCACCCGCCCGCACCGGCCGTCCGGCCACGGGCCCGGCGACACGCCGCCGACCGGCCCGCCACGGACCCGCGGCACGCCGCCACCGGCGGCCGGGGCAGGCCCGACGGACGGGCCCGGGAAACAGACCTGGGCAACAGGCCCTAGCGGCCGCGCAGCCGCCGGACCAGGATCGAGGCCTCGCCGCGCTGCTCCAGGTCCGCCAGGACGACCGCGATCGCCTCCCGGACGATCCGCCCGCGGTCCACAGCCAGGCCGTGCTCGCCGCGCAGCACCAGCCGGGTGTGCTCCAGGTCCATGAGCTCCTCGGCGGACACGTACACGGTGATCTTCTCGTCGTGCCGCTCGCGCCCGCTCGGGCGGCGCGGCGCGCGGCTGCGCGGCCGGGCGCGTCCGGCGGCGCCGGCCTGCTCCTCGGCGGCGCCGGCGTGGGAGCGGCCCGCCGGCGCGGGGGCGGCGCCCTGGCCCCCGGCGGCCCGCTGGACGGGCGGCTGGCCGGGCGGCGGCACCGCGGCGCCCTGGTGCTGCTCCTGGGGCGCCTGCCGGTCGTCCTGGGCCCCCTGGGCGGCCTCGGTGCCCTCGGCGCCCTCCGTGCCGTTGACGGTCCGCGCGGTCTCCGGTCTGGATGCCTCGGCGGCCGGACGCGGGGCGAGGGACGGCGACAGCGCCATCCCGCCGGTGGTCCGGAACAGCTCGTCGGCACCCGGGAGACTCACTCGGCGGGGCGGCACCGGTCGAGCACCTCCCTGGCGAGCTGGCGGTAGGCGGCGGCCCCGACCGAGTTGGTGGCGTAGGTCGTGATCGGTTCGCCGGCGACGGTGGTCTCCGGGAAGCGCACGGTCCGCCCGATGACGGTGTGGAAGACGTGCTCGCCGAACGCCTCGACGACCCGCGCCAGCACCTCGCGGCTGTGCACGGTGCGCGAGTCGTACATGGTCGCGAGGATGCCGTCCAGGCGCAGCTCGGGGTTGAGCCGCTCGCACACCTTCTCGATGGTCTCGGTCAGCAGCGCGACCCCGCGCAGTGCGAAGAACTCGCACTCCAGCGGGACGATCACGCTGTGAGCGGCCGTCAGCGCATTGACCGTCAGCAGGCCCAGCGAGGGCTGGCAGTCGATGATGACGAAGTCGTAGTCCGGCAGCAGCGGCTTGAGGGCGCGCGCCAGCGCGGACTCCCGGGCCACCTCGCTGACCAGCTGCACCTCGGCGGCGGAGAGGTCGATGTTGGAGGGCAGCAGGTCCATGCCCGGGACGGCGGTCTTGAGCAGCACCTCATCGGCCGTCAGGCCCCGCTCCATGAGCAGGTTGTAGACGGTGACGTCGAGCTCCATCGGGTTGACGCCGAGGCCGACCGAGAGCGCGCCCTGCGGGTCGAAGTCGACGAGCAGCACCCGGCGGCCGTACTCGGCCAGCGCCGCGCCCAGGTTGATGGTCGACGTGGTCTTGCCGACGCCGCCCTTCTGGTTGCACATGGCGATGATCTGGGCGGGTCCGTGCTCGGCGACCGGCGCGGGGATCGGGAAGTACGGCAGCGGGCGGCCGGTCGGGCCGACCCGCTCGCGGCGCTGGCGCGCGGCGTCGGGGGCCAGCGTGGCCGCGTACTCCGGGTCCGGCTCGTACTCGGCGTCCGGGTCGTCGTAGGCGCCGTAGGCGAACTCGCCGTAGGCCAGGCCGTAGGCCGCCAAGTCGGCGTCGTGATCGGTCACCGTGGTCACCTGCGCTGTGTTCTGGCGTGCTTCGAAGGTACGGAGTGCGACCGAGCCGACCTCGGCCGAGCCCACGGATGCCTGCCGGGCCCCGGGCTCCTCACTCGGCTGGCCGGCGGTGAGCTCCGCCAGTCCTGGCTGACCACCCCCGGGAGCAATTGTCGACTCATTCACAAGTCGTCTTACCTCCTTGGGGATCCAGGACTCTATGTCGATTCGTCAGCGTGGCAGCATGCCGACGGTTTGCGACTCTAGGCCGTTCAAGGCGTTCGCAGCAACACAATCCACGGTAGTGGGCACGATGTGTCGACTATCGGGCGGGCTGCTGTCAAGGGATGAGCAGGCCCATGACCCTAACGTTTCTGCGGGACGCCGAGGGTCGGGTGACACCACCGACGGAAATTGACGACAGAGCGACCCGCCCGGTCCACCCGCTGTTCACGGGCACGGCGAAGCCCCCGACCCGAGGGCATCGGGTCGGGGGCGAACGACCGCCGTGCGGTCAGGGAGTTCAGGCGAGCACGCTCTCCAGCGTGACCGACTCCAGGCCGAAGGCCTCGGCCACGGCCGGGAAGGTGATCTGGCCCTCGTGGACGTTCAGGCCCTTGGCGAGCGCGGCGTCACGACGCAGCGCCTCCTTCCAGCCCCGGTTGGCCAGCTCCAGCACGTACGGCAGGGTGGCGTTGGTCAGCGCGTAGGTGGAGGTGTTCGGGACGGCGCCCGGCATGTTGGCCACGCAGTAGAAGACCGAGTTGTGGACCTGGAAGGTCGGGTCGTCGTGCGTGGTGGGGTGCGAGTCCTCGAAGCAGCCGCCCTGGTCGATGGCGATGTCGACGAGCACGGAGCCCGGCTTCATCCGGGAGACCAGCTCGTTGGTGACCAGCTTCGGGGCCTTGGCGCCCGGGATCAGCACGGCGCCGATGACCAGGTCGGCGTCCAGGACGGCCTTCTCCAGCTCGAAGGAGTTGGACATGATGGCCTTGATCTTGGTGCCGAAGATCCGGTCGGCCTCACGCAGCTTGTTGATGTCGCGGTCCAGCAGGGTCACGTCGTAGCCCATGCCGATGGCGATGGTGGCCGCGTGCCAGCCGGAGACGCCACCGCCGATGACGACGGCCTTGGCCGGGTGGGTGCCGGGCACGCCGCCGGGCAGCACGCCGCGGCCGCCGGCCGGGCGCATCAGGTGGTACGAGCCGACCTGCGGGGCCAGCCGGCCCGCGACCTCGGACATCGGGGCGAGCAGCGGCAGCGCGCCGTTGCCCAGCTGGACGGTCTCGTACGCGATCGCGGTGGTGCCGGAGGCGACCAGCGCGTCGGTGCCGGCCCGGTCGGCCGCGAGGTGCAGGTACGTGAAGACGGTCTGGCCCTTGCGCAGCCGGTGGTACTCGGAGGCGATGGGCTCCTTGACCTTCAGCAGCAGGTCGGCCGTGGCCCACACCTCGTCGGCGGTGGGGAGGATGGTGGCGCCGGCGGCCACGTACTCCTCGTTGGGGATCGAGGAGCCGAGACCGGCGTTGTCCTCGATGTAGACCTCGTGGCCGTTGCGGACCAGCTCATGCACGCCGGCGGGCGTGATGGCCACGCGGTACTCGTGGTTCTTGACCTCGCGGGGGATGCCGACCTTCACGACTGAACACGTCCTCTTGCCATGGGGGTCCCGACCGGAGAAGACCGGTGGGCGACGCGCACGTGGGGAAGCCTCCGGGCATGCCGGGGCAGGGGATCGCTGCGCGACTGGGTTCGAGTGTAATGAAGCCCAGGCGGCCTGTCAGCCTTCCAAATCTAACAATTTCGCCGAAGGCATTGGCAGGTTCGTAGGCTTCCACTGGAACTTACCTGTCATAGGTGTCGTAACAGGGCACTTTCGACGATACCTCCGAAACCGCCCTCACCACCCGCCGTCGACGCGTTCCCGCAGGTCGGCGAGGGCGCTGCCGACCGCCTCCCGGCCGCGCTCGTCGCCGATCCGGCGCAGCACGGCCAGCGCGGCCCGGTACTCCCGGTCGGCCTCCTCGAAGCGGCGCTGGGCGGTGTGCGCCTCGGCGACCCGGGCCAGCAGCCGGGCCTCGGCCGCGTGGTCGCCCAGCGACCGCCGCAGCCCGAGCGCCCGCCCGTACCAGTCGGCGGCGCGCACCGCGTCGCCGAGCGCCCGGTGGCAGCCCGCCGCGCCCTCCAGGGCCCGGGCGCAGAGCGGTTCGTCGCCGACCTCCCGGGCGTGCTCCAGGGCGGCCCGGTAGTGCCCGGCGGCCTGCTCCCAGCGGCCCGCCGAGGCCTGGAGGTCGCCCAGGTTGAGCAGCGCCGCCGAGGCCCGGCGGGGGCGCCCGTTGCGCTCGGCGACGGTGAGCACCAGCTCGTGCAGCCGGTAGAGGTCGGCGGGGGCGGCCGTGCCGGTCAGCGGCAGGGCCCGCAGCAGCGCGGTGACCAGCCGGCCGGCCGAGCCGTCCAGGTCGCCCTGGCCGATCGCGTCGGCCACCGCGCCGAGCAGCAGCTCCCGCTCCGCCGTCAGCCAGTCCCGGGCGTGCCCGGCCGAGTCCAGCCGCAGCGCGGGGGGCAGCGGGTCGGGGGCCGGGCCGTCGGCCGGGTCCAGCAGGGCGCGGGCCGACTCGGTCAGCCGGACCAGCCGCTCCAGCAGCCGGGCCCGGGCGAGCTCGGTCTCGGCGGGCCGGTCCTCCTGCTCCCGCAGCCGGACCAGCCGCTGGTAGAGCCGCCCGGGCACCCGGTAGCGCGGGGTGCCGTCGGCGGCCGGAGCCTCCTCGCCGAGCAGTTCCCGCTCGGCCAGCGCGGCCAGCGTCGCGGCCGCCTCCGGCGCCGGGCAGCCGACCAGGGCGGAGGCGGTGCGCGGGTCGGCGGTCTGCGCCGGGGCGAGCGTGAGGGTACGCAGCATCCGTGCCTGGGCGGCCGACAGTCCCCGGTAGAGCAGGGTGAAGGCGCCCAGCAGCGGGTCGTTGTCGGGGACGGGCACCGGCTCGGCGGGCGCGGGCTCGGGCTTGACCCAGGTCGACGGGTCGCCGGCCGGCTCGGGCGCGGCGGCGGGCTCCGCGGCCCCGTCCTGCGCCTGGGCGCCCTCCTCCTTCTTCTCCGGTGCCGCGTCGGTCCTCGGCGTCCGGCCGGCCTTCGCGGTCCTCGCGCCCTTCCCGGCCTTCCCCGCCCGGCCGCGCCCGGTGCCCTTGGCGCCCGAGGCCTCGGACTCCTCCCCCACCGCCCGGGTGAGCTCGCGCGCCGCGTCGGTGACCGCGATCTTCGGGTTGCCGCGCAGCCACCGCGAGATCAGCCGCAGCGCGGCCGGCCCGGCGGCGCAGGCCTCGGTGAGGTCGGCCGCGCCGACCGGGTCGCAGGAGACCCGGGTGCCGCCCACCAGGTCGGCCAGCAGTTCCCCGGAGGCCTGCCGGTCCAGCCCGCCGAGGATCACCGGGTCGATGTCCTCGATGCCGGTGAGCGGCCCGGCCGTGGTGGCGAGCACCAGGCAGCCGGGCTCGTCGGCGAGCAGCGGCCACAGCTGCCCGGCGTCCCGGACGTCGTCCAGCACCAGCAGCACCCGGCGTCCCGCCAGGGCCTCCCGCAGGGCCACGCCGCCCGGTTCGTCCCGTCCGTCCTCGACGGCGCCGGGCAGTGGTACGGCGGCCTGCGGGTCGAGCTGCTCCAGCAGCAGCCGGGCGGCCCGGCCCGGCGGCACCCGCCCGCCGTCCGGGGCGGACAGCCGGGCGAACAGCACGCCGTCCGGGTAGTCGGCGGCGGCGGTCCGGGCGAAGCGGGCGGCGAGCGCCGTGCGGCCCGAGCCGGGGCGCCCGGCCAGCACCAGGACGGGGCAGCGGCCGCTCACCCGGCGGGTCGCGGCCGCCCGCAGCGCGGCCAGTTCGGTGCGCCGCCCGGCGAACAGGGCGGGCCCGGCGGGCAGCCGGTCGAGCCCCGGGACGGCGCCGGCGGGCGCGTCGGGGCCGGGGTCCATCGTCGCCGTCTTCCTCGCCACCCGTGCCACTCCCGACGTCATCCCGCGCCCGGCGTCCGGCCGGAAGGCCCGCTGCGCTCGGCGGAGGCGGCCCGGGACGGGCGCCCTGTCTGCGAAGCGTAGTTCGACCGTCCGACTGATCGGAGGTGACATCCGGTCGTACGAACCGGTGAATCACCCCAAGGCATCAACCCCGCTGGTTCGCCCACGCCCCGACGGGCGGTCAGACCTCGAAGGGGCGGGCCGGCCACGGCGCGTCCGGGCGGCGCAGCCCGTCCAGGCCGTTCGGGGAGGTCAGCGCGGCGTGCACGGCGAGGACGCCGGTGACCAGGGTCGGGTTGTGCAGCTGCCCGGCCTGGATCAGCCGGATCAGCTCGGGCACCGGCACCCGGGCGACCTCGATCTCCTGCTCCTCCCCCTCGGCCTCGTACCGCCGGCCCTCGGCCTCGGCGAGGTCGGTGGCCAGGAACATCCGCAGCGCCTCGTCGGTGCCGCCCGGGGAGGTGTAGTAGTCGGCGAGGACCCGCCAGGTGTCGGCCCGGCAGTGGGCCTCCTCGTACAGCTCGCGCCGGGCGGCGTGCCACGGGTTCTCGCCGGGTACGTCGAGCAGGCCGGCCGGCAGCTCCCAGAGCCGCTGGCGGACGGGGTGGCGGTACTGGCGCAGCACCAGCACCCGCTGCTCGTCGTCCAGGGCGAGCACGGAGACCGAGCCGGGGTGGGTCTGGTAGTCGCGCCGGGACCAGCTGCCGTCGGGCATCCGGACCTCCTCGCTGCGCACGCCGGTGACCCGGCCCTGGAACGGCGTCGAGCTCGCCCGGACCTCCCACTCCTCGGCCGTGTCGGCGATCACCAGGTCGCTCTGCTCGTCCATCGCTCTCCCCTTTTCGTCAGTACGACACAATCTAACGCCGAACGGCGGCCCCGCGGGAATCGCGGGGCCGCCGTCCGGTGCGCGACCGGGGCCGGGAGCAGGAGGACTACTCCGCGGCCGGGGCCGTCTTGATCTCGATGGCGGCCTTGACCAGGCCCGCGAACAGCGGGTGCGGGCGGGTCGGGCGGGACTTCAGCTCCGGGTGGGCCTGGGTGGCCACCAGGTACGGGTGCACCTCGCGCGGGTACTCGACGTACTCGACCAGGTCGCCCTTGGGCGAGAGGCCGGAGAACTGCAGGCCGGTCTTCTCCAGGTCCGCGCGGTAGGCGTTGTTGACCTCGTAGCGGTGGCGGTGGCGCTCCTCGACGTACGGCTCGCCGCCGTAGACCTCGCGGACGATCGAGCCCTCGGCGAGCTTGGCCGGGTAGAGGCCCAGGCGCATGGTGCCGCCCAGGTCGCCCTTGCCGTCGACGATCGCCAGCTGCTCGGCCATGGTGGAGACGACCGGGTGCTTGGCGGCGGCGTCGAACTCGGTGGAGTTGGCCTCGGGCAGGCCGGCCAGGTTGCGGGCGGCCTCGATGACCACGCACTGCAGGCCCAGGCACAGGCCCAGCAGCGGGACCTTGTTCTCGCGGGCGAAGGTGATGGCGCCGACCTTGCCGTTGACGCCGCGGTCGCCGAAGCCGCCGGGGATGCAGATCGCGTCGACGTCACCGAGCTGCTCGCGGGCGCCCTCGGGCGTCTCGCAGTCGTCCGAGGTGACCCACTTGATCTCGACCCGGGCGTTGTTGGCGAAGCCGCCGGCGCGCAGCGCCTCGGTCACCGACAGGTAGGCGTCCGGCAGGTCGATGTACTTGCCGACCAGAGCGACCTTGACGATGTGCTGCGGCTCGTGGACGCGGCGCAGCAGGTCGTCCCAGGTGGTCCAGTCCACGTCGCGGAACGGCAGGTCCAGGCGGCGCACCACGTAGGCGTCCAGGCCCTCGCCGTGCAGCACCTTCGGGATGTCGTAGATCGACTTGGCGTCGATGGCCGCGACCACGGCCTCCTCGTCCACGTCGCACATCAGCGAGATCTTGCGCTTGATCGCCTGCGGGACCTCGCGGTCGGCGCGCAGCACGATCGCGTCCGGCTGGATGCCGATGTTGCGCAGCGCGGCGACGGAGTGCTGGGTGGGCTTGGTCTTGAGCTCGCCCGAGGGGCCGATGTACGGCAGCAGGGAGACGTGCACGAAGAACACGTTGTCCCGGCCGACCTCGTGGCGGACCTGGCGGACGGCCTCCAGGAACGGCAGCGACTCGATGTCGCCGACGGTGCCGCCGACCTCGGTGATCACGACGTCGACGTCCTCGGTCGCCATCCGGCGGATCCGGGACTTGATCTCGTTGGTGATGTGCGGGATGACCTGGACGGTGTCGCCCAGGTACTCGCCTCGGCGCTCCTTGGCGATGACCGTCGAGTACACCTGGCCGGTGGTGACGTTCGCCGAGCCGTGCAGGTTGGTGTCGAGGAACCGCTCGTAGTGGCCGATGTCCAGGTCGGTCTCGGCGCCGTCGTCGGTGACGAAGACCTCACCGTGCTGGAACGGGTTCATGGTGCCCGGGTCCACGTTGAGGTACGGGTCGAGCTTCTGCATCGTCACGCGCAGGCCGCGGGCCTTGAGCAGCGCGCCGAGGCTGGAGGCGGTCAGCCCCTTTCCGAGCGAAGAGGCAACACCCCCGGTGACGAAGAGGTGCTTGGTCGTCACGGCGCGGCCGTTCGCTGCCTTGCCGGAATGGGGCTGTGCCAAGAGGGGGCTCCCGTGGGTCGCGTGTCGAAAGTGACGTGGGCGGGAGGCTCGGGGCTCGCCGGGCGACGGGAGGCCGGCAGGCTGCGCGGCGCTCGAAGGGTCGTCGGTTCGGCTGGTCCGGGGCGTTTTGATCCCGCCGGTCCACGGGATACCAGGGTAACAGTGACCTGACCGGGACGCCTTTCGGCCCGCGCTCGGCCCGCGCCCGGCACTCCGGGAGCGTGCGCCGGGCGCACCACCGGCGCACCATCCGCCGCACGCGTCACACCGGTCGCACCACCCACCGGACCGGGCCAGCCGGAGTACTCCGACCGGGCCATGCCAGCCCCTCCGTTACGGCCACCCGGAGCTGATCCTTCCGGACCATCCTGCGCCGCGCCCCCGCGATGCACGGCATTTCCGCCGAATTGCGGCGCCACACGAGGCTGCGCCCGCGTGCTTCGCCCCTTTCGTCCGTCGTAAGCTGCACGGACGCATCGCGACAGCACGAGCACGCGGAGGGCGTGGGAGCGTCAGGACACTCCCGGTCCCCGATGCGCGACCGGACCTCCCCGTTATCCAGCTCCTCCCCACCCACCCCCTGGGGCTCGACCGAGCCCCGCGCGGACACTCCAGCAAGGCCCGCCACCACCCCCCGGCGGGCCGGACGTCCCGGGGTGAACCCCCGGCCCCGCAGACCCGCTCGCTCCCTGGTTCGCCGATGCCCTGACCACATTGCGAACTGGAGATCCACGTGGCCGGCCGTATCGAGGACTACGCACTCATCGGGGACATGCAGACCGCTGCCCTGGTCAGCAGGGACGGGGCGGTGGACTGGCTCTGCCTCCCCCGCTTCGACTCGCCGGCGGTGTTCGCCGGCCTGCTCGGCACCGATGAACACGGCTTCTGGCGGATCGGACCGGCCGAGGCGGTGGCGACCGAGCTCCCCGCCCCGGCCGCCGCCCCCGCCGAGGCCGCCCTGCCGCGCCTCGGCGACACCGCCGGCCCGCGCGTCCCGCCGCCCACCGCCGCCGCCCCCGCCGTGCCCGCCGACCGCCGCCGCTACCGGGGCGACTCGCTGATCCTGGAGCAGGAGTGGGACGCCCAGGGCGGCACCGTCCGGGTGATCGACTTCATGCCGCCCCGCCCGCTGGCCGGCAAGGACTCCGTGCCGCAGATGATCCGGATCGTCGAGGGCGTGGCCGGCACCGTGCGGATGCGCTCGGCGCTGCGGATGCGCTTCTCCTACGGCCGGATCGTCCCCTGGGTGCACCGGGTCGAGCAGGCCGACGGCGGCCACCGCACCGTCGCCGTGGCCGGGCCCGACTCGGTCTGGCTGGACGGCGAGGCCGAGACCTACGGGCGCGACCTCACCACCTACGCCGACTTCACCGTCCGGGCCGGCGAGCGGATCGCCTTCGCCCTCACCTGGCAGGCCTCCCACCTGGAGCCGCCGGCCGTCCCGGACGCCGAGGCGATGCTCGACGCCACCGCCGAGTTCTGGCACGACTGGGCCGGCCAGTGCACCTACCAGGGCCCCTACCGCGAGGCCGTGGTCCGCTCGCTGATCACCCTCAAGGGCCTCACCTACGCCCCCACCGGCGGCATCGTCGCCGCCCCCACCACCTCGCTGCCCGAGGACATCGGCGGCGAGCGCAACTGGGACTACCGCTACACCTGGCTGCGCGACGCCGCGATCACCCTCTCCTCGCTGCTGCGCACCGGCTACCGCGAGGAGGCCCGCGCCTGGCGCGAGTGGCTGCTGCGCGCGGTCGCCGGCGACCCGGAGAACCTGCAGATCATGTACGGCATCGCCGGCGAGCGCGAGCTCACCGAGTCCTCGCTGGACTGGCTGCCCGGCTACGAGGGCTCGCTGCCCGTGCGGATCGGCAACGGCGCCGCCGGACAGCTCCAACTCGACGTCTACGGCGAGGTGGTGGAGGCCCTGCACCTGGCCCACATGACCGGCCTGGTCCGCAACGACCACGCCCACAACCTCCAGCTGCGCCTGATCGAGTACCTGGAGGACCACTGGCAGAACCCGGACGAGGGCATCTGGGAGGTCCGCGGCCCGCGCCGGCACTTCGTCCACTCCAAGGTGATGGCCTGGGTCGCCGTCGACCGCACCATCAAGCTGCTGGAGCAGACCCCCGAGGACGCCCCCTCCGACGGCCACCTGGAGCGCTGGCGCGTGCTGCGCGAGACCATCCACCGGGACGTCTGCGAGAAGGGCTACGACCCCGAGCGCAACACCTTCACCCAGTACTACGGCGGCAAGGAGCTGGACGCCTCGCTGCTGCTCATCCCCCAGGTCGGCTTCCTGCCGCCGGACGACAAGCGGGTGATCGGCACCATCGAGGCGATCCAGCGCGAACTGTCCACCGAGGACGGCTTCGTGCTGCGCTACCCCACCCACGACGAGTCGGGCAACAACGTGGACGGCCTGTCCGGCCACGAGGGCGCCTTCCTGGCCTGCTCGTTCTGGCTCGCCGACGACCTCGCCATGATCGGCCGGGTGCAGGAGGCCCGCGAACTGTTCGACCGGCTGCTGTCGCTGCGCAACGACCTCGGGCTGCTCGCCGAGGAGTGGGACCCTCGGCTCAAGCGCCAGGTCGGCAACTTCCCGCAGGCGTTCAGCCACGTCCCGCTGATCGACACCGCCCTGCGGCTGACCGCCTGCGGCGCCGCCTACCTGTCGGCCCAGCCGGACGGCGCCGAGGCCGACCGGGCCGCGGAGCGGGTGGAGCGGGCGGGCGTCTGAGGCCCACCGCCGGGGGTGCTCAGCCCCGCTGCACCAACTCGTCGTAGGTGCTGAGCACCTGGGCGACGGTGGCGGCCTCGTCCGGCCAGGTCTCGGCCTGCTGCCGGCCGGCCGCCACCAGCTGTTCCCGGCGGGCCGGGTCGGCGAGCAGCCCGCGCACCACCCGGCCGAGCGCCGCCGGGTCCCCCGGCGGCACCAGCAGGGCGGCGTCGCCGACCAGTTCGGGGATGCCGCCGACGGCGGTGGCGACCACCGGCACGCCGGCCCGCATCGCCTCCTGGACCACCAGCGAGCGGGCCTCCCAGCGGCTGGAGACCACCACCACGTCGGCGGCGGCCAGCAGGTCGGGGACGTCGGTGCGGTAGCCGAGCAGGCGCACCGGCAGCTTCTCGGCGGCCACCCGCTCGCGCAGCGGGCCCGCCTCCGGACCGTCCCCGGCGAGCAGCAGCAGCGGCTCCGGGTCCAGCGCGGACAGCTCCTGGGCGGCGTCCAGCAGCGTCCCGAAGGCCTTCTGCGGGACGAGCCGGCCGACCGCCAGCACCAGCGGGCGGTCCGGGCCGTCGCCGAGCAGCGCGGCGCGCGCCTCGGCCCGGCCGAGCCGCCCCTCCGGCATCGGCGGGGCGGCCACCGGGCCCAGCCGGGCGTCGGTGGCGCCCAGTTCACGGGCCCTGGCGACCAGGTCGGAGGAGGCGCCGAGGACCAGGTCGGCGGCGCGCGCCACCCGGCGCTCCATCAACCGCTGCAGCCGCCGCTCCATGCCGGTGGCCAGCAGCGCGTGGTGCGAGGTGACCACCAGCGGGGTCTCCGGGCGCAGGCCCGGGAAGCGGCCGGCGGTGCGCAGCGCGAGGTCGGACAGCAGGCCGGCCCGCAGCCCGTGGGCGTGCACCACGTCGGCGCCGGTGAACGCCCGGCGCAGCTCGCCGATCGCGGTGGCGTCGCTGCGGGCCCCCGCGGTGGGGGTGATGTCGACGGTGTGGAACCGCGCGCCGGTGCGGGAGAAACCGAACAGCGCGTCCGTGCCGGCCGGTGCGCAGACCGTGACGGTCACCCCGTGCGCGACCAGGCCCTGGGCCAGGGAACGCACGTGCGCACCGATGCCGCCGGTGCTGGCGGCCAGGACGAGTACCACGTGCAGCTGCCCCGGTTCCGGGGCGGCCGCGGTGGCCCGGGCGGCGGAATGGTCCACGTCGTCTCGCATCCGACTCGATCAGGTTCGCGCGCCGCTTCGCGAGGATTGCCCGCCCGGCGGCGCTCGGGACTGGAAAGCCAGTGTCCAGCCGCCACCATGCCAGGTCGGCGGCCCTCTTGGACAGTCGGCGCCACGGGGGGCGCGTCGCCGTCCCGGCGGGGAGGACCGCCGGTTCCGGCCGACCCCGTCCGGCCGATCCCGGCGGGCCGATCCGCCGAGATCCGCTGGCCAGGGCCGGACCGGGCCTAGCTGTGGCGAGGGGCCCGGGCGGCGGCCAGCAGCTCCTCGGCGTGGGCCCGGCCCAGCTCCGAGTCCTCCAGGCCGGCCAGCATCCGGGAGAGTTCCCGCACCCGCTCCTCGTCGTTCAACACCTTGACCCCGGAACGGGTCACGGTGCCGTCGTGGGTCTTCTCCACCACCAGGTGCCGGTCCGCGAACGCGGCCACCTGCGGGAGGTGGGTGACCACCACGACCTGGGCGGATTCCGCCAGCTTGGCCAGCCGGCGGCCGATCTCGACCGCGGCCTTGCCGCCGACGCCCGCGTCCACCTCGTCGAACAGGTAGGTGGGGACCGGATCGGCGCCCGCGAAGACCACCTCGACGGCGAGCATCACCCGGGAGAGCTCACCGCCCGAGGCGCCCTTGGCGATCGGGCGCGGCTGGGCACCCGGGTGCGGGGCGAGCAGCACCTCGACCTCGTCCACGCCGTACGGCCCGTACGCGACGGTGCGGCCGTCCAGTTCGATGCCGGCCAGGTCGTCGACCCGGGTGATCGAGAAGGTCACCCGGGCGTGCGGCATGGCGAGTTCGGCGAGCTCCGCGGAGACGGCCTCGGCGAAGCGTCCGGCGGCGGCCTGCCGGGCGGCCGAGACCTCGGCCGCCAGCTCGGCCAACTCGGCCCGCAGCTCGGTCTCCTGGGCGCCGAGCTGGTCGATCCGCTCGTCGTCGCCGTCGAGTTCGGCGAGCCGGGCGGACCCGGCCTCGGCCCAGGCGATCACCTCGGCGAGGTCGTTGTCCTCGCCGCCGTACTTGCGCAGCAGCTGGGCCAGCACGGACCGGCGGTCCTCGACCGCGGCGAGGCGCACCGGGTCGGCGTCCAGGTCGTCGGCGTAGCCCGCGAGGTCCCCGGCGACGTCGGCCAGCAGGTAGCCGACCTCGTTCAGCCGGTCGGCCAGGGCGGCCAGCCGCTCGTCGTGGTGGCGCACGGCGTCCAGGGCGCGCCGGGACTGGGCGAGCAGGGTGCCCGCGTCCAGCGCCTCCGGGTCGGCCGGGTCGCCGGCCAGGGCGGCGTGGGCGAGGGTCGCGGCGGAGGAGAGCGCGTCGGCGTGGCCGAGCCGCTCGGCCTCGGCGGCCAGCTCGACGTCCTCCCCGGCCACCGGCTCGGCGGCGGCGATCTCGTCCAGGCCGAAGCGCAGCAGGTCGGCCTCCTGGGCGCGCTCGCGGGCCCGGGTGGTCAGCTCCTCCAGGGTGGCCGCGACCTCGCGCAGGGCGCGGTAGGTCTCCCGGTAGCGGGCCAGCGGCTCGGCGACCGTCCCGCCCGCGTAGCGGTCCAGCGCGCCGCGCTGGCGGGCCGGGCGCAGCAGCCGCTGCTGGTCGGTCTGGCCGTGCACGGCGATCAGGTCCTCGCCGAGTTCGGTGAGCAGCCCGACCGGGACGGCCCGCCCGCCGACGTACGCCCGGGAGCGGCCCTCGGCGGACACGGTCCGGCTGATCAGCAGCGCTCCGTCGTCCAGTTCGGCCCCGGCCTCGACGGCGCGGGCCGCCGCCGGGGAGTCCGCGGGCAGTTCCAGCCGGCCCTCCACCACGGCGCGGCCGGCCCCGTGGCGCACCAGGCCGGGGTCGGCGCGGCCGCCGAGCAGGAGGCCGAGGCTGGTCACCACCATGGTCTTGCCGGCGCCGGTCTCACCGGTCACGGCGGTGAAGCCGGGAGCCAGCTCGACCACCGCATCGTCGATGACCCCAAGATCCCGTATCCGCATCTCGTCCAACACGGAGACGACCTTACGAGGTTCCGCCCCCGGAGCGCGACGAGCGGCAACGGCGCGCGGCAACTCCGTGCCGCCGGGTTCACTCCTTCCGGGGCGTTTGAGCGGCGGTGGGCACCGTGCACCATGGCAGGAAGAGCTGCACCAGCGGGCCGATGAGCAGCGCGTACACCACCGTGCCGACCCCGGCGGTACCGCCGAGCAGCAGTCCGACGGCCAGCACGGTGACCTCGATGCCGGTGCGGATCAGCCGCAGCGAGCGCCCGGTGCGCCGGTGCAGTCCGGTCATCAGGCCGTCCCGCGGGCCCGGGCCGAGCCGGGCGCCGATGTAGAGGCCGGAGGCGACGCCGTTGAGCAGCACCGCGGCGGCCGTCAGCGCGGCCCGGGCGGGCAGCCCCTGCGGGCCGTCGACCACCCGCAGGGTGAGGTCCATCGCCGCGCCGATCACCAGCACGTTGGCGACGGTGCCCACCCCCGGGCGCTGGCGCAGCGGGATCCACAGCAGCAGCACCAGGGCGCCGCAGACGGTCACCCAGGCTCCCACGGTGAGCCCGAACACCCGTTGCAGGCCCTGGTGGAAGACGTCCCAGGGGTCGAGGCCGAGGCCGGAGCGGAGCATCAGCGCCATGCTCGCCCCGTACAGCGCGAGGCCGACGGCGAGCTGGGGGAGCCGGCGGCCCAGCGCGTGGGTGTCGCCGAGGACCCGGACGGCGAGGCCGGGGCGGGGCCCGACGGCAGGCGGCGGCGTGGGTGCGGTCGTGGGTGCGGTCGTGGTGGCCACTGGTGCTCCTGCGGGTGGTGCTGCACCGCCGGGTCGCGCCCGACGGTGGCGGACTCGACGGCCGCACTGCCATGATGAGAGAGCCAATACGGCCCCCGACAGGGCCAATTCCGAGCAAGTGGACTGATCAGCGATGGCCGACTGGCACACCACCGTCACCCCGCCCGCGCTGGCCCGGCTGCTCGCCACCGCGCGACTGCCCGAACCGGCCACCGCCCGCCGCCCCGCCTACCGCACCCTGGCCGGGCAGATCCGGCTGCTGGTCACCGAGGGCCGGCTCCCGGTCGGCGCCCGACTGCCCGCCGAACGCGAACTCGCCTCCGCCCTGGAACTCAGCCGCACCACCGTCGCCACCGCCTACGAGGCCCTGCGCGGCGACGGCTACCTGCTCAGCCGGCGCGGCGCCGGCAGCTGGACCGCCCTGCCCGAGGGCGCCCCGCCGCCCAGCGACGCCCTGCACCCCGTCCCGCCGGACGAACAGGGCCGGATCCTCGACCTCGGCGTCGCCGCCCTGCCCGCCCCCCAGCCCTGGCTGGGCCGGGCCGCCGCCCGGGCCGTCGAACTGCTGCCGCAGTACGCCGCCGGGCACGGCCACTACCCCACCGGCGTCCCGGTGCTGCGCGAGGCCGTCGCCCGCCGCTACACCGAGCGCGGCCTGCCCACCGCCCCCGACCAGATCCTCGTCACCACCGGCGCGATGGGCGGACTGCACCTGGTCCAGCGGGTCCTGGTCGGCCGCGGCGACCGGGTCGCCGTCGAGGCCCCCAGCTACGCCCACACCCTCCAGGCGCTGCGCCTCACCGGCGCCCGCCTGGTGCCGGTCCCGTACGACGCCTCCGCGGCCCCCAGGCGCTGGGACCTGGAGGAGTGGCAGCGGGTGCTGCGCGGGGCCGCCCCCAAGGTCTCCTACGTCATCCCGGACTTCCACAACCCGACCGGCGCACTGATCGACGAGGACCAGCGGCGCCGGCTGCTGGCCGCCGCCCGGGCCGTCGGGAGCATCGTGCTGGTGGACGAGACCACCGCCGAACTGGGCTGGGGCGTACCGGAGTCCACGCCGCTGCCGCGCCCGGTGGCGGCACTGGACCGGGCCGCCCAGGTGGTCACCGTCGGATCGGCCGGCAAGCTGCTCTGGGGCGGCCTGCGGATCGGCTGGGTCCGGGCCGCGCCCGCGCTGGTCCGGCGGCTGGCCACCGAGCGGGTCTACAGCGACGTCGGCACCCCGGTGCTCGACCAGCTGATCGCCGCCGAACTGCTGGGCGAACCGCTCCCGGCCGTCCGCGCCCACCAGCTGGACCGGCTGCGGGCCACCGCGCACGCCTTCGCCGCCGCGCTGCCCGAGCAGCTGCCGGAGTGGAGCTTCCCGCTGCCGCCCGGCGGCCTCGCGCTCTGGGTCACCACCGACGGCCTGTCCGGCGCGGCGCTGGCCCAGGCCGGGGAACGGGCCGGGGTCCGGATCGCGGCCGGCAACCGGTTCGGCTCGGACGGCGCCTTCGAACACCACATCCGGATCCCGCTCACCGTGCCCGCCGCCGCCGTCCCCGCCGCCGTGCGGCGGCTGGCCGCGGTGGCCGCCCGCGCCACCGCGGGCGGCCGGCTCGGCGCGGCCGACGAGGGCCAGGCACTGGCGGTCTGAGCCGCCCGGACGATCCGGCGGACCGTCAGCAGGGGGTGTTCGAGCGACCGCGCCAACCCGTCACCGGGAGCGCGAACTTGGCGACCAACCGGTCGGTGAACGGCGCCCGGTGCAGCCTGGCCAACCGCACCGGCGTCTTCCCCCGGCGCACCTCCACCCGCGCCCCGGCGGGCAGTTCGACCGAGCGGCGCCCGTCGCACCAGAGCACCCCGTGCGGGGTCTTGGGCTGCACCTCGACCGCCAGCACCGAGTCCGGAGAGGTCACCAGCGGCCGGGCGAACAGCGCGTGCGCGGAGATCGGCACCATCAACAGCGCCTCCACCTCCGGCCACACCACCGGCCCGCCGCCCGAGAAGGCGTACGCCGTCGAACCGGTCGGCGTCGCACAGACCACCCCGTCGCAGCCGAAGTTGGAGACCGGACGGCCGTCCACCTCGGTCACCACCTCCAGCATCCGCTCCCGGGACGCCTTCTCGATCGACGCCTCGTTCAGCGCCCAGTCCTCGTGCACCACGTCGCCGTTGGTGCGGACGATGACGTCGATCGTCATCCGCTCCTCGACCTCGTAGTCGGCGTCCACCACCCGCTCGACCACCACGGCCAGGTCGTCCCGCTCCGCCTCGGCCAGGAAACCGACCCGGCCGAGGTTGATGCCCAGCATCGGCAGCCCGTGCGAGCGCGCCAACTCCGCGCCGCGCAACAGCGTGCCGTCCCCGCCGGCGACCAGGATCAGCTCGCAGCCGTCCGCCGCGCCCGGCCCCTCGGCCACCTTCTCGACCCCGTCCGGCAGGTCGAGGTCCACCGCCTCCGTCTCCAGCAGCCTGATCCGCAGCCCCGATTTCAGCAGCCCGTGCACCAGGGCCTCGACGCTGCGCAGCGCCGCCTCCCGGCCGGTGTGCGCGATCAGGAAGACCGTGCGTTCTCCATCGCTCATGCCGCTGCCCTCTCCCTACGCCTGCCGGGTCGCCCTCGGCCCGGTGCGGCCGCGCCATCCAGCATGACGGGCCGGACGCTCGCAGAGCACCCTATCGGGGCCCCTCCGCCACGGCCCGGTCCGCGTCCGCGGGGTCCAGCTGCGGGGCGTCCCGGCGCATCCAGAGGAAGTACTCGACGTTCCCGGACGGCCCCGGCAGGGGGCTCGCGGTGACCGCGCGCACGCCCAGCCCCAGCTCCCACGCCTGCCCGGCGACCTGCCGGACCATCTCGGCGCGCAGCTGCGGGCTGCGCACCACCCCGCCGCTGCCGAGCCTCTCCTTGCCGATCTCGAACTGCGGCTTGACCATCAGCACCAGGTCCGCGTCCGCGGCCGCGCAGGCGGCCAGCGCGGGCAGCACCAGGCCCAGCGAGATGAAGGAGAGGTCACCGACGACCAGGTCGACGGGGGTGCCGCCGATCGTCTCCAGGGTCAGCTCGCGGACGTTGGTGCGGTCCATCACCGTCACCCGCTCGTCGCTCTGCAGCGACCAGGCCAGCTGCCCGTAGCCGACGTCCACCGCCAGCACGCGGGCCGCCCCGGACCGCAGCAGCACGTCGGTGAACCCCCCGGTGGAGGCGCCCGCGTCCAGCGCCCGGCGGCCCTCGACCACCAGGCCCTGCGGCACGAAGGCCGCGAACGCCCCGGCCAGCTTGTGCCCGCCGCGCGAGACGTAGTCGGGGTCGTTGTCGTCCTTGGCCACCACGACCGCCGCCGAGGTCTCCACCTGGGTGGCCGGCTTGGTCGCGGTGGTACCACCCACGGTCACCCGGCCGGCCGCGATCAGCTCGGACGCGTGCTCACGCGACCGGGCCAGCTTGCGGCGGACCAGCTCCGCGTCGAGTCGGCGTCGTGCCACTGCCACTGGTGTTTCAGCTCCTACGGGTCCTGCGGATCATTCCTGGTCGAGCGCGGCCAACGCGTCGGCGAGCCGCTGGTGAACATCTTCGTACACCGCGACGTGCGCCTCGGCCGGGACCCCGTCCAAAGCCTCCAACCGGGCCAGCCCGGCATCCACTCCGGGGTGCCCGGTGGGCAGCAGTTCGACGCCGAGCGGCCCCTCCGCCACGGCGGACCGGGCGGGCTCGGTGGACTCAGTGGACTTGGTGGGCTCAGTGGACTTGGTGGGCTCGGTGGGCTCGGTGGGCTCAGTGGACTCAGTGGGCTCGGTGGGCCGGGTGGGCTCGACGAGCTGGGCGGGCTCGGCCGGTGCGCCCGGCTCACTCGTCCCGGTCATCGGGCTTCTTCGTGCTGCTGGCCTTGCGGACGGTGGTCTTCCTGGTCGCCGTGCGCTCGGCCGCCGCCCCGGCCCGGCCGTCCGCCTCGGTCCGCTTCGCGGTGGCCGTCTTCTTCACCGTGGCCTTCTTGGCGACGGCCGTCTTCTTCGCCGTACCGGCCTTCTTCGCCGTGGTCGCCTTCTTCGCCGCGCCGACCTTCGCGGCGGCAGTGGTCTTCGCGGCGGCGGCCTTCTTCTCCCCCGCGGCCTTCTCCGGCGGCGCCACCGGCGGATCGACCTCGACCGGCTCGTCCACCTCGACCCGCTCGGCCACTATCGGCTCCGCCGCCACACGCTCGTCCTCGAACTCCCAGCCGCGTCCGAACAGGTCGTCCGCCCGGGGCGCCGGCACCGGCTCCTCCGCCGGGTACCCGGTCGAGGCCGGGCCCGGCCCGGCCTTGGCCGCGACGGGCTCCTCCTCGACCTCGCGCAGCTTGCTCTCCAGGTACGCCAGCACCACGCCGACCTTGGTCACCTGGTCCCCGACCTTCTCGAAGGCCTTCTCCACCTCGTTGCGCGCCACCCCGACCGCCAGGTCCACCCCGGCCCGCCCGGCGGTGACGGCCTCCTCCGCCAGGGTCTGCAGCGTCTTCGCCGACGGCGGGAACTGGCCGCCCAGCCTGCGCTCGACCTCGGCCACGTCGACGCCGGTCTTCTCCAGGACCGCGGCCGCCGTGTCGACGACCCGCTTGCCGACCTCCTCCACCACCACGGCGGCGGCCGCCACCGCTCCCCGCACCGTCCTCGGCAGCATCCGGGTGCCTCCTCCGCGCCTGCGCGCGCACAGCGCGCCGCGCTCCGTCGCCCTCGGCACCCGGGCGATTCCGGGCACCCCACCGACGACGCTACCGCCAAAACCCTCCTGAGGTACCGTGGCCCGGCAGTCCGCACCGTAGTGACCTGGGGATGGAGCGAGCGCCGTGGCGAACGCCGAGGAGTGCCGGGAGGCGCTGGAGCAGCTCAGCCGGAACATGGCGAAGGCCACCGGCGACGTCCGGAAGGCCGCCGCCCTCGACCGCTCGCTGAGCTGCCGGATCACCGACCTCGACCTGACCTTCACCGGGCAGCTGCGCGACGGCCGGATCCAGGACGTGTCCGCCGTGCCCGGCCCGCCCACCGAGAAGGCCGCGATCCGGCTCACCATGGCCGGCGACGACCTGCTCGCCCTGGTCGGCGGAGAGCTCAACTTCGCCTCCGCGTGGGCGAGCGGCCGGATCAAGCTGGAAGCCGGCCTCCGGGACCTGCTGCGGCTGCGCACCCTGCTCTGAGGGCCGGGCCGGGCGTCTGACACGGACGTCTGTACCGAGGAACGGTTCGTACGTCCGTGTCAGACGCCTGCTGCGAAGGCCCTGCCCTGGATACCCGGCCCCGCCCTGGACGTCTGAATCGGACGTACGACTCAGACGACCGTCCGGGACAGCCGTCTCGAACGACCGTCCCGGACAAACGTTCCGGACAAACGTTCCGGACGACCGTCCCGAGCGACCTCAGAACCCGAGCTCGGCCAGCGCCTTCCGCCCGTCCACCGGCCCGCCGTCCGCGTCCAGCGCCGTCCACGCCGCCGCGCAGAGCGCCCGCAGGCCGTCCCAGCGGTCCCCGGCACCGGTCAGCCGCAGCACACCGCCCTCCGCCACCGCCGTCCAGCCGCCGCAGCCGAAGCCGCCGCCCGCCGCCGTCACCGCCGGCTGCGCGACCAGCAGGCCGCGCAGGTCGGCCGCCAGGTACGTCGGCCGGTGCTCGACCGGGGCCGCCAGCAGCTGCACCGGGGTGGTCACCCCGGTGAACACCAGCAGGCTGTCCACCCCGCCGTTGAAGGCGCCCTCGATGTCGGTGTCCAGCCGGTCCCCGACCACCAGCGGCCGCCGCGCACCCGTCCGCAGCACGGTCTCCCGGTGCATCGGCGGCAGCGGCTTGCCCGCGACCTCCGGGTCCACCCCCGCCGCCGCCCGCACCGCCGCCACCAGCGTCCCGTTGCCGGGCGCGATGCCGCGGGCCGTCGGCACCGTCATGTCGGTGTTGGAGGCGACCCACGGCAGCCCGCCGCGCACCGCGTACGCGGCCTCCGCCAGCTGCGCCCAGCCGACCGACGGGTCGAAGCCCTGCACCACCGCGAGCGGCTCCTCGGCCAGCGAGCGGACCGCGACCAGCCCGCGCTCGGCCAGCGCCTCCTCAAGGCCCAGCCCGCCCACGACCAGCACCTTCGCCCCGGCCGGCACCTTCTCGGCGACCACCCGGGCAGCCGCCTGGGCCGAGTTGATCACGTCTGCGGGCTCGGCCGGCACACCCAGCTCGGTCAGGTGCTCGGCGACCACCCGCGGCGGGCGGGAGGCGTTGTTGGTCACGTACGCGAGCCGCATCCCGGCCGTCCGGGCCGTCGCCAGCGAGTCCACCGCGTGCTCGATCGCGTGCGGGCCGGCGTAGACCACGCCGTCCAGGTCCAGCAGTGCCGTGTCGTACGCCTCGGTCAGCGGGCGGTCGCTGCCGCCGGGGGTGGTCCGTCGCGCGGGGGTGGCCGTCTCGGTCATGCCTGCCCTACCTCATTCACTGCGGTTCGTCCGCGTTCACCGCGGTTCGTCTGCTCGTCACTGCCCGCCCGGTCAGGCGTCCTCGTCGACGCCGCCGGGCCCTCCCCCGACCTGCCCGGGCACCCCCGGCCCACGGTAGCCGGGCGCCCCCGGCAGCAGTGGGCCGTAGGCCCCGGCGCGGGCCGCCAGGGTCGCCCTGGTCTGCCGCAGCGCCGCCTGGTAGTGGTCGGTCCCCGGCCGCATGGCCACCGCCAGCGCCAGGTGCTCGGCGGAGGTCTCGAAGTCGCCCAGCCGGGCCGCCGCGACCCCCCACCCGAACTGAGCGTAGTCGTCCGAGGGATCGGCCTGCGCCACCGCCCGGAAGTTCTCCAGCGCCGCCGCGTACGAACCGGCGTCGAACTGCGCCCGGGCCAGCGCCTCCCGGATGCTGCGCGAGTGCGGCTCGGCCTCCGCCGCCCGGGCCAGCAACTGCTCGGCCGCCGCCGGGTGCCCCTGGGCCAGCAGCTTCGCGCCCCGGCGGAACCAGTCGTAGACGTCCCCGACCGGCTCCCCGGTCCGCCCCTGGGCGGGCACGCCGCCCGTCGGCACGCGCTCCCCCGACGCACCGCCGTCCAACCGTTCCTGCCCGTCCTCCATGCCGTACCTCGCCCTCGGTCGTACACCCGTCCGACCGTTCGGCACGGGGATTCCGATCTCTCAACAACGCGTACCCGGTTACGATGCCCAGAATGAGCACACCCAGTGCAGAAGACGGAGTCGAGACTCCCGTGGGCGGCCCCGGCGATCCCGGGCACGTCGCCACCGCAGGCCTGTCCCTGTCCCCCTTCCGTGGCCTGCGCTACGTCCCCGACCGGGTCGGCGCGCTGGCCTCGGTGATGTCCCCGCCGTACGACGTCGTCGACCCGGGGCGCCGGCTCGACCTGGAGACCGCCGACCCGCACAACGTGGTCCGGCTGATCCTGCCCCGCCCGGAGCCCGAGGACGCCGGCGACCGCCCCGACCGCGACACCAAGTACCGGCACGCCGCCCGGCTGCTGGCCGCCTGGCAGCGCGAGGGCGTCCTCGCCGCCGACCCGGAGCCGGCCATCTACGTCTACGAGCAGCGGGTCCCCGGCAACGGTGACACGCCCGAGCTGCTCCAGCGCGGCCTGATCGGCGCCCTCGCGGTGAGCGGCCCCGAGGCCGGCGTCGTCCTCCCCCACGAGGACGTGATGCCCCGGCCGGTCGCCGACCGGGTCGGCCTGATGCGCACCACCCGGGCCAACCTCGAACCGCTGCTGCTCACCTACCGCGGCAACGGCGGCGCCTCCGGCGTCATCGAGCGGACCGTCGAGGGCGAGCCGCTGCTCTCCACCGCCACCACCGACGGCACCCACCACCGCCTGTGGGCGGTCACGGACCCCGCCGACCTCGGCGAGATCAGCCGAGACCTGGCCACCTGCCGGGCCCTGATCGCCGACGGCCACCACCGCTGGGAGATGTACCTGCGGCTCCAGCGCGAGCACCGCCACCTGCCCCGCAGCCCGTGGGACCGCGGCATGGTGCTGCTGGTGGACACCGCCCGCTACCCGCTGCGGGTCCGGGCCATCCACCGGGTGCTGTACCGGCTGCCGGTGGCCGAGGCCCTGGAGAAGCTCGGCGACCAGTGGAAGGTCAAGGAGGTCCCCGGTCCGCTGACCGCCGCCCTCCAGGCCCTCGCCGAGCAGAAGCGGCACGGCGGCAACGGCTTCGTCCTCACCGGCGGCGACGGCGTGTTCTGGCTGCTCGGCGAGCCGGAGGAGGCCCTGCTGGGGGCCACCGTGCCGCACGACCGGCCCGAGGAGTGGCGCCGCCTGGACGCCACCGTGCTGCACGCCACCCTGCTCGACCACACCTGGCACGTCCCCGACGGCCCCGACGACATCGGCTACCTGCACACCGCCGCGGCCGCCGAGCGCGAGGCCGCCCGCACCGGAGGCACCGCCGTACTGCTGCACCCGGTCCGGGAGAGCGTGGTGCGCAGGCTGGCCGAACAGGGCGTCACCATGCCGCGCAAGTCCACCTCGTTCGGGCCGAAGCCGGCCACCGGGCTGGTGCTGCGCAGCCTTCCGCTGGGCTAGGCCGCCGGGGCCGGTCCACCGGCCGGCCCGCCGGGCAGCAGGAACCCCCGGACGCCGTGAGGCCCTGCCGATCTCCCCCGAAGGGGCATCGGCAGGGCCTCACGGCGTGTTTCAGGACGCTCAGGCCTGGGCGTCGCCCTTGGCCTCGGCCTTGTCGGCCTTCTCGGCCTCGTCGGCCTTGGCGTCCGCGGCGCGCTCGGGGACCAGGCCGTCGAAGTCCTCGTCGATCTCGAGGTCGTCCTCGTCGTAGAACTCCTCGACGTCCTCTTCGTCCTCGAAGATCACACGGTCGTCGGAGACGTCGCCGCCGCGCTTCTTCGCCGGGGCCTCGGCGCGGTCGACGTCCTCGTCGGCCAGCTCCGGGTCGAGCGCGTCGGTGAACTCCACGCCGTCGATCTCGGCCAGGCGCTCCGAGGCGTTGGTCGAACCCTCGGTGTCGGCCTCGGCGGCCTTGGCGAACCAGTCACGGGCCTCGTCGCCACGGCCGGCCGCGATCAGCGCCTCGGCGTAGGCGTACCGCAGGCGCGCGGTCCACGAGTGCACGGCGCTGGAGGCCAGCTCCGGGCTCTGCAGGGTGACGACGGCCGCCTCGAACTGCTGCATGTCGCTGCGGGCACCGGCCGCGACCAGGCGCATCTCCACCTGGCCGGCCTTGTCCAGCTGCTTCACCTCGGGCTCGCCGGCCATCGCCAGCGCCCGCTCCGGACGGCCCAGACCGCGCTCGCAGTCGGCCATCACGGGCCACAGGTCGGCACGACCGGTCATCCGACGGGCGGCGCGGAACTCGGTCAGCGCCTCGGAGTAACGCTGCGTCATGTACGAGGCGAAACCGGCCGCCTCACGGACGGCGGGCACGCGGGACGCCAGCCGCAGCGCGACGCGGGAGTACTGGTAGGCCTCCTCCGCGTCGCCGTCGAGCAGCCGGGCCACCATCACCAGGTTGCGCGCGACGTCGTCCGCGAGGGTCTTGGGCAGGCTCTTGAGCTCCTGGCGCACGTCCGCGTCCAGCTCGAAGCCGGTGACGTCCTCCGGGATCGGCAGGCGCTTGACCGGCTCGAAGTTGCCACGACGGTCGTCGTAGTCCCCACGGCCGCGGTCGCCGCCACGGTCGCCACGGTCGCCGTAGGACGGACGGTCGTCACGACGGAAGCCGCCGCCACCCTGGCGGTCGTCCCGACGGAAGCCGCCACGGTCGCCACCGCGGTCACGGTTGAAGCCACCACCCTGCGGACGGTCGCCACGGTCACGGTTGAAACCGCCGCGGTCGCCGCCACGGTCGCCACGGTCGCCGTAGGACGGACGGTCGTCACGACGCGGACGGTCGTCACGGTCGTCGCGACGGAACCCGCTCGGGCGGTCGTCCCGGCGGAAGCCGCCACCCTGGGGGCGGTCGTCGCGACGGAAGCCGCCACGGTCGTCACGGTTGAAACCGCCACCCTGCGGACGGTCGCCACGGTCGCGGTTGAAACCGCCGCGGTCGTCACGGTCGCGGTTGAAGCCGCCGCCCTGGGGGCGGTCGTCCCGGCGGAAGCCGCCACGGTCGCCGCCACGGTCGTCACGGTTGAAACCGCCACCCTGCGGACGGTCGCCACGGTCGCGGTTGAAGCCACCACCCTGGGGACGGTCGCCACGGTCGCGGTTGAAACCGCCGCGGTCGTCACGGTCGCGGTTGAAGCCGCCGCCCTGGGGGCGGTCGTCCCGGCGGAAGCCGCCA
>NZ_JBIAXC010000036.1:0-1128 GCF_042896295.1 Kitasatospora sp. NPDC001309 | reverse complement strand
CCACGGTCGCCGCCACGGTCGTCACGGTTGAAACCGCCACCCTGCGGACGGTCACCGCGGTCGCGGTTGAAACCGCCACCCTGCGGACGGTCGCCACGGTCACGGTTGAAACCGCCCGGGCGGTCGTCACGGCGGAAGCCACCGCGGTCGCCGCCACGGTCGTCACGGTTGAAGCCACCGCCCTGGGGACGGTCGTCACGGCGGAAGCCGCCACGGTCGCCGCCGCGGTCGTCACGGTCGCGGAACGACGGACGGTCGTCACGACGCGGACGGTCGTCACGGTCATCGCGACGGAAACCGCCCGGACGGTCGTCCCGGCGGAAACCGCCGCCCTGCGGACGGTCGTCGCGACGGAAGCCACCGCGGTCGCCGCCGCGGTCGTCACGGTTGAAACCGCCACCCTGCGGACGGTCGCCACGGTCACGGTTGAAACCGCCACCCTGCGGACGGTCGCCACGGTCACGGTTGAAACCGCCACCCTGCGGACGGTCACCGCGGTCGCGGTTGAAACCGCCACCCTGCGGACGGTCGCCACGGTCACGGTTGAAGCCACCACCCTGCGGACGGTCGCCACGGTCGCGGTTGAAGCCACCACCCTGCGGACGGTCGTCGCGACGGAAGCCGCCACGGTCGCCGCCGCGGTCGTCACGGTCGCGGAACGACGGACGGTCGTCACGACGCGGACGGTCGTCACGGTCGTCACGACGGAAGCTGCCACGGTCGTTGGACCAGCCCCCACGCGACCGGGGCTCGTAGCCTCGGCCGTCGTCCGATCGACGCTCGGGACGGCCCTCGGGCTGGTTCGACATCCTCGTGACTCCTTCTGCTGCTTCATCTCCACCGCGGACTGGGCAACGTCAGTGCCGTCACGCGGTATCGGCGCCGGCCTCCTGGCCGCACACCATCTCCATTGTCCGGCATGTCGGAAGCGTCCGCTCCTGGGCGGAAGTTCCGGCCTGCCGGTCTCGTGCAAGTTCGCAAAACACAAAAAGGCCGCGGCCCCAGCGAATCGCTGGGGCCGCGGCCTTGAATAATTGTTCGGCGGCGTCCTACTCTCCCACAGGGTCCCCCCTGCAGTACCATCGGCGCTGTGAGGCTTAGCTTCCGGGTTCGGAATGTAACCGGGCG